>NZ_QRVI01000025.1 GCF_003458715.1 Eubacterium sp. AF22-8LB
ACAGATATTCTATCAGATTTTAAAAAAACTGTCGACAGTCACTTTGTCAACAGTCTGAAACTCTTAGTTATTTGCTAAGAGTTTTCTTTATCTTTTCTACATCTTCTTTTGTCGCAAGACCTACTTGGAAGGCACTTGCACTTCCACAGCATAATCCGTTGATGAAGGCTTTTTCGTAATCGTTTGTTTCTAAATATCCTGCAAGAAAGCCTGCAACCATAGAATCACCAGCACCTACAGAATTTACAACTGTTCCTTTTGGAGCTTTACTTTGAATTACTTCATTATGATCATTCACGAGTACTGCACCTTGTCCTGCCATAGAAATCAACACATTTTGAGCACCCATTTCCTGTAGTTTCTTTGCGTAAGGAATGACTTCATCTCGTGTGTTTAATTCAACATTGAAGATTTCACCTAATTCATGATTGTTGGGCTTAATTAAAAAAGGTTTATATTTTAATACTTTTAATAACAGGTTGTTTGTCGCATCGACAACAACTTTTATTTTCTTTTTCTGAACACGTTCCATGATTTGTTCATACATTGTATCTGGTAAAGTGCTTGGTATACTTCCAGAAATAACAAGGATATCTTGATCTGTTAGTTGATTTAATTGATGGAATAATTCTTGAATGTCTTCTGGCTGAATGTCAGGTCCCATACCATTGATTTCAGTTTCTTCATCCGACTTCATCTTTACATTAATACGTGATAATCCTTTTTTTACATGAATGAAATTCGTCTTAGCTCCATAACTTTCTAATTTATGCTCAATTTCTTTTCCTGTAAATCCAGCCATAAAACCAAGTGCTGTACTTTCGTGTCCTAAGTTAGATAGGACAATTGAGACATTGATGCCTTTTCCTCCAGGAAGGATTTCTTCGAATTTTGTTTTATTAATGATACCAGGCTTAAAATGATCGACTTGAATGACATAGTCTAAAGAGGGGTTAAAAGTAATTGTATAAATCATAATGTTCTCCTTTTCTTTATCTGATTATAGAATACTCCTTTTGTTGTTGTTTCGCAAGTAAATAATTTTTGAAATAACAGTTGACAACTGAAAATAAAGGTATATTATGTAGATGTAGCTTTTGAAACAACAATTTAAAGAGAGAGGAGACTTTTGAAATGAAAGCAAAGGCAGTGCGATTACATGGAGCTAATGATTTAAGATTAGACGAATTTGAATTACCAGAAATTAAGGAAGATGAAATTTTAGTAAAGGTTGTCTCAGACAGTGTTTGTATGTCAACTTACAAATGTGCCATTTTAGGTGTGAAACATAAACGTGTGCATGAAGATGTTGCAGATCATCCAGCTATTATGGGACATGAAATGGCAGGCGATATTGTACAGGTTGGTGAAAAATATAAAGACCAATTTAAACCGGGTATGAAATTTACATTACAACCAGCTTTGAATTATAAAGGAACAATGTGGTCACCAGGATATTCTTATGAATTCTTTGGCGGAGATACAACTTACTGTATTATTCCGGCTGAAGTTATGGAACTAGGATGCTTGCTTGAATATAAAGGAAAAGCTTATTATGAAGCAAGCTTAGCAGAGCCTATGTCATGTTCGATTGGAGCGTTTAATGCGGCTTATCATACTCATATGGGTGTATATAAACATGATATGGGAATTAAAAAAGATGGAAAGTTAGCGATTCTTGCAGGAGCAGGTCCTATGGGACTTGGAGCATTAACATATGCATTGCATAGAGATGTTCGTCCTAAAATGGTTGTGGTTGCGGATGTGAATCAAGAAAGATTGGATCGTGCAGCTCACTTATTCCCAGTTGAAGAAGCGGCAGCGGATGGAATTGAATTACATTTTGTGAATACAGGTAAAATGGAAGATCCGGCTGCTGGATTAAAAGAGATTACAGGTGGAACTGGGTTTGATGATGTGTTCTGTTATGCACCGGTTGAATCTGTAGTGGAATTATCAAGTGCTGTATTAGGTCGTGATGGTTGCTTAAACTTCTTTGCAGGACCTACGGATAATCAGTTTAGTGCAAGAATGAATTTCTATGATGTTCATTATAATTCGACTCACGTAATGGGAACTACTGGTGGAAATACAGATGATATGATTGAATCTTTGCGATTAACAGCAGAGAATCGAATCAATCCAGCTGTTATGGTTACACATATTGGAGGGTTGAATGCGGCTGTTGAAACAACATTAAATTTACCTAAAATTCCAGGTGGAAAGAAATTGATTTATACACATTTAAATATGCCTTTGGTCGCGTTGACAGATCTTAGAAAAATGGGTGAGGAAGATAGTCGATATGTTGCACTGGCAGATATCGTAGATGCTCATAAGGGTTTGTGGTGCCCAGAAGCAGAGGAATATCTATTAACACATTTTGAACAAGAATAGATTTTATTAAACCAAGAATCTTGTGTATACTAAATACAGTAAATACAGGAGGTATTGTATGGAAGTAATGAATCAAAGAAGAAATGAAATTGTTGATTTTGTGAATGCGAATCAAACGGTAACTTTTACACAATTAAAAGAAAGATTTCCTTCTGTGTCTGAAATGACATTGCGTACAGATTTAAAATATTTGGATCAAGCTAAAAGAATAGTTCGAATTCATGGTGGAGCCAAATCGATGGATGAAGTTTCTGGGAATGATGATGTATTAAAACTTCGTTACGGACGGAATGTAAACGAAAAAAAAGAGATAGCGCAAAAGGCATTATCATTTGTAGAACCATCTAATACAATTTTTATAGATTCAGGTAGTACGACTACAATGTTGGCGCATGTTCTAAAAGATCAAAACAATATATTTTATACAAGTGGATTAACGTGTGCTATAGAGATGGCAAAACTTTCTAAATCGAAAGTATTTGTGACAGGTGGAAATTTAAATATGCGAAGCTTTAGTGTTAACGGCATGGATGGACTTCGCTGTTTAGAAAAAGTGAATTTCGATGTAGCTTTTATTGGCGTGACTCGATATGCGAAGGAAACAGGATTCACATGCGAATCTTTAGAGGATTGTGAATTGAAACGTAAGGCGATTGAAAGATCTAAAAGAGTGATTGTGTTAATGGATTCTAGTAAAGTAGATAGAAAGGGTACATATACGATTTGTGATTTAAATCAAGTCGATGTGTTAATCAGTGATTCGTTACTTTCAGATAGTTTTAAACAAGAATGTGAAAAGCGAGGACTATCTGTATATTAAGGAAGTCCTAAGAAAGGACAATTATGAAAACGACTCTTCAAAAGCTAGGGAAAAGCTTGTCTGCGATGGTTATGCCCAATATTGGCGCTTTCATTGCTTGGGGATTTATAACAGCTTTATTTATTGCGGATGGATGGTTTCCAAATGAAAAATTGGCGTCGATTCAACCGTATATGTTGACTTACTTATTACCAGTACTGATTGCAGCAACTGGAGGTAGAATGGTTGGAGGCGATCGAGGCCTTGTGATGGGATCGATTGCGATTGTTGGATGTATTGCTGGAGTTGGAGGAACACAAGGTCAACCAATGCTTATGGCAGCTATGGTCATGGGACCATTCTCTGGGTGGATAATTAAAAGATTTGATCAAATGATGGATGGACATATGCCAGCTGGATTTGAAATGTTAATCAACAATTTCTCAGTCGGCATTTTAGGAATGTTGATTGCGATATTAGGATATTATATTATTGGTCCATTTATGACAGGTGTTTTAGTTGTTTTAACTGCAGGGGTAGATGTGCTTGTAAATAAAGGCTTGATTCCTTTGGTTGCGATTTTTATTGAACCAGCCAAAGTCTTGTTCTTAAACAATGCGATCAATCATGGAATATTTACACCAATTGGAGCTGAACAAGCTGCACAGACAGGAAAATCTATTATGTATATGTTAGAGGCTAATCCAGGTCCAGGCTTAGGTGTGTTATTGGCTTATTGGTTATTTGCGAAGGATAAAGCAACTAAAGACTCTGCTCCTGGAGCTATTATCATTCATTTCTTGGGTGGAATTCATGAAATTTATTTCCCTTATATATTAATGAACCCAGTTGTGATCGTTGCTCCGATTTTAGGGAATATTTGTGCAATTGCATTCTATTCTATTTTCAATATTGGTCTAAAAGGACCATCAAGTCCAGGATCTATTATTGCCTTCTTGTCGATGGCTGAAAAGGGCTCAGTGCTTATGACAGCTTTAGGTGTTTTGATTGCGGCTGGTGTATCTTTCTTGGTGGCAAGCCCGATTATAAAGCTTGCTGGGGAAAAGAACTTGGATGAAGCAAATAAAAAAATGCAGTCAATGAAAGCAGAAAGTAAAGGAAGAAGTGAAGCCTTACTTGATGTTTCCTTGGTTCGTAAGATTGTGTTTGCGTGTGATGCTGGTATGGGATCAAGTGCAATGGGAGCTACTAAATTTAGAAACCGTTTAAAAGGTGTGCGCCCAGATTTAATTGTAATTAATACTTCTGTGGATAATATTCCAGTCGATTGTGATATTGCGGTAGTTCAGGAAACTTTAGTGGAGCGTGCAAAAAAATCTGCGCCTTTTGCGAAAGTAGTCACAATTTCAAACTTTTTAGCAGATCCAGCCTTAGATAATTTGTTTTTCCAGTTATCTACAGGTGATTCTATTGTGACTGAAGTTCCTGTTGAAGAAAATGAAACAAAGCCTGTTCAAGAAGATGTCATTCAATTGGATGGAATTAAATTAAACCTTCCTTCTGTATCAAAAGAAGAAGCGATTACAGAAGCTGGAAAGTTACTAAGAGAATTAGGTTATGTAGATGGTGCATATATTCCGGCTATGTTGGAACGTGAAGAATTGGTAACTACATACATTGGTATGGGATTAGCTATTCCTCATGGCACTACACATGGTGATGATGTGATTCATAAAACAGGTATCGTATTGCTTCAATATCCAGATGGAATTCAGTTTGGGGATGAAAAAGCACAGCTTGTGATTGGTATTGCAGGTAAGGGTGGAGAACATATGGGAGTGTTATCTAAAATATGTTTGGCCCTTGAAGATGAGAACGTACTTAATAAAATGAAGACAACGAATGATAAAGAGTGGATACTAAAACAATTATCATAATAAAGAAGGACGAGAAAATTTACTCGTCCTTTAATACGTTTGCGATTTCATCGATTGAATCTAAGAAATAGATGTTTTGTAGCTGCTTTGGTGTGGATAATTCACAATCGATCATGTGTTGTAAGAAAGCTTTTAAATGATCATAATAGCCGTTCACATTATAAAAGATGCATGGACATTCAAGTTGGTACAGTGATAGTTTTGATAAGATTTCACTGATTTCTTCTAATGTTCCAGTTGCGCCTGGAAAGGCAATGAAAGCATCTCCAAGTTCTATCATTTTTGTTCTTCGATCGGCAATATCTTTTTCAATGTATAACTTGGTAAGATTATCCATGTGGACACCTTCATCCACAAACATTTGTGCTTCTACACCAATTACTTTGCCACCTGCATTCAAGGTGCTGTTGGCTAGTTCTCCCATTAATCCGGTTTTTGATCCACCAAATACTAATGTATGATTGTTTTTGGCAATCCATGTACCTAATTCTATTATTTTTGTTTTAAAGTCTGGATCATTTCCGTATGTTGATCCTAAATATACTGTAATGTTCATAAACTACCTCCTACAATTAGTTTACATTAAAATTATGTACAAAAAAAGCTTAGCGTGAACTAAGCTTACATGGCAATGAATCCAAATGCATTCGCAATTGAACTTAATAAAATAATGAATGCGAAAATTGGACATAAATATTGAATCATGAAATTGAATATTTTCTTACGTTTGAATGAATTGCCGTCCTGCGTAATTTCCTCTTCAATTTTTTCTAATCCAACAATTCTTGAAACAAAGATACAAATCGCAATGGCAGCGATTGGCATCATGACAGAATTTGTCAAGAAATCAAAGAAATCTAAAAATTGCATTCCGATGATTGTTACGTTGGATAATGGGCCATATCCTAAACATGAAAGTGTTCCTAGCCCAATCATAATAATTCCTAAAATGATTGTTGATTTCTTTCTAGACCAATGCAATTCATCTTGGAATGTAGATACAGCACTTTCTGTTAGTGCGATAGAGCTAGTGATAGCGGCAAATAATACCAACACGAAGAAAATAATTCCGATACCTGTACCTAATCCCATACTTGCGAATACTTTAGGAATTGTGATGAACATTAAGGATGGTCCAGCTTTTAATGTTTCCATGTTTCCACCTGAAAAAGAAAATACAGCTGGAATAATCATCAATCCTGCCATAATTGCGATGGCCGTATCGAATATTTCAACGTTTTCTGTAGAGCCTTCAATGGATACGTCTTTTTTCATATAAGAACCAAAAGTGATCAAGATACCCATCGCGATTGAAAGTGAATAGAACATTTGTCCCATAGCACTAACTACAGTCATCCATGAGAAGTTTTCGAAGTTAGGAATCAAGAAGTATTTCACACCCTCAATTGCACCAGGTCGGCTGATTGAATATCCTGCAATGATTACAGATAATACGACAAGAACTGGCATCATAAATTTGGATACTCTTTCAATTCCGTTTTGAACACCTGCATAAATGATGGCGAGTGTAAAGAAAGTAAAGAGTATAAAACATATTTCTGTAGATACTCCGTTTGAAATAAAGTTTGAAAAATATGTGTCAGTAGCCAGTAATTTTGCATCACCTTTTAGATACTCAAATAAATATTTGATGACCCAACCTCCGATTACAGAATAATAGGGTACGATCAAAATTGGAATAATGGCATTGATCCATCCGGAAAATGATGCAAACTTTGTTTTTGCGAAAGTATGAAAAGCTCCAACAGGACTTTTCTTTGTCATTCTTCCTAGAGTTGTTTCGGCTATGATCATTGTATAACCAAAAGTTAAGGCAAGAACAATGTAAATAAGTAAGAAGATTCCTCCTCCGTATTTAGCGGCTAAATACGGAAATCGCCAAATGTTACCAAGGCCTACACTGGCTCCGGCGGCAGACAAGACAAATCCTAATTTGCCAGAAAATGTACTACGTTTATTGTGCATAATAAAAACACCCTTCCTCACTGATTTAGATTATATCATTTATGAAAGGGTTTACGCAAATTTATGAAAAAATAAGTGTTAAATTTTCTGAAAAGTATTATAAGTAAAAAAAGAAGCCCTTTCGGACTTTATTTGAAAAATGGTGACGCGTACGGGATTCGAACCCGTGAATGCATGCGTGAAAGGCATGTGAGTTAACCGTTTCTCCAACGCGCCATGTATATTAAACTTGCCTTTCTTGACAAGCGCTCACTAATATTACTACATCATTTTAATAAATGCAAGTATTTTTTTAAAAAATTTGACAGATTGTTTTAAAAGTATATAATGTGAACAGTTAACATCGTTAACAATGGAGGAAATTATGATTCGACTATTAGTAGATTCAGCGAGTGATTATACGCAAGAAGAGATTAAAAATAAAAATTTATATTTTGTGCCTTTACAGATTCAGATTGAAGGAAAGAATTATTTAGATGGTATTGATATTGATAAGGAAACGTTTTATGAGAAGATGATGAATTCAAAAGAGTTCTTTAAAACATCGCAACCATCACCCCAAGAGTTTTTAGATATCTTTGAAGAAGTGAAGGAAAGAGAAGAGACCTTGATTTGTTTAACTTTATCAAGCAAATTAAGCGGAACATATCAGAGTGCTTGTCTGGCAAAAGACATGGTGGATTATGAAAATATCTATATTGTAGATACATTAACTGCGGTTGCTGGAATTCGCTTGCTTTGTGAAGTGGCAATGAATTGGATTGGTGAAAATAGAAGTGTTGAAAATATTGTATCTGGCTTAGAAGAATTAAAAGAGCATGTGCATATTTATGCGGGTTTAGATACATTGGAATATTTGGCTAAGGGTGGAAGAATTTCTAAGACAGCAGCAGCTATTGGAACTTTGGCAAGTATTAAACCAATTATTTGTGTAGACCATGGAGAAGTTGTGGTTGCCGGTAAGACACGTGGTGTAAATAAGGCAACAAGTGTTGTTTGTGATAAAATGCAGTCAGATTTTGTTGATACATTGTATCCAGTTTATACATTGTATTCATATGGTTTGGAGAATGTTGAAAAACTAGAATCTAAACTGGATATAGATGTGCAGCGTGTTCGTATTGGATCAACGATTGGAGTGCATATTGGCCCAAATGCTTTTGGGGTTTGTTTCATCAGTAAATTATAGTCAACTTGTGAAAGTATATTCATTTTAGTATAATGAATATACTGATTTGCAAGGAGAGTTTTAGATAATATGAAAACAACATTAATTATTATGGCTGCTGGAATTGGTTCCCGTTTTGGTGGTGGAATTAAACAGTTAGCTAAGATGGGTCCAAATGGAGAAATCATTATGGATTACTCAATCTATGATGCGAAGGAAGCTGGCTTTGATAAAGTCGTATTTATTATTCGTAAGGATATTGAAGAAGAATTTAAAGAAGTCATTGGTAACCGTATCCAAAATTATATGGATGTCGAATATGTCTTCCAGGATATCAATGATCTTCCAAAAGGATTTACATGTCCTGAAGGGCGTACTAAGCCTTGGGGAACAGGCCAGGCTGTACTTTGTGCAAAGCGTGTTGTGGATACGCCTTATGTGATTATTAATGCAGATGATTATTATGGAAAAGAAGCATTTGTGAAGTTACATGATTTCTTGATTGAACATGCGAAAATGGGAAAAGAATTTGACATGGGCATGGCTGGTTTCATTTTAAAGAATACATTAAGCGAAAATGGAACTGTAACTCGTGGTGTATGTAAAGTGGATGATAATAATTTGTTAAAAGAAGTTTATGAAACAACTGGAATCAAGGCTGAAGGGGATAAAATCGTATGTGATGATCCGGAAGTAGAGGCTTGGGCAAAACCAGAAAGTAATGTATCTATGAATATGTGGGCTGGATATCCAGATTTCTTAGAGTATCTAGAAAAAGATTTCAGTACATTCTTATCGAATATTGCAGATAACCCAATGAAGAAAGAATACTTGCTTCCAAATATTGTAGCTGAATTATTGAGGGAAGATCGTATCAATGTGAAGGTGCTTGAGACACATGATAAATGGTTTGGAGTTACATATGCTGAAGATAAGGAATATGTTCAGAATGCATTCAAACAGTTGATTGCGGATGGGGTATATCCTGAAAAATTATGGAAATAGGGCAAATTTGTCCTATTTTTTTTGATTATTTAATGATATAATCCTATCGTGTTTCGTATATGTCGACTAATACGGTGTCGACGTTTCTACCCCTAAACCGTAAATTCAGGGACTATGAATCAACCTACTTTTTTATTGTGTCGCGTTGATTCTCGTTTTTGTACGAGACTTTTTTATTTTCGGAGGAAAAGAATGAAAAAAGAAGATGTGAAAAAAGGTTCTATATATGAACTTGATGGTGTTGTACCTTTAAAAGAGGCATTGCCTTTAGGTATTCAGCACGTATTGGCGATGTTTCTTGGAAATATCAGTCCATTATTAATTATTGCAGGAATGCTTGGATTATCACCAGATTTAAAATCTGCATTAATTCAAAATGCGATGTTTATTGCAGGAGCTGTTACTTTAGTTCAGTTGTATCCAGTATGGAAGATTGGTGCTAAACTTCCAATCGTTATGGGTACGAGTTCTGGATTTATTGGAACTGCCAAAGCAATGGGTGCTCTATATGGTTATGGTGCATTGATGGGAGCAAGTTTAATTGGTGGTTTATTTGAGATGGTTTTAGGTTTCTTCATCAAACCATTAAGAAAATTATTCCCACCAGTTGTTACTAGCTTAGTTATCATTTCAATTGGTTTATCATTACTTCCTGTTGGTATCAATTATTTTGGTGGTGGTAGTGGTGCTGCTGATTTTGGAGATCCAAAACATTTATTAGTAGGTACATTTGTTATTTTAGTGATTATTATCGCAAAACAAATCAAAGGCTTTGTGAATAATGCTTCTATCTTGATTGGTATTATTGCAGGATATATCTTGGCTATTGTACTTGGAATGGTTGATTTTACACAAGTTCAAACAGCTTCTTGGATTGCACTTCCAACATTTATGCCAGTAAAAATGGAATTCAACTTAGAAGTAATTATTGCGATGGGAATTATGTTTATTGCGACAACAGTTGAAACAGTTGGAGATGTTTCTGGTATCACAAATGGTGGCTTAGATCGTGAAGCAACTTCTGAAGAATTACAAGGTGGCGTTTTGGCAGATGGCTTAGGTTCTGTTGTTGCCTCATTGTTTGGCGTTTTACCAAATACCTCATTCTCTCAAAATGTTGGTTTGGTTTCCGTGACTAAAGTTGTTAACCGTTTTACAATTATGACAGGAGCTATCTTCTTGATTCTTTGTGGTTTCTGTCCAAAATTAAGTGCTTTATTTGCGGTTATGCCTCAATCAGTACTTGGTGGAGCTGCTGTCATTATGTTTGCGAGTATCTTAGTAAGTGGTATTCAGTCGTTAATGCGTGTTGAATTCAATGAAAGAAACACTTTGATTATTGCCTTGGCAATTGGTCTTGGAATTGGTATTGGACAAGTTCCTACAGTTCTAGCACAATTACCAAGTTGGGTTGGAAATATTTTTGCACAAAACGGAATTATTATGACGTTTGTGATTGCAACAGTATTAAATTTAATTTTACCTGGTAAAAAAGACTAACAAAGGGTGTTAAACATTATGTTTAACACTTTCTTTTTGTGTTAAAATTTTAGTAAAGAAAGAGAGCGTATCCATTATGTTAAGAATAATGAATTATGCATCGCCAGAATCTTTAGATGAGGCGTATGCGCTACTAACAAAAAATAAGAAGAATATGATTTTAGGTGGTATGATCTGGCTGAAGATGGAAGACATTCAGATCCCAACTGCTATTGATTTGAACAAATTAGGTTTAGATCAAATTGAAGAAGATGGTAACGAATTTAAGATTGGAGCTATGGTGACGTTGCGTCAATTAGAAACACATGAATCATTTAATAAAGCAACTTGTCATGTGTTTAGAGATGCTGTAAAAGATATTGTTGGTGTACAATTAAGAAATTTGGCTACAGTTGGAGGAAGTGTATATTCACGCTTTAGCTTTAGTGATGTTATCTGTAGCTTGTTATGTTTAGAGTGTGATGTACAAACATATGCACATGGTCGTATTTCACTTGAAGAATTTGTGAGTCTTCCATATGAAAAGGATATTGTGGAATATATTTATGTGAAGAAGACAAACTTGCCTAGTGCCTTTGTATCTGTAAGAAGAAGTGCTACTGATTTAAGTGTATTAAATGCATCATGTACAAAATATGCAGATCACTATCGATTCTGTTTCGGGGCAAGACCTGCCATTGCGAAGGTTTATAATTGTGATTTAGATCATATTGATTTAGATGTATATTGTGCAGACAATATGCGTGGAAGTAAGGAATATAGAGAAAAATTGGTTGAGGGATTAACACAGAAGTTAATGAGAAAGGTAGAGTCTTATGTTGGTTAAAATTAAAGTGAATGGAAAATTAATTCAGGATGATGTACAGCCACAAACTTTATTGTTAGACTGGCTAAGAGATCATGGTTGTTACAGTGTAAAAAGAGGTTGTGATACTGCAAACTGTGGATTGTGTACAGTATGGAAGGATGGAACACCGATTCTTTCTTGTAGTACATTAGTTGTTCGATGTGATGATCATGAGATTACGACGCTTGAAGGACTTCAAAAAGAAGCAAGTGAATTCGGTATGTTTATGGCTAAACAAGGAGCCGAACAATGTGGCTTTTGTTCGCCAGGATTTATTATGAATGTTTTGGCAATGGAAAAAGAATTAGTGAATCCAAGTGATGATGAAATTCGTGCTTATTTAGCTGGAAATTTATGCCGTTGCTCTGGATATATGTCGCAGATGCGTGCTATTAAAGCGTATTTAAGTCGAGGTGAAAATCATGAATAGTGTAGGAAAAGGTGTCATCAAAAAGGATGCGATGGCTTTAGTTACAGGGCAGCCTGTATATTGTGATGATTTAGCACCGAAGGATTGTTTGATTGTCAAACTTTTAAGAAGTCCGCATGCATACGCAAAAATTAAAAGTATTGATACTTCCATTGCGAAAAGAATTCCTGGTATTGAAGCAGTGTATACATATGAGGATGTTCCAACTTCTCGTTTTACATTAGCTGGTCAATCTTATCCTGAACCAAGTCCATATGATCGTAGAATCTTAGAAAATGTAGTTCGCTATGTAGGGGATGAAGTGGCAATTGTAGCTGGAGCTAATGAGGATTGTGTGGATCGTGCTTTAAAAGCTATTAAAGTAGATTATGAAGTATTAGAACCGTTGTTAGATTTTGAAAAGTCAATTGATAATAAAATTGTTGTTCATGAAGAAGATGATTATAAATGTCTTTGTGAGATTGGAAATGATGTAAAGCGTAATATTGTCAGCAGTGGCGAAAGTGTTGTTGGCGATGTGGATGCGGTATTAAAAGAGTGTGATGTGGTCTTAGAAAGAGATTATCATACAAAGGCTAATGCACAGGCTATGATGGAAACAATGCGTTCCTATTGTTACATTGATACTTATGGTCGTTTGAATTGTGTAAGCTCTACACAGATTCCATTCCATGTTCGTCGAATTTTAAGTAATGCTTTGGAAATCCCAAAATCAAAAATCAATGTGATCAAGCCAAGAATTGGTGGTGGTTTTGGAGCTAAACAAACAGCTTGTTGTGAGATTTTTACAGCGTTTGTGACATGGAAACTTAAAAAGCCTAGCAAAATTGTTTATACGCGTGAAGAAACTTTTGCGGCTAGTAACTCAAGACATGAAATGAAGATGCATGTTCGTATTGGTGCTAAAAAAGATGGTACGATTGAAGCAATTGATTTATATACATTATCAAATCAAGGTGCTTATGGTGAGCATGGACCGACTACGATTGGCTTGGCAGGACATAAATCTTTACCTTTATATAACCATGTAAAGGCGAGTCGTTTTACATATGATGTAGTTTATACAAATACAATGCGTGCAGGTGCCTATAGAGGGTATGGTGCAACACAAGGTCAGTTTGCGGTTGAATCTATTATTAATGAGTTGGCTGATGAATTGAATATGGATCCTTGTGAGATTCGTTTTAAAAATATGACACGTGAAAATGAAGTGTTGTCGCAATATTATAATGAAGAATTGAATGCATGTGCATTAGATCGTTGCTTAGAAAAAGCTATGGAAATGATTGACTATAAGAATAAACCTTTAAGACGTGATATGGGTGATTTTGTTCGTGGTTTAGGTGTTTCTTTGTCTATGCAAGGCAGTGGTATTTCGGGTCTTGATGTTGGATCTGTTGAAATCAAATTGCAAGATGATGGATTCTATACATTGAGTATTGGTGCTACAGATATGGGTACGGGTTGTGATACGATTCTTGCCCAAATGGTTGCGGAATGTATGGATTGTGATGTGGACCAAGTTGTAACAAGTGCATTGGATACAGATCATTCGCCTTATGATACAGGTTCTTATGCTTCAAGTACAACGTATGTAACGGGTATGGCTGTAGTAAAGACTTGTGAAAAGCTTAGAAATTCTATTTTAGAAGCGGCAGCCGGATTCTTCAATGTGGATAAAAAAGATATTGAATTTGATGGTAAGAAAATCAATACATTGGATCATGCGCATGAAATGAGCTTGGCTGATTTTGCGGATACATGCTTTAATGGTGGTATCGCAAAAGCCTTAATTGCGAGCGATTCTCATATGTCACCTACAAGTCCACCACCATTTATGGTTGGTATTGCCGAAGTGGATGTAGATAAGTTAACGGGTGAGATCAAGGTTCATGATTATGTTTCTGTAGTCGATTGTGGTACGGTTATTAACCCTAACTTGGCTCGTGTACAAGCAGAAGGCGGTATTGTACAAGGTATTGGTATGGCTTTAAGTGAAGATATTACGTATTCAGATGAGGGTAAGATGCGCAATCGTAACTTCTTACAGTATAAATTGCCAACAAGAGTGGATGTTCCAAGTGTTCGTGTTGAATTTGAAAGCAGCTATGAAGACAATGGTCCGTTCGGTGCTAAATCTATTGGAGAAGTTGTTATTAATACACCAACAAGTGCTATTGCCAGTGCGGTAAAACATGCGACGGGCGTACAAGTTCGTACTTTGCCTATTACGGCTGAAAAAGTGTTATTAGGAAAAGAAGATGAATAATATCTCTTTGATTATCTTAGCGTCTGGTTTTTCCAGGCGCTTTGTTTCTAATAAGCTGCTTTATGAATTTCGTGGTAGGAAATTAATTGAATATGCGTTTGATAAGGCGGTGTTTTTTTCAGATGTGATTGTAGTTACACAATATGAAGAAATCAAAGAAATGTCTGAAGTATTAGGTTATCGTGTTGTTATGAATGATCATCCAGAATATGGACAGGGACATTCTATCGCATTAGGTGTAGAAGCGTGTGAAAGTGATGCATGTATATTGATGGTGGCGGATATGCCCTATTTAAAATTGAATACCTTAAAAGAAATGGTTTCAATTCAAGATGGTAAGCATATCGTAATCTGTGAACATAATGGTATTTTATGCAACCCGATGTTACTTCCAAAAAAGTATTATGAAAAGGCAAAACGATTGTGTAATGATAGAGGTGCAAAACAAATTATTGGGGATGATTTGTTTTTAACAGTATCTTTATCGCATGAAGAATTTATGGATATAGATGAAAAAACAGAGGCAATTTAGCCTCTGTAATGTTTTTCCTTTTCTTTTGCGATGTCAAAATAGATTTGTTCGCCTCTTTGCTCATAAAGCATATTTGCCCAATATCCCCAAAGAATATCTTCCATTCTTTCAAATGCCTGTACTTGTACATCGATCATTGGATCGATTTCACCATCAAAATAGGCTTGGTAGAATTGATCTCTTTGGTCGATATAGTGGATGTTATTTTCTGAAAAGAAGCTGGCAATGTCAAAGCGATAATCATTTTTTGCTGCATATTCATAATCAATCAGATAGTCTTTGGTATCGCTATAAAGAATATTTCCTTGTACAAAGTCATTGTGACAGAGTGCATTTGGTTTATATTCTTTTTTTAATGCTTCTAAAAAGCTTTTTTCATTTGGGAAAGATACAATTGGTTCTTTAATTTGTGATTTATAGAATTCAATCTTTCCAAAAGGATTAAAAATAAATAGGGGTGCTTCTTTTGCGTGTAATGATTTCATTAAGTTTGCACATCTAGCGAATCGATCTTTGTCTTTGCATTCGTCAAAGGTTTTAACATCTTCGATATATTTTGTAACCTTGACACCTTCGTTTTCATCAAATAAAACAGTGGGAACATCTAAATCAGTAACGAGTTCAATAATTTCTTTTTCATGTGCATGTTGTAAACCAAGGGATTCGTGATTTTTTTTAGGAACACGTACCATATATTTATTATCGTTGATAGTTAATAAATAATTGTGGTTACTAATGCCTTTATCTGTTTTTTCTAATGTGTAGTTTTTTGTGTTAAATTTCTTTTCTATCCATGTATTTAAGTTCATGTGGATATATTAACATTATTATTCTTTAAACTCAATGCGGTCTTAGGGCCGTTTTTTTTTTGTTCGCGAAATCTGCAAGGGCTCTTATGGCAAAAAAAGTGCGGAAGGAGGATAGAAGAAATAACTTTTTTAGCTTGCGTTGTTCCAAGAACAAGGCGGTAGATTGAAAAAGGAGTAGTGTGCAATGAAATATAAGGTGAAATGGATTGAAGATCATATGGGAATCACGAGAAATATGATTCGTAGATATGAAAAGAAGGGAGTGATTTCAAAGAATGAAGAAGGAAAAGATCGAGAATTTGATGAAGAAGGGTTGAGACAATTATGGGATATAAGAGTGTTGGTGAGTTTAGGGTTTAGTTTGGACGAAGTTAAAGAGATCATGAGTGAGGGCAATTTGAAGGAGTTGAGCCAAAGAAAGCTGGGTGAGTTAGATAAGAAATGTGTGGATCTACAAAGTAAGATAGATTTATTGAATAGAGTAAAGATAACTGGAGAGTTACCGTGTTGTTTAGAAGATGTGATTGATATTTTTGGAAAGAAGAGTGAATAATAATGAAAAAGTTAATATGTTTATGTTTGGGTTTGATTCTTTGTGGTTGTACAGGGGCACCAACTGCTCAGAATGATGAAGTAAAGAAAGTGAATGTGAATGTAATTGAGGTATCTGCTTCTACGATAGATGAAATAGAGGAAATGGCAATAAAGGATGTTGAAGAAACAAATGAAAAGTTGAAAAGTGAAAGGGATGCTTTGGGTGAGGAAATTACAGATTATAATTCATATACGAAAAATGTGGATAAGGTAAAGACGTATTATGAGGGTGCTTTAAAGCAGACTGAATTGTTGTCAATACGATTAAGGGAGTATGCTTATAAATATGCTGAATTGATTATGAATGAGGATACATCGTATAAAGTGAAGTATAAAGACTTGAGTGGTATCTATGAGTATATCTATGAGGATGCGGGTAAGGCTATGTATGAAATATATGATAAGACACTAAAAGATATGTATGATATGTATTGTGATGGGATAATTAAGGATGCCTATGATGAAATTGATTATGATGAATGGTATGATGTGCATTCAGATGCATATGATGATTGGTATGATGCAAGAAGTGATGCATATGATATTTGGTACGATACTCGTTCAGATATCTATGATTTTCAATATGATTTAAGAAGTGAAGTATATGATCACGATGATGAAAGGGTACAGAAGAAAATGGATAAATTTAAGAAATCGATTCTTCGTATGAAGGAGGATGTAAATGATTAGAGAGAATCAATAATTTTCTCTAATTTTTTTAAAAATGAGCTTGCATCGCTGAATATAGTGGTGTATAGTAAATAGGCATGCGTGGGAGAATGCGTAACTGTTCGTATTACCACAGCATAGGACAAAATATAGGAGGAACGTCTTATGAGCAAGAAAAAAGTTACAAAAGTTTGTAAGTTGCAGTTCCAAGCTGGTGGAGCTAAACCAGGTCCAGCATTAGCAAGTGCTGGTATCAACATGCCTCAGTTCTGTACAGCTTTCAATGATGCAACAAAAGATCGTAAAGGTGATATTGTTCCAGTTGTCATTACTGCTTATGAAGATAAGAGTTTTGATTTCGTATTGAAAACAACACCTGCTGCTAACTTATTGAAAAAAGCAGCAAACGTACAAAAAGCAAGTGGAGATCAAAAAGTAGTTGCTGGTACAATTACAGTTGATCAATTAAAAGAAATTGCTGAGTACAAAATGCCAGACTTGAATGCCAACGATGTAGAAGCTGCAATGCGTATTGTTGCTGGTACTGCACGTAACATGGGTATCAAGGTTGAAGGATTTGAATAGGAGGAACATCAATAATGGCAAAAGTAAGTAAGAGATATGCTGAAGCAGTTAAATTAGTTGATCGTTCAAAAACTTATTCAATTGAAGAAGCTGTTAAATTAGCTAAAGAAACAAGTAAAACAAAATTCGACGCAAGTGTTGAAGTAAGTTTCCGTTTAAATGTAGACCCTCGTCACGCTGATCAACAAATCCGTGGGGCAATGGTATTACCTAATGGAACTGGTAAAACACAACGCGTTTGTGTAGTTGCACAAGGCGAAAAAGAAAAAGAAGCTCAGGCTGCTGGTGCTGATTTCGTTGGTGGTGCAGATATTATCGAAAAAATCTCTAAAGGTTGGTTCGATTTTGATGTATTAGTAGCTACTCCAGATATGATGGGTCAATTAGGACGTTTAGGACGTGTTTTAGGTCCTAAAGGATTAATGCCAAACCCTAAGACTGGTACAGTAACAATGGATGTTGCTAAGGCTATTGATGAAATCAAAAAAGGTAAAGTTACTTACCGTGTAGACAAAGAAGGAAACATCAACTTGGCTATCGGTAAAACAAGTTTTACAGAAGAAGCATTAGTTGAAAACTTCAATGCAATCTTCAACACAATTGCTAAGGCTCGTCCAGCAACTGTTAAAGGTGCATACATGAAAAACTTAGTAGTTTCAACAACAATGGGTCCTGGAATCCACGTTGAAATCGTTAAGTAATTGACAAATCTAGTAAAATAAATTAAACTACAGATTGTTATCAATATTCCAAAGACAGTAACGGCTTATGCTTAATAATGTTACCGAGGGTATGATGCATTGACTTTGCACAATTAGCCCGTCTTTGATGCGGGCTTTTCTTTTGAATATTGTTACAATAGATGAAAGAAGAGGTGGATCGAATGAACAAAGACATCCTTGCACAAAAGGAAGCTGAAGTTATCGCCTTATCTGAAAAAATGGAAACTGCTAGTAGTATTGTATTAGTAGAATACCGTGGATTATCAGTTAAGGAAGTAACAGAACTTCGTCGTGCATTGCGTGAAGAAGACGTTGAATTCAAAGTTTACCGTAACGCAATCGCTCGTCGTGCAGCTGAAAAATTAGGTCACGAAGATTTCGCAAAAACTTTAGTAGGACCTAACGCATTGGCATTTGGTAAAGATCCAGTTGCTCCTGCTCGTGTATTAGCTAAATTTGCTAAAAACCATGAAGCATTAGTATTAAAAACTGGTATCGTGGATGGAGCTATGGTAGACGAAGCTACTATCCAAAAATTGTCTGCATTACCTAACAAAGAAGGTATGTTGGCTAAATTCGCATCTTGCTTAAATGCTCCAGTTATCAAATTTGCTATGACTGTTAAAGCATTGGCAGAAGCTAAAGAAAACGGATCTGTAAAAACAGAAGAAGCACCAGCTACAGAAGAAGCTGCTGCGTAATTAATTATAGGAGGAAAATAAAATGGCTAAATTAACTCAAGAAGAAATTCTTTCTTATTTAGAAGAAGCAACAATTTTAGAATTAAACGACTTAGTAAGTGCAATCGAAGAAAAATTTGGTGTAGTAGCTGCTGCTGCTGTTGCTGCTCCAGCTGCTGCTGCTGAAGAAGCTGCAGGACCTAGCGAAGTAACTGTTACATTAACAAATGTTGGTGGAACAAAAGTTGCTGTAATCAAAGCCGTACGTGAAATTACTGGTTTAGGATTAGTTGACGCTAAGAAATTGGTAGATGGTGTTCCAGCTGCTATTAAAGAAAACGTATCTCCAGAAGAAGCAGAATCAATTAAAGAAAAATTAGTTGCTGCTGGAGCTACTGTAGAAATTAAGTAATTTAAGCTTAATAAGTAATTAAAGCCTTTGTCTTTTGATAAAGGCTTTTTTTGTTCGTTTAATGAGTATGGACTTAAATGATACTATTATGAGACTAAAAAAGACATCATTCTAATTGCAATGATGTCTTTTATATATGTTTATTCGTCTTTTAGTATCTTTGTTACCGCGTTGTAGATTCCATTATCGTATGTAGATGTTGTGGCAAAGTTTGCATAGCTTTTTACAAAGTCGCTCGCATTTCCCATCGCAACACCAATACCTGCTTTTTTAAGCATGTGTATGTCGTTTGTGCTATCGCCAAAACAAATGGCATCTTTCCATGTTAATCCGGTTCTTTCTAGAATCATTTCAATACCTTTTGATTTATCATTATCGGCATTGAAGATATCGAAACAGAATCCATCGGTTTTAACGTTAATCAAATCATTTCTTAGATCAGGATGAGTTTCCATGAATTGATCAACTAATTTCTTATCTTTAGTAAGAACTACGGCATTAAAGGCTTTGTGTCTTAAATGATAAGATTGACTAGGGTCATAGAATAGTGAATCTAGTACGTTACAGTATTTACAGAAGTCATACATTGGATAAAAGTTGTTATAAATGTATGTAGCATCACCAAAGTGAAACATTAATCCTGTCTCATGTTTTTTACTGAAACTAACTAAGTCATTTACGTTTTCTTGTAAGATTGGATAGCTACCGATTTCTTGAAATTCTTTATCTAATATATAGCTTCCGTTAATCAATACATAATAATCGAATTGAACGCGTTGTAAAATAAGCTTCATCTGGTTTAAAGGACGACCTGTAGCCGCACAAACAATATATCCTTTTTCTTTTAATGTCTGAATGGCGTCTAATGCACTTTCTTGAATGATGTCATTTTCGGTTTGGTAAAGTGTTCCGTCCATGTCGAAAAATACAATTTTATGTTTCATAAATCTACCTCTATTCTTGTCTATATTATACTTTAATGATGACTAAAGAGCATAAGAAAATTATATTAAAAAAAATTTAAAAAGCAATTGACAAATCATGTTGAATACTGTATCTTAATATTGCATGCGAAAATAGGTTCTGAATAAGAGCCTATATTTAATGGATGGGCAGGACCCACCCGGCTTCGTTTGCTTGGAAATTGAAATTTTGAAAGGAGGATCTTATGCCTACAATCAACCAGTTGATTCGTAAAGGTCGTAAGGCCAGTCAAAACGTTTCAAAGTCTCCAGCTTTGAACCGTGGTTACAACTCATTGCAGTCTAAACCAACAAACCAATCAAGTCCACAAAAACGTGGAGTTTGTACTCGTGTTGGTACTATGACACCTAAGAAACCAAACTCAGCACTTCGTAAATATGCGCGTGTTCGTTTAAGTAATGGTATGGAAGTTACAGCTTACATTCCAGGAATCGGACACAACTTACAGGAACACAGTGTTGTATTGATTCGTGGTGGACGTGTTAAAGACTTACCAGGTGTTCGTTACCACATCGTACGTGGAACTTTGGACTGTGCTGGTGTAAATGACCGTAAACAATCTCGTTCATTATACGGAACTAAAAGACCTAAGAAATAGATCAATCGTGAAAGGAGGAAATTAGATGCCTAGAAAAGGACACATTGCGAAACGTGACGTACTAGTCGACCCAATTTATAACTCTAAGTTGGTTACTCGTTTGATCAACAAAATCATGATTGATGGTAAAAAAGGGGTTGCACAAACTATTTTGTACAACGCGTTTGAAATCGTAGAAGTAAAAACAGGAAAAGCACCAATGGAGGTTTTCGAACAAGCTTTAGAAAACGTTATGCCTCAATTGGAATTGAAAGTTAGACGTGTAGGTGGAGCCAACTACCAAGTACCAGTTGAAGTAAGCGACGAACGTCGTTTGACTTTAGGACTTCGTTGGATCGTAAACTATGCACGTTTACGTAACGAAAAAACAATGGAACAGAGATTAGCAGCTGAAATTATCGATGCTTCTAATGGAACTGGTGCCAGTGTTAAAAAACGTGAAGACACTCACAAAATGGCAGAAGCTAACAAGGCTTATGCTCACTACCGTTGGTAAGAGAAGGAGTAAAGAAATATGCCTAGAGACTATGCTTTACACGAAACTCGTAACATCGGTATCATGGCTCACATCGATGCCGGTAAAACAACAACAACAGAACGTATTCTTTACTACTCTGGTGTAAACCATAAGATTGGTGAAACACACGATGGAGCTAGTACAATGGACTGGATGGAGCAAGAACAAGAACGTGGTATCACAATCACTTCTGCTGCTACAACAGCTCACTGGAAAAAGACAGACGGAACTGGTAAAGAATGTCGTATTAATATCATCGATACACCAGGCCACGTAGACTTCACTGTAGAAGTTGAACGTAGTTTACGTGTATTAGATGGTGCCGTAACAGTATTAGATGCTAAAGCAGGTGTTGAACCTCAAACTGAAACTGTTTGGCGTCAAGCTACTGAATATAACGTTCCACGTATTGTATTCTGTAACAAAATGGATGCTACAGGTGCTGACTTCTTAATGTCATGCAATACAATCATCGATCGTTTAGGAGCTAAATCTTGTCCAATTCAGTTACCAATTGGTGCTGAGTCAGACTTCGAAGCTATCATTGATATTATCAAGAGAAAAGCTTATGAATTTAGTGGAGATTTCGGTCGTGTAATGACTGAAATCCCAGTTCCAGAAGATATGGTAGATCTTATGGAAGAATACCGTGCTAAATTATTAGATTACTTAGCAGATTATGATGAAGATTTCATGATGCAAGTATTAGAAGGTGAAGAACCTTCAATCGAAGAAATCAAACGTGTATTACGTATTGCCGTATGTAACGGTGACTTCTTCCCAGTATTATGTGGATCTGCATATAAGAACAAAGGTGTTCAATTAGTATTGGACGCAGTAGTAGATTACTTACCAAGTCCATTAGATGTACCTTCAATTAAGGGTACTACATTAGATGGAGAACCAGATGTTCGTCATCCTGATGATAATCAACCATTCTCTGCATTAGCATTTAAGATCGCTACAGACCCATTCGTTGGAAAATTATCTTTCTTCCGTGTTTATTCAGGTACTGCAAAAGCAGGAAGTTATGTATTAAACTCAACTAAAGATAAGAAAGAACGTTTCGGACGTATCGTTCAGATGCACGCCAATGCACGTAAAGAAATCACTGAAGTTTATTCAGGTGATATCGCTGCTGCAGTTGGTTTAAAGGTTACTACAACAGGTGATACATTGTGTGATGAAGATCACCCAATCATCCTTGAATCTATGGAATTCCCTGAACCAGTAATCGAATTGTCTTTGGAACCAAAAACAAAAGCTGACCAAGACAAAATGGGATTGGCTCTTGCAAAACTTGCAGAAGAAGACCCTACTTTCAAAACATATACAAACGAAGAAACAGGACAAACAATCATTGCCGGTGTAGGTGAACTTCACTTGGATATCATTGTTGACCGTTTACGTCGTGAATTTAAAGTTGAAGCAAATGTTGGACAACCACAAGTTGCTTACCGTGAAACAATTCGTCAGGCTGCTGATTGTGAAGGAAAATACATCCGTCAGTCAGGTGGTCGTGGACAATATGGTCACGTATGGATCAAATTCGAACCAAATGAAGGAAAAGGATTTGAATTCGTTGATGCTATCGTTGGTGGTAGCGTACCTAGAGAATATATCAAACCAACTCAAGAAGGTTTGGAAGCAGCATTGGAAAATGGTATGGTTGCAGGTTACCCAGTAATCGATATCAAAGCTACATTATTTGATGGATCATACCACGATGTCGACTCTAGTGAAATGGCTTATAAGATTGCCGCAAGTATGGCATTAAAGGAAGCTGGAAAGAAATGTAAACCTGTTATTCTAGAACCAATTATGTTCGTAGAAGTAACTGCACCAAGTGAATACTTAGGTAGCGTTATGGGTGACATTTCAAGTCGTCGTGGACAAATCACTGAACAGGAAGAACGTGGAAATGCCATTATCGTTCGTGCACATGTTCCATTATCAGAAATGTTCGGATATGTAACAGACTTACGTAGCTTTACTCAGGGACGTGGAAACTACTCTATGAAGTTCGACCACTATTCAGAAGTTCCTAAGAGTATTGCAGAAAAGATTATTAAAGAGAATTCAAGCGAAAACTAGTTGATTTTCGCTTGGTTCTGAAATACAATATTTATTGTATGAAATATGTTAGCATTTAGGAGGAAATTATAAATGGCTAAGGAAAAATTTGACAGAAGTAAAACTCACGTTAATATTGGTACTATCGGTCACGTTGACCACGGTAAAACAACATTAACAGCAGCTATTACAACAGTATTAGCTAAAAAAGGTATGGCTAAAGCTGAAGCTTATGACCAAATCGATGGTGCTCCAGAAGAAAAAGAACGTGGAATCACTATCAACACAGCACACGTTGAATACCAAACAGAAAAACGTCACTATGCACACGTTGACTGTCCAGGCCACGCCGATTATGTAAAAAACATGATCACTGGTGCTGCTCAGATGGACGGAGCAATCTTAGTAGTTGCTGCATCTGATGGACCTATGCCTCAAACACGTGAACACATCTTGTTAGCACGTCAGGTAGGTGTTAAATATATCGTTGTTTACTTAAACAAATGCGATATGGTTGATGATGAAGAATTAATCGACTTAGTAGAAATGGAAGTTCGTGAATTATTAAACGAATACGGATTCGACGGAGACGAAACTCCAGTTATCCGTGGATCAGCTTTAAAAGCTCTTGAAGGAGATCCAAAATACGAACAATCAATCTATGATTTGATGGATGCTGTTGATACTTGGATTCCAGATCCAGCTCGTGAAATGGACAAACCATTCTTGATGGCAATCGAAGACGTTATGACAATTTCTGGTCGTGGTACAGTAGCTACAGGACGTGTTGAACGTGGTCAAGCTCACTTAAACGACGAAGTTGAAATCGTTGGTATCAAAGACACTCAAAAAACAGTATTAACTGGTTTGGAAATGTTCCACAAACAATTAGACGTTGCTGAAGCAGGTGACAACATTGGTGCATTGTTACGTGGTATTGCACGTGACCAAATCCAACGTGGACAAGTATTAGCTAAACCTGGAAGTGTACACCCTCACACTAAATTTAAAGCACAAGTTTATGTTTTAACTAAAGAAGAAGGTGGACGTCACACTCCATTCGTTTCTAACTACCGTCCTCAATTCTACTTCCGTACAACTGACGTTACAGGTGTAATCACATTGCCAGAAGGAACTGACATGGTAATGCCTGGTGACAACGTTGTTATGAACGTTGAATTGATCGCTCCAATCGCTATCGAAACTGGTACTAAGTTCTCTATCCGTGAAGGTGGACACACTGTAGGTGCTGGTAACGTTACTGAAATCGACGCGTAATTTAACTATGTAACTTAAGACTGATGCATTTGTATCAGTCTTTTTTTTGCGTTATAATTTTTTCGAAAAGAGGGAATTATGGATTACGAAAAATGTAAAGCATTAATATGTTCAATTGACTACGGTAAATTATCATTAGCTGCCCAGCACTTGGATGTTACTACTTCTACCGTAAGTAAAATGATTACCAGTTTGGAACAAGAAACAGGACTTAAACTATTGAATCGTACACGAGATGGAGTAACACCAACTGATTCATGTCTTAAGTTATTAGATGATTTTAGAAAATTTGTTTATGATGGATCTATTTTAGAACAAAAGTCATCTCACATGAATGGAATTGACTATGGTAGAGTGAACATAGGTGTTGCACATCGATTCTACTATAAATGGCTAGCCCATATTGTTAAAGGATTTAAAGAGTTATACCCAAATATTGATATTCAAATTTATCATGGATATAGTACTTTTTTATTGAATTCATTAGAAAAAAGAAGTATTGATGTATGTATAATTTCAAAAAGAGAAGGTCAATATAATTGGATTCATCTAATGGATGATCCAATGGTGGCAATGATACCTTGTGATAATCCTCTCTCTAAAAAGGATAGAATATCGTTAGATGTATTTGAAAAAGAAAAATATGTTTGTTCTTATCCGAATAAGGATACAGATTCGGCAAGAGTTTTTCGAAAGTATAATATTCACCCCAATATACAATTATCGACTTCGGATTCCTATGCTGCTTATACTATTATTGATGAAGGACTAGGTATAAGTTTAGAGACGAAGTCTACAGCTCAGTTTTATAAAGGAAAGAATGTGAAATTGATTCCAATAAGACCGTCAGAATATGTACCGATTGGAATTGCGACAAACAAAGAAATCACTCCAGCTACACAAACATTTATAAATTATGTATATAAGCATTTGCCCGAAGAATTATAGACTTCGGGTTTATTACATGAAAAAATGTAAGAATGATGTAAAATGTTTACATTTAGCGTTGACAATAGATCAATTATAATTTATCATACAAAACATATAAGAATAGTATGAATTAAGGAGAATTGATTATGGCAAAACTAACTAGAGACCAGAGAAATTTTAAATTTGAAACTTTACAATTACATGTTGGACAAGAACAGGCAGATCCGTCTACGGATGCTCGTGCAGTCCCTATATATCAGACATCATCTTATGTTTTTAAAAACTGTGATCATGCAGCTGCACGTTTTGGGTTGAGTGATACAGGAAATATTTATGGTCGTTTAACTAATCCAACTGAAGATGTATTTGAAAAACGTGTTGCGGCTCTTGAAGGAGGGGTAGCTGCTTTGGCTGTTGCTTCTGGTGCTGCTGCAGTTACATATACAATTTTGAACTTAGCTCAAAATGGAGATAATATTGTTTCAGCTAAAAACATTTATGGTGGTTCATTCAACTTGTTTGAACATACTTTACCTCAATATGGTATTCAAACGACTTTTGTAAATATTTTTAATGAAGAAGAAGTTGAAAGTGCAATTGATGAAAATACAAAAGCTTTGTATATAGAAACATTAGGAAATCCGAATTCAGATGTAGTTGATGTTGAATCAATTGCGAAGATTGCACACAAACACAAAATTCCATTAGTAGTTGATAATACATTCGCAACACCATATTTAGTAAGACCTATCGAATACGGAGCAGATATTGTTGTTCACTCTGCAACAAAATTTATTGGAGGACATGGAACAAGTATTGGTGGTGTGATTGTTGATGGAGGAAAATTTGATTGGGAAGCGAGTGGAAAGTTTGACTCATTAACAAAACCTAATCCTAGCTACCATGGGATTAGTTTTACACAGGCATGTGGACCTGCAGCATTCGTAACGAAAGTACGTGCAATCTTATTAAGAGATACTGGAGCAACATTATCTCCTTTCCATGCATTCTTGTTCTTACAAGGATTAGAGACTTTATCATTACGTGTAGAACGTCATACATATAACGCTTTAAAAGTAGTTGAATATTTAAATAATCACCCTCAAGTAGAAAGTGTATCTCATCCTAGTGTATCTACAGATCCAAAACAACAAGAATTGTACAAAAAATATTTCCCAAATGGAGGAGGATCTATCTTTACATTTGATATTAAGGGAGATGCACAAAAAGCTAAGGATTTCATTGATAATCTAGAGTTGTTCTCATTGTTAGCTAATGTAGCAGATGTTAAATCTTTGGTTATCCACCCAGCAACAACAACACATTCACAATGTACAGAAGAAGAATTGCTAGATCAAGGTATTCGTCCAAATACAATTCGTTTGAGCATTGGCTGTGAAAACATAGATGATATTATTCAAGATTTAGATGAAGCGTTTAAGGCAGTTGCATAATTAAAAAAGTCAGAAATTCTGACTTTTTTTGTTGAAATATTATTTTTTCAAGTCTAAGACAACTGGAACTGAACGATATCCAACGCCCATACGATCAATACCCATATCAATCAATTGTAAGAAATGCTCGCGTGTACGAATGCAGCCGCTGCCCTTAACTTGACATTTATCTTTAACTTCTTCTTGCATAACTTTAATGATTTCTGGTGTCGCACCATGTGATTCAAATCCAGTTAAGAATCCTGTTGATGTCTTTACAAAGTCAGCATTTGCATCCATTGCACAATGACATGCTTTTCTCACTTCTTCTTCAGTTAATGCATCGGTTTCAAAAATAACTTTTACAGGAACATTTTTTTCGTGACATACATCAACAACTGCTTTAATATCTGCAGTAACTTCATCATATAAACCAGCACGGATTTTACCAAAATTTGATACAATATCTAATTCGCTGATAACATCTGCATATTTATCAACTAAAATTTTTGCCTGTGCAACTTTTGATTCTGTAGAACTTGTTCCAAATGGAAAGTCACAAACTGGACATAATTTAGTTTTACTTCCTTCAACATATGGCTTACAAAGTTCCATATATCCAGGGTTGATACAGATTGAAGCGCAACCAAGCTGCACACCATCCTTGGTAAGTTCAATAATTTGTTCTGGTGTAAATTCTGGTTTTAATACGGAGTAGTCAATATAACTGGCTAGTTCCTGTGTAGTCATTTCTTCGGCTTTTTTTTCTGGATGTTTCATATTAAATCCTCCTAAATATCCTTTTTACATAAACATTATATGCTCATATTCTTTCGTTAACAAGAATAAAATGAAAATAAAAGAGCATATATTGCTCATATGAACATTTATGATAAAATATATGTAGTGGAGATGAATATATGCTAGGAAAAGAAAGAATACTTTATTTATTAGATTGTTTGGAGAAAAATAACATTTTAAAGGTTAAAGAAATTGCTTCAGAATTAAATATTTCGGAAGCAACAATTCGACGTGATTTATCTGAACTTGAAAAGCAAAACAAGCTAAAAAGAATTCATGGAGGAGCTATTAAAATAGATACAAATCAGATTTTATCAGAACAAAGAGAAGTAAGGATGCAAGATCGTTTTCGTATCCATTATGAAGAAAAAAGAAAAATATGTGATAAGGCTTGTTCGATAGTACAAGAAGGAGAGTGTATTTTTTTGGATGGAGGGACGAGTATTGTTCCTATGATTGATAAACTACAGAATCTTAATATTCGAATAGTTACACATAATCATTTAATAGTCTCAAAACTAAAGAATCCTAAAGCGCAGATCATCGTAATTGGAGGAGATTATATTTCAAAATATGCGATGAGTGCAGGCGCTTTAGCCATAAATACATTAAGTCAATTTCAGTTTGACCGCTGCTTCATTGGTTGTGCAGGGGTTGATGTCGATGAAAATTGTTCATACACAGCGGAAGCAGAAACTAGAGAAATGAAGAATGTTGCGATGAAAAACGCAAAACAATCCTATTTGTTGATAGATTCAAGTAAAGTAGGAGTCAAAGGTTTTTGTAAGTTCAAAACGCTTGATTGTTTTGATAAGATATATTGCGATAAAAAAGATAATAATTTAGAATATCCAGATAATTTTGAATGGGTGTAATTGGAGGATAGCTTATGCATGATTTTATAGTATATGAACCAAAAGATATAAACATCGTTCGTTTGAGGCATTTGCAAAAACGTATGCAAAATAGAAAGGCGAGTATTTGTTCACAAAGAGCTGTGTTATATACTGCGTCTTTTAAACAAAGTGAAGGAGAGCCTTATATTTTAAGAAAAGCCAAGGCGTTTGCGTATACACTAAGGAATATGGATATTTACATTGAACCAGATTCACTTATTTTTGGAAATCAAGCAAGTCGTAATTTTGCAGCACCAATATTCCCTGAATATTCAATTGATTGGGTGATTAATGAATTGGACGAATTTGAAAAACGTGAGGGGGATGTATTTTCTATTGATGAAAAGACAAAAAGAGAATTACGTTTAATTGCTCCTTATTGGCATGGGCATACACATGAAGATGATGTAAATAGGCATATGATCGATAATGTTCTTCTTGCTGAAAAACAAGGTGTTATTCATCGTGGTGGAATCAGTATGAGTGGTGATGGACACATCGTTCCAGATTATCCTACATTATTGAAGAAAGGTTTTCGACAAATCATTAATGAAGCTAGAGAAAAAATGAAAGATGGTTCTTTATCAAAGGAACAAGAATATTTTTATAAATCTGTAATAATAAGTTTAGAAGGAGTTCTTGATTTTTTTAAGCGTTATTCAAAGTTAGCGGATGAAGAAGCAAAAAAGTGTAATGATTTAATTCGTAAAAAAGAATTGCTAGAAATTGCGGATATGGCAAGTGACATGATGGAACAAGGTGCGCGTAATTTTTATGAGGCGGTTGAAGTTTCTTATATGGTTCATATGCTTCAAATGATAGAAAGTAATGGGCATTCCTTCTGTTATGGAAGATTTGACCAATATATGTATCCGTATTATAAAAAGGATCTTAAAGATGGTAAAATCACAAAAGATCAAGCACTCGAAATTATTACACATATGTTTATTATGAATTCTAGTTGTAATAAGGTGCGCCCATATGGTCACACTAAGTTTTCGCAAGGATATCCATTATACTCAAACCTAGTGGTAGGCGGACTAAAACCAAACGGGGAAGACGGAACTAATGATTTATCTTATTTATGTATTGAAGCAATGAATTTAACAGCTCTAGCTGAGCCAAATTTTTCTGCACGTATTCATGCGAAAACCCCAAGAAAGTTTATTGAAGCTTGTGCCAAATTGATTCGTACAGGGTGTGGAATGCCAAGTATGTTTAATGATGAAGTGGCTTCCAAAGGCTTAGAAGATCTAGGAATAAGTCATGAAGATGCTTTAGATTATTGTCCAATTGGCTGTGTTGAGACGGGCGTTCCAGGCAAGTATGGGCATAGAGCAACAGGTATGACATATGTCAATTGGGGAAAAGTGTTGGAAATTCTTTTACATAATGGGTATGATCCAAATACAAAGATACGTTTGTTGAAAGTATCGGATTCAGAATCGATGCATTCAAATTTTAAAAACTATAATGAATTATGGCAAACATGGGAGAATTTCTTAAAGTATTATTCAGATTTGTCGGTTGAGTGCGATAAGATTTGCGATACGTATTTAGCTAAATATGACGCCTCTCCTTTTGCAAGTTGTCTAATTCAAAACTCAATGAAATTAGGGAAAACATTAAAAGAAGGTGGATGTAAGTATGATGTGATTAGTCAGTCTAATATTGGTCCTAGTGTTGTTGGAAATAGTTTGATGTCAATTAAAAAGATGGTTTTTGATGAAAACAAAATAACATTTGATGAATTGTTAGATGCGATGGATGATAATTGGACGAGTAAAAAATCTCAGTATATTCGAAAGTTATGTATGAAAACCCCTAAATTTGGAAATGATAATGATGAAGTGGACAATATCGTCAAGGATATATTTAACTCGTATTTAAAATTATTACCAAGTTATAAAACATTAAGAACAGGAAAAGGCCCTGAAGTGAGTTGTTATACGATGTCAACTTCAAATATAACATCATATGTCCCAAATGGTTTTGTCGTAGGGGCTACACCAGATGGAAGAATGGCAGGATCACCCTTGAATGAGGGGTGTTCTCCAACACAGGGAACAGATAAAAATGGGCCAACAGCCGTAATAAATTCGGTTTCTAAGTTGCCTAATGAAAAGGTGGCTGCAGGTCAATTGCTAAATATGCGTTTCTTGCCAGATTCTTTAGAAGGAGAGGAACAATTGAATAAATTTATTGACTTCTTAATCGTGTCCCAGAAAAAAGGAGTATATCATAATCAGTTTAATGTAATAAGCACAGAAGTTTTATTGGATGCCAAAAAGAATCCGGAAAAGTATACGGATTTGATTGTACGAGTAGCTGGTTATTGTGCACAATTTGTTTCTTTGATGCCACAGGCTCAGGATGCAATCATTGCAAGAACACAAAATGAAATCTAGGGTAAATTCACTCTAGATTTCTATTATATATTATTACTTTTTTTGATAAAATGATTTCGTTTAAGAAAGGAAGATAGTTTTTGAGTAAAAAAGGGGTTCGATTTTTATTATACTTTGTTGGTCTTTTTATATTAGCATTGGGGTTAACTTTGAACACAAAGGCGAATTTAGGAGTGTCTCCAATTATCTCAGTACCTTATAGTATATCGCAGATAACTGGATATAATTTTGGGGATTTAACTTTTGTGATATACGCCATATTTGTAATGGTACAAATAGCGATTCATGTTAAATTGAAAAAGAATAAGAAAATAATGTCAGATCTATTACAATTACCACTAAGTTTAGTGTTTACACGATTATTAAATATATTTTCTGCATATATACCAGCTTCACAAAATTTAGGAGTTCGTTTAATAGTATTAGCTTTTGCGATAATTTGTACAGGTGTAGGAGCAGCCATGTCATTGAGTATGCAACTTGTTCCAAATCCTGGAGATGGTATAGTACAGGCATTGGATGAAAGATTCAATAAGAGTGTAGGTTTAACCAAAAATTTATTTGATTGTTTAAATCTATGTATTACGTTATGCATAAGTTTATTCATTGCTCACCGAATTGTTGGTGTAGGAATAGGTACTGTGGTTGCAGTATTAGGTGTGGGGCGAGTGATAGCTTTATATCATCATATTTTTGGTTTTAAGATTAAAGATTTGATTTAGGAATGAAACTGGATAATACCAGTTTTTTTAAATTGGGCAATGAAAGCGTATACAGTAATAAAAATGAAAAAAAGATAAAAAAGTTAAAAAAACATTTGACGAAAGGGGAAGTATTTGGTAATATAGATGAGCACTGCTGAGGTG
>NZ_QRVI01000026.1 GCF_003458715.1 Eubacterium sp. AF22-8LB
TATATACAATAAAAAACCTATGTCCTTACGAAAAGGTATAGGCTTTTGTCAACAATCTGGGACACTCGCTTGAGTGTCTTTGTGTTAATCTAACATTTCTAAATAGTTCACATTTACATATTGACTTGATAAATGTTCATCATCGATTTTAGCCTTTAAGAAGAATTGGTCTACATCCTCATAGTTTTTATCGTCCATAGAAATATAGAAGTATTCATCCTCATATTTGGCTTCAACAATATGCTCTTGATTATGTATTTCAATTAATATTTTACAAGGAAATTGAAGAGCATAGTATAGATCAAAAAGGTCCATATAATCCGGATCAAATTGAATAAGGGAATAAAGATCCTTCACAATGTTTTTCATGATAGTAAGATCTCCAAAAAAGTCTGAATAGATCAATCTTTGAGATTGGAATTCTTTGGCAATCAATAATAATTGTATAGCCTGATCTTCATTGCCTTCTTCAACATAGATTTTGGCTAGACGAGAATAGATTTCGGGAACCGGATCAAATGTGTTGGTCGCACCTTGAATCAATGGATACAAGCCTTTAATAATTTGGACATACTTTGTATAATCCTTAGGTACATAATATCCATTCTTATACATATCTGCCAGTTTATAAGCTGCAATAACATCACCTAGATCACTTGCCAGCTTATAATAATGGAATGCTTTTTCATAATCAGGTTGCCCAACTCTTCCATAATAGTAGATATAGCCTAGACATTCATAGGCATCCACATTGCCTTGTTTGGCAGCCATTAAATAATATTCTTCCGCAAGATCAAACTGTTTCTGTTCATAGTACCAGCCGCCAAGCTCGACCATATATTCTGTTTCGTTTGTTTCTTTTATTAAAAATTCTAGTGCATCCATAAACGCAATATCATCCTCATATTTAGGATGAACAAGATCATAATAATCGTCTAGAATTTGTTTTGCGCTTTCAATAGTTAACGCCATAATACACCTCAAATACATTATAAGAAAAAAACAATTTCAGGCAATAAGAAATTTCATTTGTCAAAATCAAAGGAATGCTTATAATTAATATAAACACATTATCAAGGAGGCGTTTAAATGGTACGTATTTTAGAGCATGCGAATCGCTATAGTAAGAAGGATGTATTTGAATATTATAAAAGAACATGTCAAAACGATTATTGGGATTATGATTCGATGACGCGTAAAGAGATGTTTGAGCGCATGATCGAAACATATACACCTGATTATTTGATTTCTATTTGTACATCATGGGAATTAAAAGCTTTAAGAAGATTATTGCGCAACCAAGACTTAGAAGATGATCGTTATCGCTTTGAAAGACAGGCGTTAAGTACTAAATTTTTATATTTTGATAAAGAAATACCAGAAGAATTTAAAAAGAATGTAAAATTAGCTGTTAATAATATAGATTTGGATCAAAAAGCACTTGACGATGAACCGACGATTGTCATACTTGGGATTATCCGTGCTTTTGGCATTATTGAACCCTCATTGATTCAAGCTGTATGTGCTGCATGTAATTTTGATTATAAATCTATTGTTGAAAGTGAATTATTTAATTTCTGGGCCTATTTAAAAGAAGATTATAGATTGATCGATGATAGCTTTGCGAATGAGTATGTCTATTGGGAATATAAGGATATGTTATTTGATATTCGTGAATCACGTATTCAACACGAAAGATTCGGTCCAAAATTTTTAGATCAAGATAGCTATATTTCTATTTTCTATCATGGTTATGATGCGACAAATCCAGATATTAAGAAATTCTTTACAGCTGTAAAGAAAGAAGTGTCTGACATTACAAGGTTTAAAGAAGACTTATTCAACAATTTACTTCGTGGTACTGTGAATGAAGAAAAAATTGATTTAATTCCATTATTTAATGGGTTCTCAGATTCTTTGACAAAGCGCTACCGCAAAGCTGTCGTACAAATCGCATTGCCAAATTACTATGGACTTAGTATGAAAGGCTACAAAGAAGCACATGAGCATGTGTGTTTTAATGATAAGCTTCGTTCTTTAAATGAGAAACAAACTTACGCTTATTTAGATCAAAAGGATACACGCCTATTCTATAAACTATATTTTAGTATCTTGGATTATGTGAATACCTTGGAAAAAATTATCCCAAATAAGAAAATTGATCCAAATAATTATATTGAACCCGATGAATTGGTCAATCTGATTGAAGTGTTCTGGAATGAAAAAGATCGTTTTATTGATGAGTATATCCAAAAGAATCCTTTGAATTTAACACATCGTAATTTAAATGTTATAAAAGATTTTAAATATGGCATGCGCAAAAACTTCTTGTTGGCTGTCTATGAAAAGAACTATACTGTTTTAAATGATGAAGGCATCAACTACATGGTTAAAGGTTTAAATGAAAATTTAGATCAGTTTATTCCAGCCGAAAAAACACCAATGTTGATACAAACAGCTATTATGCCATTTAATGGAATGATCATCTATGATGGCTTTATTTCAATGGCCAATATGCAATTAAGTCAAGAACTAGTTTCAAAGGCATTTGAAGATTATAGTTATGGACAAAAAATCTATTCTTTATTGCCTAAAAAGATGAACTAGAAATATATACAAATATTTCTTTGTATAATGAACAATTAGATTCAAAGACAATGGAATTGTTTAAATGCCAATGCCATATTTAATAGGCATTAGGCTACAGGATTATCCAGCAAAATTAGCTTAGAAATAAAAGTAGAAATCTCTAAATTTGATTTTTACTTTTTTTATTTGGATTTTAAAAGATAGGGAAGATCCCTATCTAGTGTTGTCGACCACAATCCTTCCAGATTGAATGACTCTGTTGATTTTTCTAACATTTGAAATGTCATCTAAAGGATTTTCATTTAAACAAACAAAATCTGCCTGCTTACCAACTTCAATAGAACCATAATCCTTTTCAACACTCAAACATTTTGCGGAGTTGATAGTCGCAATCTTTATAATATCCATATTAGAAATGTTAAGTTGAGCCATTAACTCCATTTCATAAGCTGTATTCGAATGATAATTAAATGGTGTTCCAGCATCTGTACCTAAGGCAATCTGAATGCCTTTCGCATAAGCCTTTTTCACACTTTCAACATGCGCCTTTGTCACCTTTAAAGTCTTATCTACTGCATACTTGGCTACACCATTTTCTACACCCTTATCTAAAATACATTGTGGAGCACATAGGGTAGGGACTAAGAATGTGTTTTGTTTTTGCATAAGCTCTAAACATTCATCGTCTAGAAAGCAACCGTGTTCGATCGAATCAATACCTGCATACAATGCATTTTTAATTCCTTGTAAACCTTGCGCATGTGAGGCTGTTTTACGATTTGCCTTATGCGCTTCTTCGACAATGACCTTCATTTCTTCTACGCTCAATTGAGCATTTCCAGGCTCAACACCCTTTGTCATGACACCACCAGTTGCCATAACCTTAATTAAATCAACTCCCGCCTTTAATTGTTGGCGAGCAGCTTTGCGACAGGCATCCTTACCATCTGCTTCGATTCCTTCTTGCCAGCCATGACCACCTGTCATACAAATGACTTTGCCTGCACAATACATATGAGGTCCTGCAATCACTTTATTTTCAATGGCTTCTTTGATTTGTAGATCATAATTATTTTCTGTACCTACAACACGAATAAAGGTAACACCCGATTCAAGATATTGTTCGCAATGTTTCTTGGCATAGAAAGCTTTTTCAATCAAAGTAAATTCTTTCTTCGAATCAAAGCCAACAGGATAAAAAATATGAACGTGACAATTAAAGAAACCAGGTGTTAAAGTGTTAACTTCAATTGCTTCTTCATTTATTTCATGATAATCCTCGATATTTGTGATGACACTATCTTCAATCGTTACAAGCTTCTCATATTTAGGGTGTTCACTTACACCATCAATCAATGTATGTGCATATATATAAAGCTTAGACATAGTCTCATCCTATTCTACGACGATTGTTCCATCTTTAATAACTTTATCGATTTTACGAACATTTGAAATGGCATCCAATGGATTTTCTTTTAAACAAACCAAATCTGCATGTTTACCAACTTCTAAAGTACCATAATCATCTAAAACGCCTAAACAATCGGCTGAATTGTATGTGGCTATCTTTAAGATGTCCATACGATCTACACCATATTTTTCCATTAATTCAAATTCATATGCTGTATTGTTGTGGTAGTTAAATGGTGTACCACCATCTGTACCTAAGGCAATCTTTACACCTTGGGCATATGCCTTTTTAAAGCTTTCTACATGCGCATCCTTAACGTAAATTGCCTTTTTAACCATGTAGTCCGCAATACCGGCTTCTACACCATTTTCAACAATACATTGAGGAGCAACTAACGTTGGTACTAAATAGGTACCATGCTCTTTCATATAATCAATACATTCTTGATCTAAGAAGATACCGTGTTCAATAGAGTCAATGCCAGCATATAAGGCATTTTTGATACCTTGTGTGCCTTGAGCGTGTGTTGCCGTTTTTCTTCCAGCCTTATGGGCTTCTTCAATAATAACGGCCATTTCTTCTTTGGTAAGCTGTGCACTACCCGGTTCTACACCTTTAGTCATTACACCACCCGTAGCCATGATTTTTACAAGGTCTACACCTTTCTTTAATAATGTACGAGCAGCTTTTCTACATTCATCTTGTCCATCGGCTTCAATACCACCTTGCCAGCCATGGCCACCTGTCATACAGATGCATCGTCCAGCACATAACATATGTGGGCCTTTGACAATTCCAGCATCCACACAATCACGAATATCCATATCATAATCGTTTTCTGTACCTAAAACACGAATGATGGTAACACCACTATTGATATAATCTTCAAGGTGTTTTTGGGTGTAGAATGTTTTTTCGATGAATGTGAATTCTTTATCTGTTCCAAAACCAACAGGTTCCATAATGTGAACGTGACAGTTAAAGAATCCTGGTGTAACTACATTAGCTTCTACAACTGGTTCATTTGTTTCATGATAATCTTCAATGGCGATGATTTTTCCATCCTCACATGTGATCAACTGATCTGTTTTAGGTGTATCACTCACACCATCAATCAATGTTTTTGCGTGTACAAATAATTTACTCATAAACTTTACTCCTTTACTCAAACTTATCTAGATTATGTACCAGGATGAAAGAATATGCAAGTGGTTACTGAAAAGAAATGAAAAAAAGAGAATCACTTGGATTCTCTTAAAGCATAGATCTAAATAAAATGTCATTGTAGTCTGGTAAAGGCCAGTCTTCTTTAGAAACATTGGTTTCAATTGTATCTGTCAACTTACGAATTGTTTCCATTAATGGAAGTAATTCATCTGCCGCATAACGAGCCGCTTGTTTTTCTGTTGTAGTTTCTTTATTGATCAAAGTTTCTAGTGTATCCAAGTGATTTGTTACTAATTCTAATGGTGTGTTGATGTTTTTCAAAATCTTCACTTCCATTGGAGCTTCAATACCACATGATTTCTTTGTTTGAATGATTTGAGCTAATTTAGCTTCATAACTAAAGATAGCAGGTAAGATTTGTTTTCTTAACATATAAGCCATTGTCTTTGCTTCAATTTGAACAACTTGATAGTAGTTTGTTAAAAGGATACTTTCACGAGCATGCAATTCACTTGCTGAATATACGCTGTGTTTTTCAAATAATTGAAGATTCTTTGGATCTGTATAGTGAGGAAGAGCGTCGGCTGTGGTTCTTAATTCTAATAAGCCACGTTTTTCTGCTTCTTTTTTCCATTCATCCGAATATCCATTTCCAGAGAAGATGATACGCTTGTGATTCTTTAAAGTCTTTTGAATCAACGCAATCAAGGCTTTTGTCATATCCTCTTGTTTTACACACTCTAATTCATCCGCAAATTGTGTTAATTCTTCTGCAACGATTGTATTTAAGATTGTGTTTGGACAAGAAATGTTAAGGTTAGATCCAAGCATTCTGAATTCGAATTTATTACCTGTAAATGCGAATGGAGAAGTACGGTTACGATCTGTTGAATCTTTGGCAATTGGAGGAAGGGTACTAACACCTAATTCCAATTTACGATCGATTGTATCTACGTATTCATTTCCAGCTTCGATTGCTTCTAAGATGGCAGTTAATTCTTCTCCTAAATAAATAGAGATGATAGCTGGAGGAGCTTCATCGGCACCTAAACGATGGTCGTTACCTGCGCTCGCAACAGAGATTCTTAATAAATCCTGGTATTCGTCAACACCTTTGATGATGGCAGCTAGTACTGTTAAGAAACGAATATTGTCTTTTGGAGAATCACCAGGTTCTAAGATGTTTTCACCATCTTCAGTTGAGAAAGACCAGTTGTTGTGTTTGCCACTACCATTAACACCCTCAAATGGTTTTTCATGAAGTAAACATACCAATCCATGGTGAGAAGCTACTTTTTGTAGAACTTCCATAGTCAATTGGTTTTGGTCATTCGCAATATTTGTTGTCGTAAATACAGGAGCCAATTCAAACTGGCAAGGTGCCACTTCTTTATGTTCTGTCTTGGCATACACACCTAATTTCCATAGCTCTTCATCTACTTCTTCCATATAGGCTTTTACGCGTTCTGACAAGCTACCAAAGTAGTGATCATCTAATTCCTGACCTTTTACTGGTGCAGCACCAAATAAGGTTCTTCCAGTTACTAATAAGTCCAAACGTTCCTTGAACATTTCTTCATCAATTAGGAAATATTCTTGTTCTGGTCCGACTGTTGTTTTGATTTTATGAATATTGTAACCCATAATGTTCAATAAGCGAACAGCCGCTTTATTTAAAGCATCATTACTTCTTAATAATGGCGTTTTCTTATCCAAAGCACTACCATCATAAGAACAGAATAATGTAGGAATATATAAAGTTTTTTCTTTGACAAAAGCTAGAGAAGTTGGATCCCAGGCTGTATATCCTCTGGCTTCAAAAGTAGCACGTAATCCACCACTTGGAAAACTTGAAGCATCGGGTTCACCTTTGATCAATTCTTTCCCTCTAAAATCTGAAATAACAGATGTTGGCCCTGTTGGATTGATAAACGCATCATGCTTTTCAGCCGTAATACCTGTCATTGGCTGGAACCAGTGTGTGTAGTGAGTTGCCCCTTTATCCATAGCCCAGTCTTTCATGGCATTTGCGACAACATCTGCGATTTCTTTAGGAAGTTCCTTTCCTTTTTCCATCACATCCATCATTTGTTTGTAGACGGCATGAGGCAAGTATCTTTGCATAGCAGATGTACTGAATACGTCACATCCAAAATATTCATCGACAATTTTCATTTTTCTAGTATCCTCCTGTCTCGTATATAATATCATTATTTTCACAAATTATTTTATAAAAGTTAAAATTTTTTTCTTTATATGAAAATATTTCATTTTTTTACGTATAAGAGTATGTAGAAAAAAGTACTAGAAAGAAGGTACTCATGAGAAGTGCAAATGTATTAAATGATTTTGCCCTTAAATATGTATTTGGCAAAGATTGTAAAGAAGCCGCATTAAGAAATGAATGAACAAGAAAAAATGATTTATTACTTTTTAAATTGCCACTTCGCCTATCTGGTACAATGGAGGTAGATGTAATAACTTCCATATTAAACATGTCCTTGGATGAAATTGAAAAAAATATATATAAAAAGAAAAGCCACTATTTGTGACTTTCTTTGTTTTCTAGACTTGCCTTTACTAAGCCTACAAATAATGGGTGAGGACGGTTTGGTCTAGACTTAAATTCAGGGTGATATTGTACACCGATATAGAATGGGTGATTCTTATATTCAATAGCTTCAACTAATTGTTTATCTGGACTTGTACCCACGATCATCATGTCATTACGTTCAAAATCACTGCGATAGTCATTGTTGAATTCATAACGATGACGATGTCTTTCATCAATCATGTCCTTTTCATAACAAGACCAAATTTTTGTATCTGCTCTTAATGAACAAGGATAAGCTCCTAGACGCATTGTTCCACCTTTACGAATGTCATTGCTTTGATCTTCCATAAAGTCAATGATCGTATGTTTACTTTGTGGGTCAAATTCATAAGAGTTCGCATCTTCATAACCTAGAACACTACGTGCGAATGCAATGGCAGCAATCTGCATACCTAGACAAATACCTAAATATGGAATTTGTTTTTCTCTTGCGTATGTAGCTACACTGATCATACCTTCAATTCCACGATCACCAAATCCTCCTGGTAAAATGATTCCATCTGTGTCCTTAAATACTTCATCTAAATTAGCATTCTCTAAGTTTTCAGAATCAATCCATTGAATGTTGACTTTGGCATGATTTTTAAAACCACCATGATACAATGCTTCACTTACAGATAAATATGCATCATGTAAGGCAACATATTTACCAACTAATGCAATGTTGACAGGCTTAGTACTTGCCTTAATATTGTCAACAACCTGTTGCCATTCAGTTAAATCAGGTTTACGAATTTCAAGACCTGTTTTTTCACAGACAATATCCGCAAGATTTTGCTCTTCTAACATGAATGGTACTTCATAAAGGGAAGGGAGTGTCTTGTTCTGAATCACACAGCGTTTTTCAACGTTGCAAAATAAAGAAATCTTGTCTAATACAGACTGTGGAATAGTTTCATCACAACGTGCCACAATGATATCTGGATTGATACCATATGACTGTAATTCTTTTACAGAATGCTGTGTTGGCTTTGATTTATATTCTTGGGAACCAGAAATATAAGGAATGTAAGTAACATGGATAAATAAACAGTTTTTACGACCTACTTCTAAGGCAACCTGACGAATGGATTCTAGAAATGGTAAGCTTTCAATGTCTCCAGTTGTACCACCAATTTCTGTGATTACTACATCAGCAGCAGCATGTTCTCCTGCACGAATCACAAAGCTTTTGATTTCATTTGTAATATGAGGAATAACCTGAACGGTTTCACCTAGGTATTTACCATCACGCTCTTTGTTGATGACGTTCCAATATACGCGTCCAGTGGTAAGATTGGAATACGTGTGTAGGTTTTCATCAATGAAACGTTCATAGTGACCTAAGTCTAAGTCGGCTTCTAATCCATCATCAGTGACATAAACTTCACCATGTTGAAAAGGGGACATTGTGCCTGGATCCACATTGATATAGGGATCTAATTTTTGGGAAGTGACTTTATAGCCACGGGACTTTAAAAGACGGCCAAGACTTGCTGCACTGATTCCTTTTCCTAAACCAGATACAACACCTCCCGTTACGAAAATGTACTTTGTACTCATTTGTTTCACCTCTTCTTTTTTCTTTAACTCGGCAATTTTACACCTATGAAAAAAAGATGTAAATAAAAAATTTAAAAAAATGATTTTCAATGTAAAAAATAGTATAATAAATTCGATTTGAGGTGGTTTGAATGGACCTTCATGAAAAAGAAAAAATGTATCAAAGACTTATTGTTTTTACACTCTTAATTGGAATGGTCATCTATTATTTTGAAAAAATCATTGGCTTTTTGGGATGGATCTCAACTATGTGTTTACCATTTCTACTAGGTGCTGGACTTGCCTTTGTGTTTAATATCATATCGAATAATTTAATGCGCTATTTAATTAAATGGTTCAATATCAAAGATACAAAAATTAAAAGAATTATATCCAATGTATTAGCTATTTTCATTGTGTTTGCCGTGTTTGCCGCCTTTGTTGGTATAGTCATTCCAAGAATTCTATTCTCAATTCAGTTGCTGCTGTCAAACTTTCCGCAAATGATTTACGAATTCTATATTTGGCTGTTGGACATTAGTAAGCCTGTAGATGCTATTCATAACTTCTTACAAAATTTAGATATTAATGCCTTTAGCTCCTATGCAATCGATAATGTCAGTAAAAGAATCAGCTCTTGGCTAGTTTCTGGAGGTGCAAATGATATTTTTGGATCTATCTTCAATATTTTATCTACTACCTTCTCATGGTTTGCGCAAGCCTTTATCACTATCGTATTCTCCTTTTTGTTGTTGTTTAATAAAAAACAAGTCAAACGAGAAACGATATCTTTGTTGAAGGCCTATCTTCCTGAAAGGGATTATGAAAAGACGCGCCATGTATTAAAACTGATCATTCGTATTTTTACAAGCTACGTAGGCGGGACATGCACAGAATGCCTGATTCTTGCAAGTTTAGTAACGACAGGAGCATTGATTTTAAAGATTCCATATGCCTTTTTAGTTGGACTAGTCGTTGGCATTGGTGCTTTAGTACCAATGTTTGGAGCTTTGGTTGCCGCTCTTTTATGTACTTTCTTTATTGCGATGGCATCCCCTGTGCAGGGGCTCACTTTTATTATTATGTTTATTTGTATTCAGCAGGTGGAAGGAAACTTTATCTATCCACATGTTGTTGGTAAATCTGTAGGCTTTCCACCCATGTATATTATTGTGGCCATCACCATTGGTGCCAATGTTGCAGGAATTTTTGGGATTATTATCTTTATTCCAATTTGTTCATGCATCTACCAGCTTGTAAGTGAAGATGTATTGTCTCGGCTTCAAACGGTGAAGGAAGTTTCAGATTAATTGACATAAATAATGTCTATATCAATTGTATTCTTTAGATGTAGAAAGAAAGAAGGATACAATATGAACGCTGAAAGACAAATTGCGATGGATTTATTAGATGCTGTATGGAAAGAAGATGTGCAAGGAGTAAAATATTGTTTACAGATGGGCGCAAGTCCAAGCTGGGTATTTAACGGATATCCTATTTTAATGCATGCCATCAGCATTGGAAACGAAGAAATTGTTAATATTTTAATTGATGCCGGAGCCATCCAACAAGGGGAAGCCTTAGGCTTTGCACTTGAAAGAGGAATTGGACAAATGATACGTCCGCTGGTATTTCGTGGTATTGTTCCTAAACATTTCGAGCCACGCAAAGGCTTTGGCTATTACCCACAAAGATTTTGTAGTACACACTGAAAGGAAATAGAAAATGAATCGAACGAACTTATGCATTCGCATGCTGCAACTATTAAAGGCTAGAGGAAAAATGAATACAACTCAACTAGCAGACGCTTTAGAGGTCAATCCGCGAAATATTCGTGAATTTAAAAAGGAGCTCGTGCTTGCAGGTTATAATGTAGAAGAAGTAAAAGGACGTTATGGAGGCTATATTTTAAATGATCAATATGATCTTCCTGTAACGATTTTTAGTGATGAAGAAAAGGATGCGTTGGTTCAATCCTATAAGTTCATGCGTACACAAAAGGATTTTAAACCTTTAACTTTATATTGTGATGCCATGGATAAAATTATTGCCACAAGTAAAATTTCATCCAATGCTTCCTTACACTATATGTCGAATTCAATAGAATTGGATAAGAAGATTTCGAGTATGATCGACAAGACGCAACAAGCTATGAACCATGGAATTTGCGTCGTTTTGTCCTACCAATCTCTAAAGGATGAAACACCTATTGAATTTGAAGTGGAACCCTATGAAATTATCCACTACCATAAATCATATTATTTAATTGGCTTTTCCTTATTAAGAAAAGATTATCGTATGTATCGCTTTAGTTCTGAACGTATGTTTAAATGTGATATTTCAACAAGACACTTTATTCATGACAATCATTTTCATTTAAGTAACTACATTGGAGAGCATTCCTTGATTCCATTAGATTTAAAACATGTGATTGTAAGAGTCTATCATAAAGAGAATGGTCTTCGCTTATTTAAAGAAAAGTATTGGGGAAACAAGCTTTTGCCTATCCATAAAGAAGATGATTATACCGACTTTGAATTCTATACAGATGACATGTCTAACCTATATCAGTCTTTGTTTTCTATGATGGATCAGGTAAAGCTTTTAAGTCCGGATGATGTAAGAGAAACATATTTGAATCGAGTTGAAAAAATAATTAACGCGTATAAGGGATGAAAAGATATTAAAATTGAAGTACAATAGTAATGGTGAATTTTTTATGTTACATGTATCAGATTTAATGCGTGAAATGAAATGTGAGTGTTTCTGCTGGAATTGTGCTCATAATTCACTTCACCAGGAAAGTTTTTATAAGATGGATTGTCCGTTTTCCGATTTATGGAAGACCTACTTACACGCCAATGATTGTGCATTAGGTCATTCTATGGATACAAATGAACAATCTTTAAAATTGTTAGAGGAAAATGAAGTCGTATGCTTCGCACGCTTTGAATACAAGGAGTGTCGAACAAAAATTCCATATCTAAAGAAATTAGAAAATGGATATATGGCTATCTATCCTCATTTAAGTGCATACCCAAAAGAAAATGAAGCTTTGATTATGAAAGTCAATCAAATCATTTTGGCACATTGTGGTGTGCATGTTGTTGAAAATCATATTCTATATTTAAATAAGGAATATGTTCGTAAGGATAGTTTGGATTTAAATGCTTTATTGGTAACCAGCGATAAGCTATTTAATAAACGTAATCATTTATCTAAAACGATTGCTGAATGTATGGATGAAATCGATATTGATTTAGATGCCTGGATTGAAAGAACCAAACGAATCTTAAACAAACCAAGCATTACTCCTGTTCGTACTAAACAATGTACGGCTTTAAGACGTTGCAGCTATTATCCAATTTGTTTTGATGAATCGAATGAACCAGATGATTCCATTCTATTCTTTACAACGAACCAGCATAAGCTGGATGCCTATGAAAAAGGGATTCGTCATATTCATGAATTGCCATTGAACCAAATTGAAGGCTTCCGTCTTCAATATGCCCAATATATGGCGAGTAAGACGCAAAAGCCATTTATGGATAAGGCAGCTTTACAAGTGTGGATGAAACAAATCCAGTATCCAATTTCTTATTTGGATTTTGAATGGGATACCTTTGCCGTACCACCTTATGAGAACATGAAGCCATTTGATGTTTTATGCTTCCAATATAGCTTGCACGTAGAAAGTAAGGATGGAGCTTTAAAACATTATAACTTCTTTGAATCTAAGGATTGTCGTCGCCATTTTGTAGAACAATTGATTCAAGACCTTCCTAAGACAGGAACGATTCTTGTATATAATATGGAGGGGGCTGAAAAGTTAAGACTGAAACAGTTAGCGAATCAATTTGAAGAATATCGTGATGAATTAGAAGCTATCTGTGCTAGAATGGTTGATTTATCAAAGCCATTTGAAGCTGGATTATACTACAATTCAAAAATGCGAGGTCATTACTCATTAAAGAACATATTGCCAGTTTTCTCGAAGGATCTTTCTTATAAGAATCTGGATATTCAAAATGGATTGAATGCAGTTTTTGCGTATCGTACATATGATGATAAAAATGAAGAAGAGAAAAAAGAAGTAAAAGAAGCCATTTCAACATATTGCCAAATGGATACGTATGCCGAATATGTTGTGTATCATGGTTTGTTACGGGAGGTGGAAGAAGATGCCTAATATTATTACACATACTTTATTTGCTCAGGAAATCTTTGATAAAGTGGATGAAAGTACACATGATTTATTTGAACCACGACTTCAATTGTTGGAAATTGGTTCGAATGGTCCAGACTTTTTATTCTTTCATGGAATGAATCCAAAGGATTTCTACAAAAAAAGTGATTTAAGAATATCGGGTTCTATGTTTCATGCGGGACATGTGAATGAATTTTATCAAAAAGCTTTGATATCCATTCGCAATGAACAGGATGATGAAATCAAAAAGGATATGATGACTTATGTTTGCGGTCATTTGTGTCACTGGGCTTTGGATGCCACTACACATCCTTATGTTTTCTATCGTACGGGACCTTGTAAAGGAAAAAGTGCATGGTATCACCATCGCTTTGAGTCTTTATTAGATGCGATCATGTTGAAGGTAAAAAGGGAATGTACGATTGAAGACTTTAAATTCTACGAAGTCTGTGATGTAACTAAGGAGCAGGCTCGTGCTATTGCACGTATCTATGTTCCGGCAATTCGTCAAATTCTAGGCTTTGATATCAAGCCGCATCAAATTTTAGAAAGCTTGAATGACTGGCATTTTATTGAAACCTTATTTTATGATGCTTCTGGTAATAAGTTAAAATCTTTGCAGAGTTTAGAGACTTTCACAAAAGCCTATAATTCTTTGTCAGGTTATATCGTTCCTAATGAACCGGATGATCCATATGATGTGATGAATCTTTTACATAATCGCTGGCTACATCCAAGCGATGATACATTTGTTTCTACAGAAAGTTTCTTTGATCTATACGATAAAGCACAATTGTTAGCTTTGGAAGCTATTCGCTTATTTTTAGCGGCTTGTCAAAATCCAGATTTAGATGCAGATCTATTATTGTTGATCAAGGATCGCAATTATAACTTAGGTGTGAGTGATCAAAAGCAAATGACGAATTTTGATTTAATTTACGAAAATTAGGTGGAAGGGTTTACAAGTTTACAGTTTAGGCGTATTATATGGGTGGTAAGAGATAGAAAGTATGGCTCACCTTTCGACTCAAAATCCATCTTGTGTGTATATATCCTTCCTTAAAAACACATAAGAAATTACTTTATCGATCCTTTCGATGAAAGAAAGCACTTCGGTGCTTTTTTTCTTTTTCTTGACAATTTTTTTGCGTGATATAAAATAATTAGCGTCTATATACAAACAAAAGGAGTAAGAAAATGATTAGTTCAAATGATTTAAAACCAGGTTTAACAATCTTAGTGGATGGTGAAATTTACACGGTTTTAGAAGCTTCACAAAATAAAACAGCTCGTAGTGCGATGGTTGTTAAGGCTAAGGTTCGTAACATTCGTACTGGAAGTAATGTTGAATTGTCTTGGGGTGGTGGAGAAAAGGTAGAACCAGCTCAGATTGAAAAAAGAGAAATGCAATATCTATATGATACAGATGATGCGATGGTGTTTATGGATAATGAAACGTATGATCAGGTTGAGATTCCTACAGATCGTTTGAAGTGGGAAAGAAACTTTATTGTTCCAAATTCAAATGTAAATATTTCTAGCTATGAAGGTGAAATCTTAGGTGTTATCTTACCAGATAAAGCGACTTTAAAGGTTGTTGAATGTGAACAAGCTGTAAAGGGCGATACAGCAACATCTGCAAGTAAAAATGCAGTGTTAGAAACAGGACTTGAGGTAAAGGTTCCTTTATTTATCAACCAGGATGAAATGATCGTCGTAAATACAAACGACGGAAAATACTCAGGACGTGCAAAATAGGCAAACGCCTATTTTTCTTTTTTTGTTGAATAGTGTATAATAGTAAAGAATGTTTAGGAGGTACTTATGACTCAACTTTCAAGAAAACAAAAGTATCAAGAACTTAGAGATCGTTTAGATGAAGAAACTACGGCCGCTCAAGCGCAGCCTGTTAAATTGCAAAGATTGTCTCGTGTTGATAACAGCTTATCACATGCCAATAAACCATTGTATCCACATGATACAGTACGTGTTTCACCAACTGTTAAGGAAATGCCAACATCACCAGTTATGGAAGATTTATTGGGTGAAGTTAAGCAGTATAATATTGATAACGGAAATCGTATTACAGATGATACGCAGATCAATATTTTAAAACAGTTAGACACTACAGAAACAAAGAAACGTAATCAGCATGTTATCCCTATGGATATTGATGATGAGGATCTTGGCTCAACAATGAAAATTTCAAAACAGAAACAGCCTGAATATGAAAGAACAGCTCGTGTTGAACCAAAAGAAGAAAAAATTGTACTAACAAGTCAGGATGTACAGGATGTCAAAGAGCCAGAGGATGACAATTTGGATTTAATGTATCTTTCACATGATGACTTTGATAAAACGGAAGAACAGCCTAAAAAGGAAAAGAAGAAAAAATCAAAACGTAAAAAAGAAAAGCGTGATGAGCTTGAATCTATGCCAAGTGCTAAGATGCGTATGAAAACGTCAGACTTTGAAAAGGCAAGCAACCATAAAGAAAAGAATAGCTCAGAAATTGTATTAAATGTTGTATTAGGTATTTTGATTCTAGCATTGATTGCCGTTATTGGTTACTTAGTATTTATGGCTCGTGGATTTTTAAATTGAGGATAGAAATGAAAAAAATTAATATAGCGATTGATGGCCCTAGTGGGGTTGGAAAAAGTACAATTGCGGATATTGTAGCTGAAAAATTAAATATGTCTCATTTAGATACAGGTGCTATGTATCGTTGTGTGGCATATAAAACATTAAAAGATCATGTAGATATTCATGATGAAAAAGCAATGTCGGATTTAATGGATTCGATTGAAATCCACTTTGATGAAGACAACCATGTTTATTTAGATGGAAAAGATGTTTCCAAAGAAATTCGTATGAATGATGTATCTATGCAGGCAAGTAAAACGAGCCAGCTTTCTATTGTACGTAAAAAATTAGTGAATCTTCAACAAAAGGTATGTGCGAATAAAGGCTTTATTGTTGATGGAAGAGACATCTGTTCTGTTGTATTGCCAGATGCGGAAGTAAAGATTTTTATGAGTGCTTCTAGTAAGGCAAGAGCCCAAAGAAGATATGATGAATATATTTCTAAGGGAATCGATGCAGATTATGAAACGATCTATCAGGATATTGTCGCTCGCGATTATCAGGATACGCATCGTGAAAATTCGCCTCTTATTAAAACAGAGGATGCGATTGAAATCGACACTTCAAATTTAACAATTGATGAAGTCGTTTCAAAAGTATTGGATATAGTCGAATAATGTAGAAAGGGGACCACAATATGATTCGAGGTACTGTGGCCATAGTAGGTCGGCCAAACGTCGGAAAATCAACGATTTTTAATCGCTTGATTGGACAAAGGAAGAGCATTGTAGATGATACGCCCGGAGTAACAAGAGATAGAATTTATGGTGAAGTGGAATGGCTGACACAAACTTTTCGCTTGATCGATACGGGTGGTATTCAAATTGAGGACCAGGCTTTTGCCCAGGAAATCAATATGCAGGTAGATATTGCGATCGAAGAAGCGGATGTGATTGTCTTTTTAACATCGGCTAAGGAAGGTGTCATGACAGATGATACAGTCATCGCAAGAAAGCTTCAAAAGTGTAAAAAGCCAGTCATCTTGGCTTGTAATAAGGTAGACAATCCAGAAATGCAGATGAATGTATATGAATTCTATGCATTAGGACTTGGTGATCCGGTCGCAATTAGTGGAGCACATGGAATTGGTCTAGGTGATTTATTAGATCAAGTCATGGAAAAGCTTCCAGAAAAGAATATTGCACCATATGAAGGGATTACTTCCTTCTGTTGTATTGGTCGTCCAAACGTTGGAAAATCAAGCTTGGTAAACTCAATTTTAAAAGAGGACCGTGTCATTGTATCCAATGTTGAAGGAACAACAAGAGATGCGATCGATACACCATTCTTCGTAGATGATAAAGAATATATGATCATTGATACGGCTGGTATTCGTAAAAAGGGTAAAATCTATGAGGATATTGAAAAATATTCAATTTTACGTGCTTTAAGTGCTATTGATCGTAGTAATGTAGTATTATTCTTGATTGATGGAGAAAAAGGAATTCGTGAACAGGATAAACATGTTGCAGGTCTTGCCCATGATGCTGGTAAGGGTGTTATCATTGTCTACAATAAATGGGATACGGTTGAAAAAGATGAAAAGACCATGTCTAAGATTGAAAAGGAAATTCGTGCACAGTTCTTGTATTTAAGTTATGCACCAATTGCGTTTACTTCGGCTTTAACAGGAAGTAAAGTAAATCAATTGATTCCTTTAATCGATCAGGTACATGACGCTTGCACATTGCGTATTCCAACGAATGTCTTAAATGATGTTATTTTGGATGCACAGATGATGAATCCGGCTAAACCTCATTTAGGAAAACAATTAAAGATTTATTATGCTTCTCAAGTAGCAGTAGAGCCACCAACAATCGTCTTGTTTGTGAATGATCCAGAGCTACTTCACTTTAGCTATAGTCGTTATATTGAAAATAAATTAAGAGAAGCATTTGGCTTTACGGGTACACCAATTAAGATTTTGGCTCGTAAACGTTCATAGATAAAAGGAGTAAAATATGCGTACAGTTGTGATTGGTAGTGGAAGCTGGGGAACAGCTTTAGCTCAAGTATTACAAGATAATCATCAAGAGGTTATGATTTATGGTGTTGCAGAAGCGGAAGTCAATGACATCAACGACAACCATAAAAACTCTAAATATTTTGCGGATGTTGAATTAAATCCTGAATTACATGCAACAACCGATATTCAATGTGTTAAAGGTGCAGATATTGTATTATTGGCAGTACCTACAATTGCCATTGATCCTATTTGTCATCAGATCAATGATTTATTAGATAAAAAGACAATCATCATTAACGTTTCAAAGGGATTCCATCCAGAAACAAATGAAAGAATGTCAGAAGTGATTCGTCGTTGTATTGATGAAGATAAATTAAGCTCCGTTGTAAGCTTGATTGGTCCAAGTCATGCCGAAGAGGTTGTCATTCGTTTATTAACTACGATTGATGCGATTAGTTTAAACAATGATGATGCGGTTACCGTACAAAACTTATTCTCAAATCAATATCTACGTATTTATACTGGAAATGATGAGATTGGCTCTGAGCTTGGTGTTGCGATCAAAAACGTTATGGCGATTGCGTCTGGTATTTTATCAGGTCTAGGCTATCAGGATAATACGCGTGCTGCATTAATTACACGTGGGTTACAGGAAATGATTCGTTATGGGGTTCATTTTGGTGGTCATCAGAAAACCTTTATGGGATTAACTGGAATTGGTGATTTAATTGTTACTTGTACGAGTGTACACTCTCGTAACTTTGAAGCGGGTTACCAAATTGGTAAAGAAAACTCAGTTGAGAATTTCTTTAAAAACAATACGAAAACAGTGGAGGGTGTTCGTACCGCAAAAATCGTTCATCGTGTTGCGAAGGAACATGGAATTGATATGCCAATTTGTGAGGAGGTTTACCAAATTTTATTTAATGGAAAGCTTCCAAGTACTTGTGCATCTGATTTGATGATTAGAGATTTAAAGAAGGAATTTTAATATGGGAAAGTATGTAAATAAAGAGTCTTTAACACAGACTTTATCAATTAATTTAAATATTTCTAAAAAAGATGCTGCTTTTGCAGTTGACCTGATTTTTAATGAAATGAGCGAAGCCTTGGCAAATGATGGTCATGTTGATATCACTGCTTTTGGTAAGTTTGAGATTTTTGATCGTAAATCAAGAATGGGAATCAATCCAGTCACAAAAGAAAGAATGATGATTCCTGCTACAAAGCTTCCAAAGTTTCGTCCGAGTCAGACTTTAAAGAATAAATGCAACAAATAGGTCGTATGACCTATTTTTGTCTTTTGAAAGGATGGTAATATGAGCTTTTTAATTGTATCGATTGGATTTACCTTAGCTATCTCCAGTAAGTGGGCCTATTCTTATTTTGGACTTTCTAGCTTTGAACAAATCGTATATCACGTTAAGGTTCCTTTAGAGGGAACTAATACCCAATTTATTTTTGGCTGGATGAAAAAATGTTTACTTCCAGGCATTATATTTGGTCTTGTTTTTAGTTGGACAAATGATTGGATGTCTAAATTGATTCTTATTTTATGCTGTATATATGGCTTGTGCCAGATACATTTCTTTTCGTATGTTTTTGACCAATTTAAGAAGACAGATTTTTATGAAAAATATTTTATAGAATCCGAAGTTATTTCGCCAAAAAATAAGATGAATTTTATTCATATTTATTTAGAATCGATGGAAACAACATATGCAAAAAGAGAAGATGGTGGGGATGCCAAAGAGGATCTGTTGCCTTATTTAACACAGCTCACAAAGGAAAACATCTCATTTTCACAAAATGAAAAAATTGGTGGAGCTAGAGTTTTAACTGGAACTGGTTGGACAACAGGAGGTATTGTGGCTAGTACTTCGGGGCTTCCTTTGATTTTTTCTTTGAAGCACAAATTTTGTAAGGACAAGGTGCCCTTTATGCCTAACGTAAATACGCTTGGTGATATCCTTGAAAGGGATGGCTATAATCGTGTTTTTATGATTGGCTCAGATGCATCCTTTGGAGGTCGAAGAAGCTATTTTGAACAACATGGACATTATGATATTCAAGATACAGTTTCCTTAAAAAAAGAGGGAATTCTAGATAAAGATTATCATGAGTTCTGGGGCTTTGAGGATGATAAGCTCTTTGAATTTGCGAAACACAAGATTATAGAATTGTCAAAATCCAACAAGCCTTTTGACTTTGAAATGTTGACAGTGGATACACACCATCCTTATGGGTATCAATCTAAAAATTGTAAAAACCTATTTAAAGAATCGTTATCGAATTCGATTTATCATACAGACGAAAATCTAAAGGATTTCATGGAATGGTTAAAGAAACAGGATTTCTATGAAAATACGGTTATTGTGATTCAAGGGGATCATACAAGTATGGCTGCTGAATATATTCATGATACATATTCTTCAGCTTATGATCGTCGTGTATGGAATACGTTTATTCATTCGCAAGCAAAGCCACAAAAAGAAAAAAATCGTGACTTTACGACAATGGATTTTTATCCTACAATATTAGCGGCTTTAGGCTATAAAATTAAGGGCGATAAGCTTGGCTTAGGTACAAACCTATTTAGTGATCAAGCTACGCTTACAGAGGCTTTACAAGCTTCTGAAGTGGATCAACAGATTAAAAGAAATTCAAATTTCTATAGGAGCTTAATGTGAGAAAAAAATTTCGTAGTTTATGCATCATACTCGTAATTGTCTTCATCGTATTTTCCATGCTTGTAACGACATTTATGCAGATGCTTCGTTTTTAACATTCCTGAGTGGAATGTTTTTTCATTTTAAAGTAAAATAAGAGTAGATGAATCGAGGTTTTAATTATGACAAAAAAACAAAAAATTAAATTTATTGCGTTACTATCGACAACCGCATCTTTAGCTGTTGGATCTTATTTCTTTAAGAAGAAAGTAGAGAAAATGAAAGAGGATGGCACATTTAATACGATGGTTTTTAAAAAGCGTTTAAACCAATATTTAAAGGCCGCAAAAAAGGATGAGCTAACACTTGAAATCATTGATGGCTTATTAGCTGAATTAGATAAAATGAATGATTTTAAGGCGAGTCATGAAGGTTTTGAATTAAATTTGGATACAGATAAATATATGGAATTACAAGATTATTTAGATGCCTATTATTCTCGCTTGGCAAGTTCAAATCATTTTAAACAAAATGATACGAGTGAAGACAATACACAGGTACGTTTAAGAAAGTGTTTAAACACGCAAAAATACATTCTAGAAAATTTCTAAAGAAAGTCTCAAATCTATCTTGAATTTATATAATAAATGGGTATCATATCCGTATAAGGAGTGATATCATGTCTTTAGATGAGATTCAATTTAAAAAGAAAGAAAATCGAGCACAGATTTTTCAAAGCTTTGATTCTTTAAAAGGCTTTAAAGAAATGATCAAAGAATGTGAAGTGGAAATTGTAAGCCCTAGAATTTTATCGCAGGATGATTATGAAATCTTAAATGAAAGAGTGCATGAAATTCAAAAGGGAAAACTTGTCACAATTGAATATTATGATCGTATCAATTATAAAAGAATCACAGGTGTAGTTTCTAAAATCAATCTGGATACGCAAATACTTCAAATCGTAAAAACAAAGATCAACCTAAAACAAATTAGCTACATACAATTAGAGGAGTGAAAACTCCTCTAATATGCGTTATGACCACCAATAAGCGTATTTCTTTTCTTAGCTGTTGCACAATCCAATGTGTTCATTCCTTTTAATACAGCATTTTTACCGTAGCGACATCTGATTTGAACTAGAGTCTCCTGCAGTTTTTTTTCTCTTTCTACCTTTTCTATATCTGTAAATAAATCATAATTCTCATAGTAATATTCATCTTTGACATTTTGAAAGCTAATCGCAATCTGACGTATTGGAAAGTTTGGATTCACAATTCGAATATAGAGTCTTTTAAACTCTTCTAACAAAATAGAAAAGGAATTGGTACAGTTGGTAATCTTACATGATCCACAGCTTGGTTTGATACAATCCTTGGAATAGCCAAGCATTAAAGAGATTTGATTGGTCACAAGATGCTTTTCAGTAAGTGTTAATACATTTTGATCAACCATTTCCTTCATGACCACAAAGGCATTTTGATAGGAATAGTCCTCAAAAAGAATTTGGGAATTGGATATAGAATGTTGTTTCGATTTATAATTTTTAATGTCTTGAATTGTGGTAGGCTCCTTACCCCAAGCATGATCAATAATATATTCGGCGTTAACACCAAATTCTTTATATAATATTTCAACAGGGAACTGACACAAGTCATACATGTCATAAATTCCTAATTTGTGTAATCTTCTTTCTGTTCCGTTTCCAAGCATCCAAAAATCGGTCATAGGTGTATGATGCCACAATGTCTGGCGATATAAGTCTTCATTTAAAAAAGCCATGCGGTCGGCATTATGTTTTGCGGATATATCCATCGCAATCTTAGCTAGATAGAGATTGGTTCCAATACCTACGGTTGCGGTAAGGCCGGTTTTTTCATAAATACGATCTAGTATTTTTTTGGCAAGCTCTTTAGCATTTACTTGATAGAGCTTTAGATAGCTTGTGATATCTAAGAAGGATTCATCGATGGAATAGACATGAATATCTTCTTTGGCAATAAATTCCAAAAAGATTTTATAGACCCTACAACTATATTCCATATACAAATGCATTCTTGGTGGCGCAATCATATATTCAATTGTGGGATCAATTTCAAAAATACGACCTCGACTCGATACGCCTAGTTTTTTTATGGCCGGTGTTGCGGCTAGTGTAATGGCACCACCCCCTCGTGTAGGATCGGCCACCACAAGATTGACTTCAAAAGGGTCTAGGCCTTGTTCTACGCATTCTACAGATGCATAAAAGGATTTTAAATCAATACATAAATATGTTTTTTGCATAATTTCCTCCAAGCCCCTTTATCATTCGTATAAGCATCATAGTCAAAATGAAATAGAAATTCAAGATAGATTTGAGACTTTCTCAAAAAGTTAATAAAAATATTGTTGGTAATTATCAAATATTTTGATACTATATAGATAAAGGTGGTGTAACTATGCAGTTAAGACAATTATTACTACAATATGAGATTGAAAATAATATTAAACATGATGAGGCAGCCAAAAGAATAGGAATTGGTCGTGCTACATATTTTCGCTGGTTAAAGGGGGAAAGCACACATTTAAAGGCAAATACTTTACAGAAGTTATCGGATATGTTGGATTGCGATGTTAAAAGTATCATTGAAGAGGAAGATCGAATCAAACCAATCGTAGGTAGTGTAAAAGCTGGATATGATGGTTTTCCTTTAGAAGACATTGAAGGCTATATTGAATTAAATCGTCATGATGGCAAAAAGGGCGATTACTTTTTACGTGTGCGAGGGGATTCTATGATTAATGCCCATATCTATGAGGGAGATCTTGTCTTTGTAAAACAGACAAATGAAGTGGAATCTGGAAGTATTGCGATTGTACTTGTGGGTGAGGAAGCAACATTAAAGCGTGTTTTATATAAAAAGGGTTTAATGATTTTAGAAGCTGCAAATCCTAAAATTGATACAAAGGTTTTTACACCTGAAGAAGTTGAAGAACTTCCTGTAAAGGTTATTGGAAAAGTCTTATATGCTCGTAGAGACTTTGATTGAGGGAATGATTGAATGAAGATTTGGATTACTAGACATGGCCAAACGGCTTTAAATAAACAAAAATTAATGCAGGGACTCACAGATGAACCTTTAAATGAAACAGGGATTCAACAAGCAAAAGAGGCAAGAAAAAAGATCGGTGATATTCATTTTGATGCGGTATATGCAAGTCCTCTACAAAGAGCCATTCAGACAGCTTCGATTATTGGCAATGTAGATCAAAAGGATGTAAAGATTGATTCTCGTATTATTGAAGTGGATTTTGGGGATTATGAATTGAGAAACTACTTTAAATTGGGTTTAAAAATGACAACTTATTGGGCTTTTCCTGAATTGTTGCCAAATCCTAAGTCGGTTGAATCTGTCAAAAGCATGGTCAAACGAAGTCAATCCTTTTTAAAGGAACTTGAAAAGAAGAATTATGAGAATGTATTGATCGTATGCCATGGTGGTATTATTCGTTCTTTATGTGGTTATTTAGAAGATCGTAAGAATGGGATCAAGTGGAGGCCAAAGCCTAACAATTGTGAGATTCGTGTTTATGAATCGAATCATGGTAAGCATACATTTATTGAAACATATAAGTAAGAATAGAAAAGGAGTAAAAATTGTATGTTGGCATATACGTATTTGGAAAAAGGAAAATTTGAATTGATGGAAAAACCAAAACCAGTCCTTCTTCATGAAAGGGATGCTATTGTAAAAGTAACACTTGCGAGCATTTGCTCAAGTGATCTCCATATTAAACATGGTAGTGTTCCTCGTGCCGTGCCTGGTATTACAGTGGGTCATGAAATGGTAGGTATTGTAGAAGAAGTTGGAAGTAAAGTAACTCATGTAAAACCAGGAGATCGTGTAACGGTAAATGTGGAAACATTTTGTGGTGAATGTTTTTTCTGCCAAAACGGCTATGTAAATAACTGTACGGATGATAATGGAGGATGGGCTCTTGGATGTCGAATTGATGGTGGACAAGCAGAATATATACGTGTTCCTTTTGCAGATCAGGGATTGAATAAGATTCCTGAAAACGTTAGTGATAGACAAGCTTTATTTGTTGGGGATGTACTAGCTACAGGATATTGGGCAACTCGTATTTCTGAAATCAAGGAAGAGGATACTGTATTGATTATTGGTGCTGGTCCTACAGGTATTTGTACTTTACTGTGTGTTATGCTTCAAAAGCCAAAGAGAATTATCATGTGTGAAAAAGATGAATCTCGCCTTGCTTTTATCCATGAACATTATCCAGAAGTTTTGACAGTAACTCCAGAAAAATGCCAAAATTTCGTACTTGAAAACAGTGATCATTATGGGGCGGATGTTGTTCTTGAAGTTGCGGGTGTACCTTCTACTTTTCAGCTTGCATGGCAATGTGCAAGAGCAAATGCGATTGTGACAATTGTAGCCTTATATGATGAACCACAAGTTTTACCGCTTCCCGACATGTATGGGAAAAACCTAACTTTTAAAACAGGTGGAGTTGATGGTTGTGATTGTGAAAAGACTTTACAATTAATTGCACAAGGTAAGATCAATACAGAACCTTTGATTACACATACTTATCCTCTTAGTAGAATAGCTGACGGGTATGAATTATTTGAAAACAAACGTGATGGTGTAATTAAAGTGGCCATTGAGTGTTAATTTAAAAAGGAATCCATAATCATGCATTTTAGGATTCCTTTTGATTTGGATCAAGATCAGTATTCACAATAGCATGGAATGAACTGTTACTTTTTGATAAAATAATAATAGCGAATTATTAGGAGAAAGTTTTCATGAATAAACAATTTAATTATACAAATATTATAAAGGAAACCATGATTTTGACAGTTGCGGTTGGAATTATTGCAGCAGCCGTCTATTTTTTTCTAGTTCCTAGTCATACTTCTGTAAGTAGTATTTCTGGATTAGGTATCATACTATCTAATTTTGTACCATTACCACTGTCTGCCATCACAATGATTTTAAATGTTGTTTTATTAATTATTGGCTTTCTAACTTGTGGCAAAGAATTTGGTGTAAAAACAGTCTATACAAGTATTATGCTTCCTATTTTTCTTGCACTTTTTGAAATCCTGTTTCCAAATTTTGTATCTTTCACAAACAGTCAAGAATTGGATGTATTGTGCTACATTCTTGTAGTAAGTGTGGGATTGAGTATTTTATTTAATCGAAATGCATCATCTGGCGGTCTTGATATTGTCGCAAAAATCATGAATAAATATCTGCATATGGAACTCGGAAAAGCGATGTCTTTATCGGGTATGTGTGTTGCCTTATCCGCAGCTCTTGTTTATGATAAGAAGACGGTTGTGTTAAGTATTTTGGGTACTTATTTTAATGGAATTGTTCTAGATCATTTTATCTTTGATCATAACATTAAACGAAGAGTGTGTATTATTACTCCAAAAGAAAAAGAACTTCGTGAATTTATCATTCATGAACTACATAGTGGGGCAACTGTATATGAATCTTATGGTGCATACAATATGGAAAAGCGTAATGAAATCATCACAATCGTAGATAAAGCGGAATATCAAAAGTTAATGAAATTCATTAATATATTAGATCCAAAGGCATTTATTACTGTATATAATGTATCGGATATGCGATATCAACCAAAGATTTGAGTAAGGCAAGACCTTACTTTTTTTTCCTTATAAATGACCTATTTTGACAATACATTTGATTCTAAACGACCAAAGAACTAATATGAAGATAAGGAGATTATGTATGGATAAAAGGGTATTTGTAAATTGTTTAATCATAATTTTAATTTGGGCAGGAAATCGTATGACTTATTATTACTTGTCTGGAAATACAAGTTTAATTGTTAGTGGCATGATTTTGATTATTGGCTGTTTAATGATATGGAGGTTTAACCATGAATATAGATGAATATATTAGATTTGATGATTTGAATAGACAATTTACGATTGAATCCGGTACATATTCTTATTGCGATGTAGCTCGTGTTTCTGTATTAAATGAAAAGGCAAAGTATAAGGGAAAGGGAGTTCCATTTACGGCTATACTTCCTAGTGGCCCATTGCCAGCTGGGATTCTACAAGATCCATATCTATTTGTTGGAGTTAAGGTTGTATTAAAGGATGAAACAGTATTGGCTATTTATATTTCTAAAGAAAAGACGATGGTCAATACAGATCAATATATTCAAGATCGTAAGGTTGCAGAAAAAATAAAAGAGGTGATGAAAAATGTGTGTAAAATTTAAGGATGAATATTTAGAAGTTGACGGTAAAAGATGTTTGTATTCAGATATATTAAAATGTTCCATTCAAAATGAAGATGCCCATTTTAAAGGAAAGACAAAACCATTTACTCATACTATTCTTGGGGGAACCACATTTATGGCTGGTGCAGTAGAACCCATGATGTATGTGGGAATCAAAGTGACTTTAAAGGATAGTACAGTTTTACCAATCTATGTATCGAATGAAAAGGTATTGTTTCATAGTGATAAGTATTTAAGTGATTTGAAAGAAGCTGAATCCATTTCATCCAAAATAAAAGAAAGAACCCGTTAAGATTCCTTTTTCTTGTATTCAGAAATAATTAATCCAGAAAGTGTTAATATGGTTCCAAGAACAATAAATGCTGTGATTCTTTCATGTAGAATGATTGCTGAAAAGATAATGGTTGCGATAGGGTTTAAATATACATATTGATTGGTACGTACACTTCCTAAAATGGAACAAGAATAGTTCCAAATCACAAAACAGCCTGCACAAGCTATTACACCTAAGAAAAGCAGATTTAATAGATTGACTGGGATTAGAATGTCATTCACAGATACGTCAAATCCTAGAAAGGGAAGGCTTAAAGCCATAAAGAAAAGGCCCCATGCAAAGATTCGTTTTGTGTTTTGAATGGAAGTATGGCCTAATTCATTTACTTTCTTTAATACAACACTATAGATAGCCCACATCATGGCTGCCACAATCGTAAGAATGTCTCCCTTTGGAGATAGGTGCATTTGTTTTCCATTGAAGCTAATAAAGAAGATTCCAATAAAGGCCACGATAAATCCAATCGCAAAGTTGATTTTAAAGGGTTCATCCTTAAAACATAAATAGGCAAGTATAGAAGTAAAGAAGGGTGCTATGGATATAATGACACCTACATTGGTGGCATAAGTATAGACTAGTGCTGTACTTTCTAAAAAGTAATATAAGAAGACTCCAGTTAATCCACTTAGGATATACCAAATCTCGTCTTTTCTATTTTCTAATTTTAATATTTTAGGACTTAAGATGCATAGTGTCAAAAAGCCTATAAAAAAGCGTATAAACAACAGTTCAATGGGTGTGAATGTATCTAAAAGAATTTTACTCGATACAAAGGTAGAGCCCCATATCATAATGCATACAAAGGCTAAAATATGTCCGATCATTATTTTATTTTTCATACCAAACTATTATAACAAGAAATTGAAGGGAAGTGTAAAGATATGAAGAAATTAGATCCAGTTGTCATTATTGTCGATGTATTATTATTGATTGGATGTGGATGCATGTTTCTATATGGAAAGATGTCAGCCCATTCCTTATTTATTGTAGGTATTGTTTTGATTGCTGTTTTACTAATATATTTGTATGTAACAAACTACAAAGATCATCATTATGGAGGTAAATTCCATCAAGACTTCTAGGCGGTAGAAATGCCGCTTTTAATGTGCTATATTTAGATTAAAGAGGGCGATTATATGGGCGGATTGTGTGTATTGTTACTGATGATGTTTTGTGTAGGATGGATCTTATGTGTGTTCTTTCTATCTATGCTGATTCCTCTATTGATCATATATAATGGAATTGTCGGCATTGTATGTATAATTCTTTATTTTGTATTACGCAAGAAATCTGTCTTTACCAAATATACAGAAGGATATAAGCATATATTATCGTCAATATTAAAATATGGCTTGATTGTATATGGAAGCATTTCATTATTATTTAGTATCATTTTAGCTGTTCTAAGCTATTGTTAGGAGTAAGTATGGCAATATTAGGTGTAGATTTAGGAACAACAAACAGTTTAGCAGTTGTCTATAAAGAAGGAAAACCAGTGCTCATTCCCAATGCGTTTGGTGAGTATGTAACTCCAAGTGCTGTCAGTATTTTGGATGGTAAGATTGTTGTTGGCAAATTGGCTAAGGAAAGATTGATTACACATCCAGAGTGCAGTGCATCTTTGTTTAAGCGAAATATGGGTACGGATGTTACTTATACATTAGATAAGAAAGAGTTTGATGCAGCTACACTTTCTTCTTTTATTGTGAAACAAATGATTGAAGATGCACAAAATTATCTTCATGAAGAAATATCTGAGGTTGTGATCAGTGTTCCAGCTTATTTTAATGCGCGTCAAAGACAAGATACAAAACAAATTGGAGAATTATTAGGTGTTAAAGTGGAGCGTTTGATCAACGAACCAAGTGCTGCTGCAATCGCATGTCATATGGACGATGAATATGAAACATTCGTTGTTTTTGACTTTGGCGGAGGAACATTGGATGTCTCCGTTGTCGATTGTTTTGAAAATGTGATTAGTATCAATGCGATCAGTGGAAACAATCACTTGGGTGGTACAGATTTTGATCGGGCCATGTCCGAACATTTTTGTTTGAAAAATGGATTAAACTACAACGCTTTGGATTTATCATTTCAACAAAGTATTCTTCGTGCTTGTGAACAAGCCAAAATTAAGCTGAGTACGCAAAATGTAGTTGAAGTATGTATTGTACATCATAATCAAAGCTTTACATGTGTATTTGATCAGAATCTATTGTTTACCATAACTCAACCTTTGCTTGAATCTTGTAAGAATGTGATTGGTAAAGCTGTTAAAGATAGTGGTTTTTCGGCGAGTGAACTCGATAGTCTGATTCTTGTAGGTGGCTCAAGCAAAATGCCGGTACTTCAACATTACTTATCAGATGCTTTAAATATTCCTGTATTAAAAGAAGAAAACATGGATTCTTTAGTTGCACTTGGACTTGGAAAATATATTGGTATTAAACAAAGGGATGAAAGTATTAAGGACTTGGTAGTAACCGATATTTGTCCTTTCTCACTAAGTACTTCTACATATAATGAACAAAATCCAGATTTAGAATTATCAACGGTGCTTATCCCTAAAAACTCAGTTTTACCAACAAGTAAGAAGACGACTTTGCGTACAGTGCATAAAGGGCAAACCAAAGTCAATATTCGTGTTTTTCAAGGGCAGGCGATGTATGCGAAAGAAAACTTATTTTTAGGCCAAGCTTTTATTCATGTACCAAGAAATATGCATGATTATGAATCTTTTGATTTGATCTATTCGTATGACATCAATTCTATGTTGTATGTGGAGGCAATTGTGCATTCCACTAAGGAACATTATATTTTTAGAGTGGCAAAAGGTAATGAATTAGAAAAAGTGGATGCATCTATACGTCTTGATTCCATCAAAGAAGTATCTTTGGCGTTATATCAAAATAATGAAGTGGATGCCGTACTTGCTCGTATTGAAAGAATCTATCAAGAAGTGGATGAGCAAACACAAGAGTATTTAATGCGACTTCATGCAGACTTTACGAAAGATATGCAAACTTTGATCAACAATATTCAAAAGCGAAAACGTCTTATTAATCAAGTATCTTTAATCTTAGATCAAATTGAAGCATGCCAAGATGTAGATTCTTTAGATATCTTTAGTCAAGAAGAGGATGAAGGAGGAGACTATTTGGCATGAATTGTTGGGAAGTATTAGGGATTGAGCCTACGCAAAATAAAAAAGAAATCAAGAAAGCTTATGCCAAGCTTTTAAAACAGTATCATCCGGAAGAAAATCCAGAAGAGTTCAAACAGATCCAAGAAGCTTATCAACAGTGTCTACATCCAGAACAAGACATAGAATCTGTTTCATATAAACAAGAAGAAAGAACTGAAAATATGGAAATAGAACCAATTTCCATAAGGGAAGAGAATGAAATTGTTCCTCCGCCTGTTCCTAAAGTAGAGACATTGTTTGTGAAGAATGAAAAGGATGTAGTTGTTTATCAAGATATATTAAATTCGATTGAAAAAAGTTTGCCTAAAAAGATTGGTTCTAAAGAGATCGTACAAGTTTTTACAAATCCCAAAATCATGCCGTATTTAGAGGATGAATCGTTTTGTAGAAAATTAGAAGATATCTTCTTGTCTCGTAAATTAAAATATATTAAGAATTCAAGAGATCCAATTTATATGTATCTAGGAAAGTATGACATGTCAAAATTATCAAATGCGATGGATTATTCAAATGTCCCATTTTATAAAAGGCCAGCCTTTGTAGCTTTTATTGTAATTAGTGTCATTCTCTTAGAGGTGATATTGGGTATTGTTTAATAATCGCAAGAAAAAAACAAGAATCTTCAATTGTATATAATGGGGTAACCAAAATCATTTAGGGTTTTAGCGTAAACAATTGGGGCCTAGTTTGGGGTC
>NZ_QRVI01000027.1 GCF_003458715.1 Eubacterium sp. AF22-8LB
GGTCAATATTGTACATTCTTAAATGATCAAAACTGTACATTTTTAAGTTGACATTTATATGCCTTCTATTTAACTATTGGGAATGTTTTGGAGGTTTCCGTGAGGATGGTTTGTCCAAGTTGTAAAAAGAGAAGGCCTTCATCAAAAGCACCTGCATCTAAGAATATCTGTGATTACATCTCGAACGCCTAAGAACAAAGAGATTTAATGTTTATTTGTTTTATTGTGCTTTCACAAACAAACGAAGCAAACTTTGGAAGTTCTTAGTTTCATAATGAAGAAACAAGATAATTTCTTAAAAGAAGTTGTTAGTTTCATGAAAACACTCGCTAAATGCACGGCTTAGTTTAACATCGACCTGCGGGCAGAATTTGCTAAATGCACGGCTTAGTTTCTATATTCACGTTATAGTTTAACGATGACATTTGAATTAGGATAGTTTTATCCTAATTTTTTTCTTTACAAGTGATATATACTGTTATACACTGTTATATAGAAGGTGATACAATGATTATTATCAATAATAGTTCAATGATTCCTATTTATGAACAGATTGTGAATCAAGTGAAACAAAATATTGTGGATGGTAAGTTAAAAGAAGGAGATGCTTTACCGAGTGTTCGTGGTCTATCAAAAGATTTAAAAATATCGGCTTTAACTGTCAAAAAAGCATATGACATTTTAGAAGCGGATGGCTTATGTAGAACGGTTCAAGGTAAGGGTTCGTTTGTGTTGGGGGTAAATCCTGGCTTGGTACATGAGCAACGTATAGTTGAAATTCAAAAGGATTTAGAGAAGGTACTTGATAAAGCGAAATCTTATGATTTATCAAAGGATGAAATTAGAGATTTATTTGATATCTTGATGGAGGAATAATAGTATGCGGTTTGTAAAGACATATAATGATTTTAAATTGGATTGTAAACTTGAGTTAAAGCCAGGAACAATAACGGCTTTGATTGGTCGTAATGGTTCGGGTAAGACAACTTTATTTAAGTTGTATCTTGGTTTGATTGAAGATGATGATGAACATACAAATCAAATGAATAAAGAAGAAATTGGTGTTGTATGGAATGATTCGAGTTTTAGTTTGGTTTTAAATGTTCTTGAAATTAAAAAGATTCTAATGTATTCCTATAAACATTTTGATTGTGATTATTTTGATTCTATGATTTCTCGATTTGAATTGGATCCAAAGAAACCATTAAAAGAATATTCTACGGGTATGCTTTCAAAACTGAAGATTATTATTGCGACAAGTTTTCATGCGAAAATATTATTGTTGGATGAACCAACGAGTGGTTTAGATGTGATTGCACGAAACGAAGTATTAGATTTGTTGCGGGATTATATGGAACAAAATGAAGAGGCTTCTATACTAATTAGTTCACATATCTCAAGTGATTTGGAGGGTTTGTGTGATGAATTTTACTTTATTGAAAAAGGAAAAATCATTCTGCAAGAACAGGATCTAGAATCTTATGCACTATTAAAGGGTGTTGATGAAACTGTGGATTTAAGCTATGCATTAAAAAAGATAGGTTCGACTTATCTTACAAATGAACGAGCTTTCTATGTAGAAAACTATTCAGGCTTAATTATTGAAAAAGCACATATTGATGATTTGATGGAATATATGATCAAGGGGGAAACTGTATGAAGGGATTGTTAGTCAAAGATTTTTTGTTGATGATAAAAAGTAAGAAAGTCATATTGTTTATGTTGTTCATTGGAATCGTTGGTGGGATAAATGACATTTCATTTGCGACAGGTTATATCTTGATGGTTCTTGCGATATTAAGCTTATCTACAATTTCGTATGATGAAGCCAATCACGGCTTAAAGACTTTGTTTACGTTACCTATTTCTAAATCGGATTATGTGAAAGAAAAATATTTGTTTTCTTTGATTATTACGGGAATTGGTTTTGTGTTTGTCACTATATTAGGTTGTTTTAGTAAAAGTGGTTTCATGGAAACATTTATAATCTTATCAACAGCTTTGTTGTTGTTAGCTCTATCTTTGCCTTTTCAATTAAAGGAAGGCAACGAAAAAGGAAGAATTGTATTATTTGTGGTTGTGTTTGGATGTACCTTCTTATTCGCTTTCTTAAATCAATTTATTCCTAAATTCTTTGAATCTATAGAATCGGTATTGAATACAATGGATCCAACTATGTTTAGTGTAGGTTTATTGATTAGTAGCTTTATTTTATATTTTATTTCTATGAGGATTTCAATTCGTGTATATAATAAGCGAATTCTTGATTAACGTACTAATTTATCTACAATACTGTTGATGATATTTGCAATTTCTTCACAAGATTCAATACATCCTGCATCGATCCATTGTTGAATGGTTGCCAAGGATCCAAAAAGAATATAGTTTTTGATATATGGATTGTTTTGTGAAACTTGTTCAAGTTGATTGTTGATGGAATCTAGTGCTAGAACTTGTTTAGGAAATTCATTGTCGACATTGCATTCAAAAAAGATTTTGATGGTTTCTTTGTTGGATTTTAAAAATTGAAGTAATTGGATAAAAGAAGTTTCTTTTGGTTGATCATTTAATTGTTCATTGATCAATTGAATGACTTCTTGCTCCATTTCTTTAATGACATCATATTGACTGCCATAATACTTATAAAAGGTGGAACGATTGATATCGGCCTTTTCACATAAGCTAGAAATGGTAATCTTATTGATGTCTTTTTCTTTTAGACATTCAAATAAAGCTAGACGAATGAATCTTTTCGTCATTTGTATTTTTCTATTCATAATCAACACCTGTTGCTTTCGTAACAATATGTTAAAATCAGTCGATTGAAAAATCAAGAGATAATTTTCTATAATTAAGAAAATATGGAGGGCTTTTTATGCTTCAATGTAAAAATATAATGAAAGATTATGTTTCAGGAGATGAAATTGTACATGCATTAAAAGGTGTATCACTTTCTTTTCGTGAACATGAATTTGTTTCGATACTTGGACAGAGTGGATGTGGTAAGACTACATTTCTAAATATTATTGGTGGTTTAGATCATTATACTTCTGGTGATTTAATTATTAATGGAAAGAGTACAAAGGATTATAGTGATAAAGACTGGGATACGTATCGTAATCATCAGGTTGGTTTTGTATTTCAATCTTATAATCTTATCATGCATCAAAGTGTTTTAAGTAATGTAGAATTGGCTTTAACATTAACGGGAGTAAATAAAGAGGAAAGAAGAAAAAGAGCTATAGAGGCTTTAAATAAGGTTGGACTTTCGGATCAAATTCATAAAAAACCAACCCAGATGTCAGGTGGACAAATGCAACGTGTGGCTATCGCCCGTGCTATTGTCAATAATCCAGATATTATTTTGGCCGATGAGCCAACTGGTGCTTTGGATAGTGCAACAAGTGTGCAGATTATGGGGATCTTAAAGGAAATCTCAAAAGATAAGCTTGTCATTATGGTCACACATAATCCGCAATTGGCAGATGAATATTCGAGTCGAATTATTCGTTTAAAGGATGGTACTTTAGTATCGGATTCCAATCCTTTTAATGAACAAGAAATGAATGTGGATACAAGTGTATTAAAAAGACCTGGCATGTCTTTTAAAATGGCTTGTTCACTGAGTTTAAATAATTTAATGACAAAAAAGGCACGTACATTTTTAACATCTTTTGCCGGAAGTATAGGAATTATTGGAATTGCTTTAATCATGTCATTATCGCATGGTATGCAGTCGTATATTGATCAAATGGAAAATGATACAATGGCCAGTTATCCGATTGAGATTCAATCCAATTCTAGTGATATGTCTACATTAATGACAACGATGATGGGCATGAAGAAAGAAAGCAAGGAACACAACGATTCTAAGATTTATTCTCGTCCTTATGTGGAGGATGTATTAGAATCTTTATCGAGTTCAAAAAAGAATAACTTATCGGCTTTTAAATCGTATATTGAAAGTAGTAAGGGGAAACAATTTAGAAAGACAGCGAAGGCAATTGAGTATGATTATAATTTAAATTTACAAGTTTATAATGAAAATACAGATTCAGGTTTAGTGCAAGTATCTCCAAATGGTTTGTTAGATAAACTAGGCATGTCAGATATGATGTCGATTCAATCGCAATTCATGGATTCAAGTGCTATGACTAATGATCAAGTGTGGCTTTCTTTACCCGAATCGAAAAAGCTTCGTGATGATGAGTATCAGCTTGTCGAAGGTAAGTGGCCAACAAACTATAATGAGGTGGTTTTAGAGGTCGATGAAAATAATGAGATTACCGATTATGCGCTTTATTCTTTGGGATTGTTAGATCAAGATGAATTGGTTAAGAATTATCAAAAGATTTTAAATGGAGAGACGGATAAGATTTCAAAGACAAATCTAAAATCTTATAGTGTGGATGATATCTTAAATTTGAAGTTTAGATTGGTTCTAAATAGTGATTTGTATCAAAAGGTAAATGGTTTATGGATCAACCAAAGTGAAAATGAATCGTATATGAAGGATGTTGTTTCGAAAAGTCCTGAAATCAAGGTGGTTGGAATTATTAAACCAAGTGAATCCACAGTTTCACAACCAACAATGGGTGGTGTGTATTATACAAAGGCTATGGAAGAGTATGTAACTTCTAAGACGGAGAATGCTCAAATTGTAAAAGAACAAAAGACAAATCCAAATATCAATATTTTTACGCAGACCGAATTTGCTTCAGGTCAAAAGATGAGCATGTCAAATCTTACAAATGAACAGATGATGCAGCTTTCTAGTATGTCCCAAGAAGAATTGATGAATTACATGAATACGTATAATGAAAATATCAATGCGACGTATGATTCGAATTTGACTAAACTTGGTGTTGTAGATTATTCAAATCCGACAAGGATTTCTTTATATGCATCAAGTTTTGATGGGAAAGAAAAGCTGGGTGATTTGATTACGGATTACAATAAGAAGCAGAAAAAGAGCAATGTGATCACATACAATGATTTCATTGGAACGATGTTAAGTTCAGTAACAAGTGTTGTAAATATCATTAGTTATGTCTTGATTGCCTTTGTATCTGTATCACTCATTGTGTCAAGCATCATGATTGGTATTATTACGTATATTTCTGTATTGGAGCGTACAAAAGAGATTGGTATCTTACGCTCAATTGGTGCTAGTAAGAAAGATATTACGCGTGTGTTTAATGCAGAAACATTCATTATTGGATTGATTAGTGGTGTATTAGGTATATTAATTACACTTGTATTAAATGTACCAATCAGTATGGTAGTTGAAAATATGACTGGTGTTGCTCATATTGCCAAGTTACCAGTCAATGGAGCTGTATTCTTGATTTTCATTGATTTAGTATTAACGATTCTTGCAGGATTGATTCCATCCAAGATTGCAAGTAAAAAAGATCCTGTAGAGGCATTAAGAAGTGAGTAATCACTTCTTTTTTGGTATAATACCTGCGAGGTGATTTCATGATTCGAAAAGGAACGATTGAAGATGCAGAAATATTATCTAAGGTAGAGGCGACTTGTTTTCCACCGAATGAAGCAGCGACTTCAAAAGAGATTCAAGAACGATTAAATGTATATGCGAATCATTTTTTGTTATTGTTTGAAGAAGATAAATTGATTAGTTTTATCGATGGTTTTTGTACAAATCATAGGGATTTAACAGATGAAATGTATAGTGATGCTTCGATGCATGATGAAGATGGTGACTGGCAAATGCTATTTGGATTAAATACATTGCCAGATTATCAAAGAAAGGGTTATGCAGCAAAGATCATGAATTCGATGATTGATTTGGCTAGACAAGAAAAAAGAAAAGGGTTAGTGTTAACTTGTAAAGATAGATTGGTGCCTTACTATAGTAAATTTGGCTTTAAAAATGAGGGTGTATCCTCAAGTGTTCATGGTGGTGTAGTTTGGTATCAGATGCGATTGGAGTTAAAAAAATGAATATAATAAATATGGTGAAGAAATATCAGAAGAAAAAAGCGAAAAAAGCTGCAAAAGAAGAGTTGAAACAGATGATTCCAACATTAAGAGGTGCATTGAATGAAGTGACTTCTGGTTTGGATGAATTAAATGGTCTTCTTAAAAAGATTACGCGTTCATGAAGTCAAAGATTTATTTGGCAATCGACTTAAAGTCTTTCTATGCTTCTTGTGAATGTGTATCTAGAGGATTGGATCCTTTAACTACAAATTTAGTTGTTGCGGATGCTTCTAGAACAGAAAAGACAATATGTTTGGCTGTATCGCCTTCTTTAAAACAGTATGGAATTGGCGGAAGGTGTCGTTTGTTTGAAGTGAATCAAAAGGTAAGAGAAGTGAATGCCAAAAGGAAAAAGGGGTTTTTGCGTTTTGATGGTAAAACGGCAGATGATGAAATCTTAAAGCAGAATCCTAGATACGAAGTCGATTTTTTAATTGCACCTCCTAGAATGAAATACTATTTGGATGTCAGTACACAAATTTATAATATTTATCTGAAGTATGTTTCAAGTCAGGATATTCATGTGTATTCCATTGATGAAGTGTTTATTGATGCGACTCCGTATTTAAATACGTATCATTTAACACCAAAAGAATTTGCAATGAAAATGATTCTAGATATTTATGAAACAACTGGCATCACGGCTACGGCAGGTATTGGTACCAATTTATATCTTGCCAAGGTGGCAATGGATATTGTGGCCAAACATAAAGATCCAGATGAAAATGGGGTTCGTGTTGCGGCTTTAAATGAGTATAGGTATCGTAAATTGTTGTGGAATCATAAGCCTTTGACTGATTTTTGGCGTGTTGGTAAAGGGTATGAGAAAAGATTGCATAAACTAGGTGTTGATACAATGGGAAAGCTTTGTGCTTTTAGCTTGGAACATGAGGATGTTTTGTTTAAAACATTTGGTGTAAATGCCGAACTATTGATTGATCATGCCTGGGGATACGAGCCTTGTACAATGGAAGATATTAAAGCATATAAACCAGAGAAGAATAGTATAGGATCGGGTCAAGTCTTATCTTGTGGGTATGAAAAAGAGAAGGCTAAGATCTTAGTCAAGGAAATGGTGGAATCTTTAGCTTTAGATTTGGTGGATAAGAATTTGGTGACAAATAAAGTAGTTCTTACAATTGGTTATGAAGCAAATGAGTCTTATACGGGTGAAACAATGGTCGATTTTTATGGTCGTGATTTACCGAAAAGTTTAAATAAAATTGTTCATTTACCTCAAAAGACAAATGCGAATTCAATCATGATTCAAAGTATATTGGATGTTTATGATCGGTATGTGGATTCTAGTTTATTGGTGCGAAGAATCAATGTGGCAGCAATAGAAGTAATAGATGAAAAGAATCGTGGATTTGAACAGATGGATTTATTTTCTAATGTGGATGAAGAGGATTTAAAGAAGGAAAATGATCTTCAAAAGGTGACTTTAAAAATAAAGAACAAATATGGAAAGAATTCAATCCTAAAAGGAATGGATTTTGAAAAGGGTGCCAAGGCCAAAGAGAGAAATGCACAGATTGGAGGGCATAAGGCATAATGGATGAAAGATGGTATACGATGGATCGTCCAAAGAGTAAATATCCAAAGATGTCCATGTCGGATCGTGCCGCTCAATTTGCGCCTTTTGCGGCTTTAACAGGTCATAAAGAGGCGATATTGGAGCAACAAAGAATAACTCAGACGAAACGTATTTTATCAAATGAAGAAAAGCTTAGAATCAATGAGAAAATCATTGAATTGATGAATTTGAAATCGAAATGCAGAATCACTTATTTTGAAAAGGATAAGACAAAAAGTGGTGGTAAGTACATTCAAAATGTTTTATCTTTTAAGCGGTTGGATGAATTAAATAAGACATTATTCTTTAAAGAAAATACACAAATTCAGATTGATGATATCGTAGACATAGAATTATTGGAACAGTAATGTTCCTTTTTCTTCTGGAAAATAAAAAAACAGCACATTGTGCTGCCTAATAGAGATTGCATTCCTAATTTAAAACAATTGTATTGTTGTCTTGTGAAATTTATGCCTGACTATTTTTTTAAATTGAACACTTTGTACTGGAAAGATGATATCATTTGGATTATGCGATATCGAACATGAGTATCAGATAAAAATCTTCTGAATACATTTATAATTATAGTAACAGTAAAGTGCTTTGTCTTATGATAAATAGTCAAAAAATATAGATATATTATCATTTTTGTATTATGTTTAGCTTATGGAGAACAAATTACACATTTTAAACGGATATTCGGATGAATTGTTTCCCATAAATATCTGTGTTGTTAGAAAATATAGTGATTTACCGATAGGCAGTGGTTTTAAGTCTTTGCATTGGCATGAGGACTTGCAATTTGTGCTATGTACTAAGGGCTATGTGAGTTATCAGGTAAATGGAATAGAGTACAAACTTAAAGAAAAAGAGGCATTGTTTATTAATAAAGGTGCTTTGCATATGTCGAGTGATATGAGTGAGGATGGAGAATATGTGACACTTACTTTTCCTGAAGATTTACTTTTTTTCTTTAAAGAGAGTCGAATGAAATATAAGTATGTATGGCCTTATACGCGTATGGATTTTTTAAGATGTTATGAAATCAAAGGAAAGAATCAAATACTCGAATATTTGTATGATATTTATAATATTTATTTAAATGGTTCGGATATGTTTGAATATGATGTTTCTATTTTGATCACAATGATTTGGAGACAATTAGTTAAGAGTTTATCTACAATTGATTTTATACCGAACAAAAAAGATGTCGAAAGACAAGAACACGTACAAGTTATGCTTGTATATATTCATACGCATTATGCAGATGAATTATCTTTAAAGGATATTGCGGACGCAGGGATGATGAGTATTGCGCAGTGTAATCGTTGTTTCAATAAAATGTTAAATGTAACACCATATGAGTATTTAATTCAGTATCGGTTGAAAAAGGCAACAAATCTTTTAAAAGATGCCACGCTGAATGTAACGGAAATATCAGAGATTGTTGGTTTTAATAATGTGACGCATTTTATTCAGGCATTTAAAAAGGTGTATGGCATATCACCAAAGAAATATAAAATGATGGAGGATCAAAATGAAAAGGGCAGTTGAAGAAATCTTAAAGTTTAATGAGGAAAGAGATTGGGATCAGTTTCATAATCCAGAAAACTTGGCTAAATCCATTAGTATTGAGGCCGGAGAGTTGTTGGAATGTTTTCAGTGGAACAATGAATATGATCAACAGCATGTTTGTGAAGAGCTTGCGGATGTGATGAATTATTGTATTTTAATGGCGAATAAACTGGGAGTGGATATGGAAGAAATATTGTTGATGAAATTAGAACAAAATAAGAAGAAATATCCCGTAGAAAAGTGTAAAGCATCTTCTAAAAAGTACACAGAACTGATAAAATAAGGGTATGTTAGATGTCGAGCGATTACAATTCTTAGATTTATACAGCTTTGAACTGCGATTGGATTATTTTGAGAAGATTCTAGAATTCACGAGTTCTTCTTATTCTTTCTATTGGTTAGAGGCTATATTAAATTTAATGATTTATAAAGATACAATTGAATTTGATGAAATTTTAGATGAAATGATTTCTTTATCCTATGAGGATGTTGTAGAAAAAGGATATCATTTGGGTCCGTTAATTCATCAAAAGCGTACAAACGCATTGGAAAATGCGATTTTAAGCATCCAAAAGTATTTGCCTGAAAACTGCTCGAAACAAGAAATTATTATTTGTGTAAAGCAGCATGATGAAGCTTTAAAAGAATACAAGAAACTATTGATTATGCAGACGCCGTATCGTTTATTATCGAGCTTTTTGGTGGATGTAGGTGGCAATGATCCAATTTGGAATCGCCCAAAGGATATTATAGAAACAATCAAAGATTATAATGAAAAATATAGACTTCCGTATATTATAGAAAATGATAGGGGTCTTAAAAGAAGAGTTGTTGTTCAACCAGAATGGAGAGATTTCTTAATGACTAATTATCGTGTCATTATGGAATGGGTTCATGATGAAAAGATCAAGTATCTAGAAAAGCGAAAGATTGAAGAAAGTGCATCTTAGGATGTGCTTTTTCTTTTGGTTAAAATAAAAAAGCCTATTGCTAGACTTACTTTTGTTTGTGTTTTAGATACATCGCATAAATAAATTTTGCGATTCCAATCGCAATAAAAAATATTCCTAATTTTAGTAGCATTATAAAAGTTCTATCCTTTCTGTTTTTAATATATGTTACATAATTTTGTATATAAAGAATATAATTCGAATACAAAAAAATAAAAACTCCTTTATGTAAAGGAGCAATTGTCAGATGGTACGAAAGCCGTTCAATAAATCGAACTTCTAAGCATTTTAAAAGTAAATATTTTCAGTTTAGCAACTATCAAATTGGTAGTTGCTTTTTCTGTTTTTATGATGCCTAGAGGGGTTTTGTATGTCATGTCATGGGAAAGGACGTTTAATCGTTTTTTTGTCAAGTATCGACTTGAAGAAGAGTTAAAGCGTATCGAACATTGGATAGATTTTAGAGAATTTTATCACAATATTTATCTATATCTGAGATCTCCAAACATGCTTTCAGAATCTCTGAGGTGTGGGGGAAGTAATAAAGATACGTGTTTGGATACTGTTTGTAAATGGAATGATGAATGTGAGCGGTATGATGAGGAATCTAATGCCATTATGGCTATGAGTTCAGAACAAAGAAAACAATTTTTTGATTTGTTTGTTCTACATAGACCAATTCAAGGCAATCAGAACTGGAGATTAAAAGAGGATCTTTTGGTGTTGTTTGCTTCTAACGATAGGGATTATGTATTTTCAGATGTCATTCTTGCTGAATACGAAGCAATCAAATCGAAGTTTGACGAAAAATTCCAATCTGATTTTGAAAGAAGAAAAGATATCTTCAATGAAATACTAATTAGCAAGTCTTACTTACTGCCTGAAAAATGGAAAAATACAGATTTTGAATGTGGAGGAAATGCATGTCGAAGAAAACACCTGATTTTTCTTGCGGATATGTTTGAAGAAGGTGAGATTGCAGAAAGCGATTTTAAATCAATCGCAAGTGTTCTTCCGTATGGAAAAAAATACGTGAAATTTGTTTTGGAACAAATAAATAACAACTAAATATTAAAAATTGACAATAAAAAAATGAGTACGCCAATACTCATTAATTTATAAAACTCAACAAGATTAATTCATTAACAAGATTAATTCATAAAACTTAACAAGATTAACAAAAAAATCTCTTTTCTATATCCATTGTATTAATCTTGTTTGAGTTTGTCAAGACTTTAAACAAGATGCGTCACGAGCCATATCCTCGCCATGACCTGATTGATTCAGTGAGCAAGGAAATACGTGCTAAATCTACTAGTATGCTGATACCAGTAGAGGATGAAGGAAAGATGATATGATTCATTGGTTTGAAATCATTACAGCCATTTGAATGTTTTCAACTCGTATCATCTTGAGAATTTCCGACAATGGACGGAGGCGGATGTACATAGTCATGATGTGCATTTGTCTTTAGTGAGATAGTGTCAGTCGAAGACTCACGTAAAAAAAATAGACTGGGGTGGACACGCTGATGTGAGACATTTACGAAAGTATGGGTAGCGTTGTATTTATCTACAATACAGTTAAGTGACTAAAAGATGAAAGAGCAAAGAGCAAGTAATCTCTGTTAAGTAGATACGTAAATGCTGGTGACAGAGTGCATGGCTATGAAACGACAACAATGACGGGTGACGGGAAAGTTCCTTAAATTCAAATCGGATGAATATACTTCTTATGGCATGATGATTCCATGCTGTAAGGGAAAAGTGTATTCTCCTCTTCCAAATCAAGGTTCAAGGAAAGTAAGTATAAGCTTGATTGTGATAAATATTATAAGAAAAATAAATTTATAAATATACTTTATTTAAGGCTTATTTGAGCTTTTTTTGAAAAAAGGTCACGAAAGTGACCGTGACGTATTACGCAATACGCTGTATGGTTGATTTGAAAAAGAGGAGAGATAAATATGATTGAAATAGAATTAAAAGTATTAAAAATGAATGATTTATACAGAATTAAAAATGAAGGGATGTGTGTTGAATGAAAATTTTGTTAATCCCAGATAATCCTCTAAATGAAATTGATTCTTTAGTAGATATTCAAGAGAAACAGTCAAAAAAAATTAAAGATTCAAGAGTAATTTCTATAATTTCCTTAGTCCTGATGCTTTATACCTGTATAGTTGGAAATTATCCTTTATTGCCAGATATTGAAATAAGGTCTTGTTTTGAATTAATGGAAGCATTCTTGGTGATTGCAATTATTTCTATGGCTTTTTCAATATATTACCAACATTGTTTAGACAAAATCATGAATAAAATATCTGCTTTAAAAGATCATTATATTTTTTATTCAGCATACTATATGCTATTAGATTTATATGATGGAAATCGCATATGTTATAGCGATATATGTGATATTGCTTACCGTGATGAGCATTTATTTAACCTGAACGATAGATTCTTTTCACTTTATTTTGATCAAGATAAGGCTGATAAATGGAATGATATTCATCATATGAACATAGATTGTTTTATAAAACGAAATAAATTTAATTACCATGCTGATGAGTTAGATTTTAATGATATTAATAAAAAATGTTTTAAAGACTATAAAATCGAGAGTGTTTTTTCATTAGCAAATATTTCTTATTTTGATATCTGTAAACTAGTTGTTTTTGATGTGCTGGATTTTGATGACTTAATTAATGTTCTTTCTAAATTTTTAAAAAGCAAATTGGAAATGATTGAAGATAAGGAACAAATTAATAAATCTAGAGATCTAAATTCCTATGGAAGAACAATCGGCAAAGAAATATTATCTAAATATAATATTGATTCTTGAAATTAAAAAAACATGGCAGTACTGCCACTTAGGGAGATGTTTAAAATGAGATCCTTAGAACTAAAAACATTACAAATAAAGGATGACATACCTTTGTATGTAACGCTAGATAGTTTAACTACTTATGTAGTAAATGAAAATAGAGATTTAAAAAGATATAAATTTGTTACTAGAAATGCCGACAGCTGTGTATATACACCAGTTTATATGTTAAAACTCTACCCTTCTTCTAGTAAAGAAAAGATTGTTTCATTACTGGAATACTTTTTTAAAGTATGTGATGTTGGTGCAAGTCCACAATGTATGTGGAAGACAGATGACTGTGATTACATTAGCTTATTGTTGCCATATACGAGATACGATCAGATTAAATTTGATCTTGTACGTAATAAAATATTGGAGCAATTTCCGGAATTGCTTATGCCAGAAAATTGTCTTGAAAAACTTCCAGACTATGGAAAAATGAAGGATTATATTGCTTCAATTGAAGTTGCATATCCTGAAACTTGGACAGTAGAGTATGAAATGATTGATTCTTGAAAATAAAAAAATGGCAGTGCTGCCACGTAGGAAGGAGTGTTATTGATGAGGGAAAACACGAAAAATAAGAATGGAAAAGATAAAACGATTTTTGAATTGATTGATGATTTACGAAAAGATGAGAAAGTTTATCTAAGATTTTTGGTAGTATCAATGATTCTGGAATATTTGATTTTTACACCTTTATGTAATTTGATAGGAACATCATATTTTGAACCTTTTATCCAGTATATATGTCTAATAGGGATAATTATGATTTTGGCATGGATATGTTCATTAAATTGGATTACCTTGAATTGTTCTAAAGTACCAAAATGGTTTTACTTTATTTCTATTTTTGCATCTATGTCTGTTATATTTTCAATCATTATTATAGTGTGCTAATCAACATGATACACACTTTAAACAAAAGAAAACATGGCAGTGCTGCCATGTTGAAAGGAGTGTTATTGATGAGTACTATACATTTGAAAGAGTATGAAAAGAAGTATCTCAAACATTTGACTTTTCTTTCCATAGTAGATTTGATTGTAATTCTATTGTGCCTGCTTTTTAAAATTAGAATTCCTATAAAAAAATCACTATTCGATAATCTGGCATTGTTATGGATAATAGACATGTTTTTATGGTTTGCATTATTGAACGCATTCAGTTCAAAAAAATGTAGGTATCAACTTTATCCATTTTGGTACTATTTAATTACAATTCTAAATTTAATACTGTTTACAATTTTAGTTATAAGAAACTAAAGAAAGTTAATGAAATATTAGTAAATTGTGAGTGAGATAGTTCATAGATAAAGAAATGGCAGTGCTGCCATGTAAGAAGGTGATAGGATGAAAAAGAAAAATGAAAAAGAGTTTATGAAAATTATAATTATGGAATTATTCATGTTTATTATTAGTATCGGTGCACTCTATCTTTTTTTCAAATATATAATTTTCCCATTTTTCTTTAAGTTGTTTAAAGTATAAGAAAATGATTGATATAAATCCTGTGCACCAATATAAAATCAAATTAAAGTCCCATTGCAGTAATTTATCATTTGGAAACATTAATTCAAGAGTTTTGTCTTTTATTCCAAACAAAAAAGTAAATGCTATAGTGGTTAATGCAAAGAATAAATGATAGAAAAAATTGTTTACTACTAATTCTTCATTTATTAAACGGTTTTGAATGACAGATTCAAAATGATGCTTAGCCATAAAGGAACATATACAATGGAATATAAGTAAGTTAAACATTATTCTTGCAATTGTTCCAATAGAATCCGTGTTTATTGAGTTTTCTGTATGGCAAAAATATTCGGTAATTAATGTATAAAAAACAAAGTTAGCAAAGCCAAAAAATAACAAATATCCAATTTGTGTAATAGATAAAGAAAACATTTTAAAGTAATTTAAATCATCATATTTCATTAATAATACCTCCGATTATTTATATTTTACCATATAAAAATTATTGTAATTTTCCTTAAAGAAAGAAGGCTGATAACATTGATAAATTATTTTAATTTCAAATCGGCTGATGAGAAAGTAGTTTCTGAGGTGTAATAAATGTCTGATACGTTATTGCTTGTAGTCATATTTCTTATGTTATTATTAGGTGCTTTAGAGAAATTATTTCCACAAAAACTAAATATGTGTAAAATCTTACTTTGTATAATTAGTTTAATATTGACTATCATTTCTTTTTTAATAGCAATGTTTATTTTTCTACTTTATTTTTTGCGTATGTTTTAACTTATTCAAATCTGTTTGGAAAAAAATGATGGAAGTGCTGCCATGTAAGAAGGTGATAGGATGAAAAACGAATATACGGTTCATATAGTCATAAAAAAATATCTATTTGTTTATTTAATTAAAGCTTGGACAATTGATAAAAAGAATACGTTAGAATTACATTTTAAAAAATACTGTATGAAACATCAAATTGATAAAGTTGAAAAGAATATGTGCAAACCTAATTTCAATAGAAATAATGAAATAATGGGTTCATGCCAAGGCAGTTTAGTGTTAATTAAAGGAACTGTATATTTAAATATAGGAATGCTTTTAAAAAATATACATTCAGTTCCGATTGAATGTATTGGAATATCTGGAAAAGGAAAAGCAAGAAAAATCTATAAAGTTATAAAAGATTGAATGATATAAGAATCTTTTTACATTTTTGAAGATAAAAAAAGATGGCAGTATTACCATGTAGAAAGGTGATGAGATGAAGAGTGAAGAAAATAAATGCGAATAAATTAAATAATTGTAATGTATACATAACGACAAAAAGAATTTTATTTCTATATGAGGTAGAAGCAAGTGTAATGGACGAGGGCCTCATATATACATTAGATTTTAAAAAATACTGCACTAGAAATGAAATCGAAATAATTAAATCCAAATTAGCAATATTGAATTTTAATAGAAATAAACAAATGTCTGGTTACTGCTACGGGAATTATGTTATAGGTAACGGCCATGTTTTCTTAGAAATTGGAGGGATAATTTTTAAAAAAATAAAATTGTTTCCTAACTATTGCATTGGAAAATCTGGATCAGGACAAGGTAGAAAATTTGTAAAACCTGTTGCAAATGAAATATATAAATCTGGATAGGAATAAACAAAAGTTTTTATGGCAAGGAGTGACACAATGAATAAGCAATGGCAAAGTTGTATTCAAAGAAATCCAAAATGCGATGGTGAGTACTATGTATATATTTTTAACACACAAACTGGAGATGAGCTGAGGACATTGTTTTATAAAAATAATAATTGGCAAGGTTTAACAGATGATGAGACTGTGATTGCATGGAAAGAAAAAGATGTAAAAAAAATCGTGAATGAATACAAATGGTTAAAAGATCATATAGAGGAAATACAAAAGCTATTTAAGTTGAATAAAGTTGATATAAATGATTTTGTAATTGCTGAGACTTTGGAGGAGTGTATTTGTAAATATGAAAGTTGGTTCCACTGGAAACAAGTACATTTGATAGATGATATATATGTTATTAAAGTACTCTTCTAGCAAAAATGTTGTGTAATACCTAACTTATTTGAATATTCAATCAAAAGATCATATTTAAATTCTCGTATTTTATTGTTTTTTCTCATTTCATTCAATACAAATTGAAATGTAATTCCAACTTTAGATAAATATGTATTAATTGACTTTATTTGTTTTTTTGGGAAATAGTCTAAATAGTTTGGATTTTCTAACTCTCTTTTAATTGAAAATAATGCTTTGTTAGTTGGTGAATTTCCAAAATACATAATAAGGAGTAGTGTACAGTTATAAAGCTGTTTACGAGTTTTATTCCAAGAATTTTTATGTGACGAATTATCACCATGCGAACTATGCTCAACACTAATTGTTTTCAAAGGATTAAAAAGTGGGGGTAGAGAAATGCTTGCAAGGGCACAGAAATCTTCCGCTACAGATTTACCACAATATATAGTTTCATGATGGTCAGGGTTATTAATTTCTATACATTCAAAAACAGTATACTCATCAATAATATCCCTATTACCAGCATCACTTATAACAGATTGACCATTGAGTAATTTAAAGCGACCTAAAGGGACAAGCTTATATGTTTCAATAATTTTAATTCTAGTTGCATGACCTCGACAGTACATAATAAAAGCCTCCTTTAATCAAATACTATTATACTCACTTATGCGAGTGCCAGAAAGGAAATTATGAAAACAAAATTAAAAGAATTACGAAAAATCAACAATTTGTCAATGGATAAATTGGGTAAAGAAATAAATATGTCTAGTGGTGAAATTAGTGATATTGAAAATGGTAAAAAGAAAGATCCAAGGATAAGCACTTTAATAAAAATTGCAGATTACTTTGATATTTCATTAGATGAACTAATTGGACGTAAATTAAACGATTAAGGCAATTTGCCTTAAAGAAAGAAGGTTGAAAAAAATGCACACTTTAAATAAATTATCTGCCTGTATACTTACAGGTACATTGATTCTTTCTGGAATGACATCTACTGTCAAAGCGGATGAAACCAGAATTAATACAGATCACAACACGTATTACATCGGTAATGTCGAATATAACGAAGATGGAACGGTTGTGTATGCAAGCCATGTCTGTAATATGCAGGTTGAAACTCCACCCACTACAGATGGAAATGACACGGAAGTAACTCCTGATCCAGAACCATCTGAGCCGACAGAGCCAGTGACTCCAACTCCAACACCTGAGCCACAGCCACCTAAAGAGGATGGCGGTACAACAGATAAACCAGATATATCAAATCCAGATAACAACAATCAAACGGAAGGTACAGAAAAACCTGGCAAGCCTGAGACATCAACAGGAACAATCACGATTATTCCTGACGAGAATGAAGGAAATGAAAAGGTTGATATTTCAACTAAACAAACTGTGTCAACAGGTTATATCAGTTCGGTTAAAAACGCACTGAAATATGAATCGTTGCTGACAAAGGACTGGAGTAAATTTATTTTGGTGGGCAATCCATTTGCAATGCCACAGTGCACGTATTATGCATGGTCTAGATTTTATCAGGTGTATGGTTTTTCAAGCGGTGCATTTGGAAACGGAAAAGATAACGCCAGAGAGATAGTTGCTGTTCATGGAGATAAATTTAGCTTGAGCAGTACACCAAGCGGAGGTGCTGTGTTCTCAGCTCAGGCGAACACTCTATATCCGCAGTATGGTCACGTAGGTTTTGTTGAAGCCTTTGACGGAACAAATCTATGGATCAGCGAAGGAAATTACACACTAAGTAATGGCGATAATGGTTATATTCATGTTTACCGAACAACATTTCAAGCATTCAAAGCTATGTATCCTGATGTAGTATTTGCAGTACCGAATGGTTCTGTGTTGAAAAGCTCGTTGCTATCAGATTTAAGCTTATATTCTATGGACAGTGGATTGAATATAACAAATATCAGTGCCGATGATTCAAAAGTAAATGTGAAAAAGTTGAAATACAAAAATACAAAAAGAAAAAACACCATTTACTATGAAAATGGTGAGAAGATACAGCAGTATAAATTCAAACCTGCTGATGAGAAAGTCGTTTCTGAGGTGTAGAGTGATGGATGCAATTTATTTTTTGTATAGTGCATTTTCGTGTCTAATAGTATTTGGAATATTATGCTTAATATCTGATGAACATTTAATGAAAATCAAAGCTTTTCTATTACTTTTGTGTATGTTTTTTGTTCTATGTTTTGCAATCACTCTTCCTTTTTGTTTTTGATATAGTTGATTGTCACACGTATATATTTCTTTATGAATATGAGAAACTTTTTGAATAAAAGAAAACGTGGCAGTGCTGCCACGTAGGAAGGTGATGAGATGAAAGAAAAAAAATCTTGGATTGATTTATTAGATGAGAAAGAAAAAGGGTATTTAAAATGGTTGCTAATATTAACTTGTGTTGGAAGTGCAACAATAATAATTCTAAATTATTTCTTTGATATTGATATTCATATCCAGAAGTCAATTAAACAAAATATGTGTATTGGTTTGGTTTTACTCGCTTTTTCGATAATTTCATTATTAAATGCATTTAGTAGCAAAAATTGTCGAATTAAAAAATATCCAATTTGGTTCTATTTTTTACCTTTACTAACAATGATCGTTTTTGTAATACTTATTATTGCCAACTAAAAAAAACCAATGCTATATAAAGAAAGAATGTTGTGAATAATTTTTCAACAAGTGTGGTAAGTGTTGCATTCAATTGCTCTGAATGAAACGCTTCATAAACGATGATACTAGTTGATTGATATCCAATAATTGTTTTAAAAATAGTATCTAAATATTTGGTTAGTACTCTTACTTTTTCTATCTTGATAGAAAATAATTTATTCAAAGCAATGCGTAACCATTTAAATGAATGAAATTGTATGTTGTTCATTATGATTCCAAATAAAAAGATGATTAGCATTAAACAATAAAATTCCTTACTAGATTCATGAGATAAATCATTCCCAAATAGATTTTTACAAACACAACAAATAAATTCGAGAAATATTATTGTGATTATGTATTTGATGCCAAATAAGTTAAATTGTAAAGAGAAACTGAAATAAAGTAGAAATAATATGGCTTCGTACAATGGTATATCCTTAATTTTAGCAATGATTTCTGCGAATATTTGATTCATAAAGTACCTCCTAATAAATACAAATTAAATATACCATTTTGTTGTTCCAAAATGCGACAATTTAAAAATTAAGGCAAATTGCCTTAACAAAGAAAGAAGGTTGATAAAGATGATTATTATATGTTTAAATTCAAACCTGCTGATGAGAAAACAGTTGTTGAGGTGTGATGTGTATGCCTGAAATTTACTTTTTGTATAGTGCAATGGGATGTATAGCACTATTTGGATTTTACAAAAGAGAATTTGCTGTATATGAGAAACTAACAAGTACATTTAATGAAAGGTACACAATAATTAGTAAGGGGCTGAAAATGAGATGATTTTGCAAACTCAAGATAAGATAGTAGCTATTATAGTAAGTATAATAACATTTATAACTGTGATTATAGTCATTGCATGGACTATTTTGAATATCATTATGTGGAACAAGGTCATGAATATTTTCTAGAAGAGTATGATTATGAAAACATCATTAATAAAAATATGTATGTATTTTATAGAAACATTAATTGATATATCATTCTATGTTTTCTTAGGAATGCTTGCTTTGAAAATATTTATTGTACTGGTTATTTAGTTTAGTAGTTATAATTGCTGTACAACTAATACTAGCTGCAATATATGTAATAACAATATCAAAGTAGGGCTTAATGTATTCAGCAATTAACTTATAATCTTTTGGGGATATTGAATTATCACGATATTTATTTATTAAATATGTAATAAAAACATCGTATCCTGATTCTTTAATGCCTAGAAAATAGGCTATTGCAACAACAGATAAAAATGTATAGATAAAATCCAATAGATTAATTGTCCATTTGTGGGAAATATCTTCGTTAAAATAAAATTTAACAAGAAGAAATTTATAGATATGCAAGATTAAGTATAGAATGACTAAAGCAAGAAATGCTCCTATAACATAGTTGAAGTAATCCCATTTTAGTTTTAGTTTAAATATTTCAAGATTCATTCCTGAAATTACTCCAAGCCATGTGACAAATAGAAATGTAATAAAATGAATAAATAAACATTTTAAAGTATGGTTTATTGATTGTTTTCCATTATGAAACCGACAAGCTATGTAGTCTATAATTTTTGAAATGGTTTGAATAATTGCTTTCATGTTTGAGCCTCTAGAATTGAACACATTATAACATAATATAGGTTCACTGACGCACCTATTTGAAATGGAGGTGTTATCATGTTAAATATTAAAAAAATCAAAGATTTAATGTATACAAAGAAAATAACTATGTATCGATTAGCTAAAATTTGTAACGTGACAAAATCAAGGGTTATTAGAGTTCTGAATGGTACAACAAAAAATCCTCATATTGATATAGTGATATCTATTGCTAAAGCCCTAGAGGTTACTATAGATGAAATTGTAATAAAAGATTTAAGTGAGTCGAAAGAAGGTTGATAACAATGATTGTTTTAAATTCAAACCTGCTGATGAGAAAGTAGTTTCTGAAGTGTAAAAAAATGTTACTTGCTTATTTATTATATATATTTATGGGATCCATGATTTTTCTCTTACTGTTAGAAGAGCTATTTGATCCAGATAAATTTATTTTAATTAAATTATCTTTAATTATTATTGATTTTTTGATTCTCTGCTACGCATTTTTATCAATTTTACACACGCCTTGAGTTTCTTGTTATACATCAAATATTTTGTTAATGAAAAAATTAAAAATGCTACAAAACATACTAGAAAGAATTGAAGATATGTTAAATACCAATATAATTCTGTGCTTTTTATTAAATTATTAAGGCAAATTGCCTTAAAGAAAGAAGGTTGATAATAATGATGAATTTAAACCGACTGATGAAAAAAGTAGTTTCTGAGGTGTAATAGAAAATGTTGCCTGTAATTTACTTTTTGTATAGTGCAATGGGATGTATAGCACTGTTTGGGTTTTTACATATCTTTTTTGACGACAGATTTATGAATTTTAAAACTATATTATTAATTGTTGGTTTTATCTCTTTTTTAATAGCAATGTTTATTTTTCTACTTTATTTCTTGTGTATGTTTTAACCTATTCAAATCTGTTTGGATAAAAAATGATGGCAGTGCTGCTGCGTAGGAAGGTGATTGGATGAAAAAAAGATTAAGAAAGAAGAAACAAGGATGTTATTTTAAAAAAATTGATGTAGAAATTACTAGTATTGAGTCTTTAGAAAATGATTACAATTATATCGTTACTTTTAAATGCTATAGACCTAATAAATCTTATCAAGCTCATTTATTAAAATTCACTCCTTCTTTTGAATGTCTATATTCTATACAAAACGATTTAGTAAATAAAACTTTATTAAAAGGCTTGATTGATTTTCATCACAAGGATTTGTTTTTATATATACCTAAATATCAAATTAAAGCAATCGATTCCATAATGTGTTTATGTCATTGTGTATCTGGTAAAAATTTTAAAAAAACAGTGGAGAGAAAATAAATTAAGACGCATTGACTTAATAAAGAAATGGGGGATTAAATGAAAGATGAATTAAATGCCTACGGAAGAACTATAGGTGAGGAAATAGAAACAAAATATATTAGAAGTGACGAATTAGAAATTATAAAATCCTCTAAATTATATGAATATGTAGAGGATATTTACGATAAGCCAACGTCAAGCAAATTCTTAAAACTTACGGCATATATGGCACTTAATATACTGAAAGGTATTTGTTCGATTGTATTGCCTATGGCAGCTATAGCATTTCTTGTTTTCTTGTGTTCAAAAATGGGTGCTTATTCTCTAGGAAGAGTATTAAGTGTGAATATTCCAAATACAGATATAGTATCTTTTTCATTGAGTATTACAGGCTTTTTAATGGTTATTCTTTTAGGTGGCTTTAGTGTTGCAATCGTTGCGGATGATGATTTAAATATACCTATAATTTTTGAAGTGGTTGTTTCAGTAATTATGTTTGCTTTAGGAATACAGTTAATGTTTGCTTTTATGACTGCAAATGATTTTGCTTCTATCTTCTTTCCGCTTTTTAAATTTGCGTTTGTATTATGTTTTTTGTTTTCGACGCTAAAATTATTTGCTGCATTTTACTTTGTTAAAAAGAGATAAATACATTTTTGAATTTGTAAAAACAAAAAATGGCAGTGCTGCCACTTAGGAAGGTGATGAGATGAAGGGGGAAGAAAAAGGCGGAGTAGATTTTGTTCTATTATTTATTGAGATTGTCGCTAATATAGTTGTGATATTACTGCTATATTTATTTTTTAGAATACTTACTGTTAAATATTTGTGATAGTTGTTTAAAGTATATATAAAATAATGAAATTATACCTGTATACCAATAAAAAACGACTGTGTAACTCCATTGTGTAGAGAGTTCGTCAGAAAGGAAATTATGAAAATAAAATTAAAAGAATTACGAAAAATTAACAATTTGTCAATGGAAAAATTGGGTAAAGAAATAAATATGTCTAGTGGTGAAATTAGTGATATTGAAAATGGTAAAAAGAAAGATCCAAGGATAAGCACTTTAATAAAAATTGCAGATTACTTTGATGTTTCATTAGATGAACTAATTGGACGTAAATTAAACGATTAAGGCAAATTGCCTTAAAGAAAGAGGGTTGATAAAAATGATTGTTTTAAATCTAAACCTGCTGATGAAGAATCAAAGACAGTGGATGTATAGATATGTTGTTTAGAGATTTATTTTTTTTAGGTTCTGTTGCACTGTCATTTGGATGGTTGGCACACTTATGTATAAGTGACAAGGATTTTAATATAAAAACAGGTTTTATTTTTGCGGGTATGCTTGTGCTTATAGGACTTACGTGTTATGCTACACTAAACTGGAATTGACATAAGTATACGGCTTATGTATATATTCAAACTGGCATCCCTCTCCGTCTTAAAACAACGGAGTCTTGGATGTCTTTTTTTATAGAGTGAAAGGGGAAATGAAATATGAAAAAGTGGGTCTATGGAATTATATTGATTATATGTTTATGCGTTGGTGGTTTCTGTGCCTATCAGGCTTGGCAGATATACAATGAAGATAATGAGGTTGAATTACAGACAGATAAGTTAAAAAAAGAATGTGTTGAGAAAAAGAATGAGAATGGGGAACAGATTCTAGCACCTGATTGGAATGCATTAAAAGCTATCAATCCAGATATAGTGGGTTGGATATATGTTCCAGACTGTGCGATATCATATCCTGTAGTACAAGGGACAAATAACTCCTATTATTTAGATCATACGATCTATAAGGGATACAACTATATGGGATCAGCATTTCTAGACTGCAATACGAACAGAGACTTCTCAGATGATAACAATATTATTTATGGGCATTCTGTTCAGGGTGGGGGAATGTTTACTTTACTAAAGAACTTTTCATCAAAATCATTTTTTGACAGCCATCCAGATTTCTATTTGCTTACACCAGAGCAAAACTATAAATGTAATGTTTTCTGTTATTCAAAATCAAACAATGAGTCTGTGTTTTATGCAAAAGACTTTGGAGAGGAAAGACAGGAAACTTTAAATAAACTAAAAAATGAAGCACTTTATTGTAACGAGGATGTAGATACAGATTCACCTATGGTTACTTTATCTACGTGCGATCTGGATTATGGTCTACATTCAAATCGAAGATTATTGCTGTCTGGATTTTTGGAAGAGTATGATGAACAAATTGTTGTTCACTAGATGTTAAGGCAATTTGCCTTAAAGAAAGAAGGTTGATATTCATGAAAAATGTTTTTAAATTCAGGCTTGCGGATGAGAAAATCGTTTCTGAGGTGTAGAGTGATGGATGCAAGAAAAACAGTTTTGGTAATATTAACAATGATTGAGATTGTTACGGAGATTTTATATTGGTTTGTCCCTTTTAAAAATGACAGGTCTGAGAGAAATTGTTTTAGAATTTCAGGAATTATTTCTATTATCTGGTTGGTCTTTTGTATGTACTTTTTCTTTAAAATGATTAATTAAAATGTTGATTGCTAAATGTTCTATGGTGGCTCTGAGTGCGTGGAATACTCATAATCACTTTTTAGATTAAGGCAATTTGCCTTAAAAAAACTAATTGAACGAATGTACATTATTGTTGCTTCATATGTACATTTATATTATAATTAATGTACAGGAGGGGATTGCTATGAAAGTCAATACTACAGAATTAAGAACACATCTTAGTGATTATTTAACTATGGCAAACAAAGAAGAAATTATTATTACAAATAAAGGAATAGAGATTGCACGTATTATTTCACCAAAGCAGGCAAAGAAAAGATCTTTAAATAATTTAGTTGGTATATTGCCTTCATTAACTGACAAAGAGATTGAAAATATAAAAAACGAAAGGATTTCTAAGCAATGAAGATATTGGTTGATACAAATGTAATTATAGATATTCTATGTAAAAGAGAGCCGTTTTTTGAAGATTCATATAATGCACTAAATAAGTGTATTGATAATCACACTATTATTGTATCAGCTTCGGCAATCACAGACATATTCTATATTGCTAGGAAATATATTGGAAGTGAACAGGCAAAAGAATGTATAAGAAATCTTTTAGATTTAATAAAGATATCAGATACAAGGGGAGCAGATATTGAAAAAGCTCTTTCCAGTGACATTTCAGATTTTGAAGACGCTGTTGTTTCTGCAATTGCGGAAAGGCAAAAAGCTAAATATATTTTAACAAGGAATACAAAAGACTTTGAAAAATCGAAAATTTTAAGTATCACTCCTCATGATTATCTGAATATAAAAAAATGATAATCTGGTTGATATAATGTTTTGGAATTGACATAAGTATACGGCTTATGTAGATATTCAAAAAAGCATCCCTCTCCGTCTTAAATCAACGGAGTCTTGGATGCCTTTTTTAAAGAGACAATAAAACATAATTAGATAATGAATGATATTAAGGCAAATTGCCTTAATTTTTTTATGGACTGTTTTTAGTTCTTTTCTTGATATATAAAGGTTGTTTACATATTTTTGCTCATTTTTTATGAGCATTAAGTGAATATTGTTCGCACAAATTTCTAGCATTTTTGTTTCTCTGATGTGTTATAATGCTAATGTAGAGGAATTGTAAGGATTGCACACATTATCATCCACAATTTTTATACAAAAGATAAGTAGGTTAATCTGCAACCTTCCCTGTTGCCCTGCTTATCTTTTTTTATTTTGGAAGGAGGTATCGGTATGATGACCTATGATGATTATGACATGATGTATGAAAGACTGATGTACCTGAAGAAGAACCAAAACAATTTATCACTGAATGAACGAACAAAAAAAGTTATTGAAGAAATTGGAAAACACCCTGATGCATTTGAAATGTACAAGGGTGTTTTTTTAACACCCGATCAAGTGAAAAATCTACAACGCTTTGGTATCAACGGAAAGCAGGCATCTCAGTATATCCTAAATCAATGTGAATTAAGAACAAAAAATTCACTTGAACTTACGTATCGCTACTATGGTTACGTTAAACCTATTACACCTGCAATTTTAAACCAGGTGATTGATGATGTAGCTACACGTGTCCAGCTTGAAAATGAATATGCGAGAACAGTCCATGCTCCATCTCCGCAGGATGAGAAGGAAGACCAGCTGACCTTGAATGAATTAGGACAGTTTGAACACTAAGCGTAATTATGGAATTATATAAGACATTTTCAAAATTACCTTTGGACAGATACGAAGATTATCTGTCCATGATACGCAATGGTGATTACAGAAATATCCAAGCGGATGATGTGCAGGATGTAAGACTGTTTAGCTATGAGCATACGATAACACGTAACATGGCAAATGTAGAAATTCCATTACAGGATGGGTTATACAATTTTATAAACGAAAATGTACCATCCCGTCATTTTTATGGCTATATACAGAATGAAAAGATAAGGGACGTATATTTTGATCAGGACCAGATCGCTCATGTAGATGAATTGATTATGGCGGAATACAGTAAAACAGAAATTTTGAGTAAACAGGCTTTCCACTACTCAATACAACATCAGGAAATTAATGAACAGCTTAAAAATGCGGATGAAATCGAATCCTATCGTATCTGGGATGATGTGATAAACAAGATTTACGATGATGTCGATCTGGATTGTTTTACTAAAGATGAAGAAGAACTAGCCGAAGAAAGACTGGCTGACTATTATTACGAAATATGATGTGTGCAATATTCACAAAACAATTCTTTTATTGAATTAGAAAAATAACATAAGGAGGCTCTATCATGAGTGTTAAATTTTATACAAAGGACGAAAAAAACGAATTAAGAGATTTAGCTGTAAATATCAGACAATTATCTGTGGCAGAAATTGCAGACAATGTTTATGGTTTGACATTATACTCAAAGAAAAATAATGCAAGATACCTTGTATGCTATGAACATCCTTCATTGATCTTTGATTTGCAGAAAAACTTAGTTTTCTATAATGCGAAAACAACAAACGGGATGAACTGCTATGACTTTGTGCAGTTTTATGAAAACTGTAGTTTTACGGAAGCCAGAGAAAAGGTAAATCAATATTATATGGAAAGGGATCCAAGAAATCTTGTTCTATACGAATATTCTCATACAAAAAATGCAGTATACAAGCATACAGGAATCAGTCTGCCTGATAGAGAAAGTGGTAACTTTAATGAGATGAAGGATTATTTTATACAAACAATGGCATTTGAAGGGAATGTAGTAGATACTCTGATTTTAAATCAGTCACTTTACATGAGTAAAAATATGCATAATGCAGTATTTGTTGGATACGATGAAAAAAATAATCCAGCTTTTGCATTGGAATATGGTATCAAAGATACACCATACAAACACGAAGCTGCGGGTTCTTTTACATCAGTTGGATGGAAACAAATTCAAGACCATGCAAGCGATATTATAATCTTTGACTCACCTATGAATGCGTTAGCTTATTTAAGCATTGATACAGAAGCAAGTGTAATTGCTTCAAAAGACATTACCACTTTATATAATATGGTTAAATATTATCAGGAAAACAGCGATAAATATGAATTCATGAAAGATGTAAAGAACATCACCTATATTCTTGAAAACTCACCAAAGGCGGATTTGGTTGTAAACCGAATCAAAGAAACAGCTACAGATGAACGATTTAAAAACATGAAACAAGTGGACACAGACGAATTAAAAAGAACATATATTCAATCCATGAACGCAAACAGCGAATTTCAATATACTGTTTCAGAAGAAGATTATGATGAGGTCGAGTATAAAGATATCCGTACATTTATTGATGATATGGATGAGATGACAGGTCAGCTTCAGGATCAGCAGAATAAAGAAGAAAGAGCTATGGAATAGTTAAGGCAAATTGCCTTAACTATTTTTTGCATAGAAAGGAAAATGGTATATGACTCGTATTTTAAAAAGAGGACAGAAAACATATTTTAAAGAAGATGTTGTAACCTGTTTGGCGGATGAAACCATGCAGAAAGTATTCTCGCAAAGTGAATATGGAAATCGTGTTGTGTTTATGGATGAATTGCAGGAACAAGCAAAAGAAAGATTCAACATGGACTTTACGAATGAAGATTATGAAATTTTCAAATCACTGATTGCAAAGGATGAATATCTTCTTTCTTTAGATGATAATGCAGGCATTTTGGAATCGAAGGCATTAGATATAGTAGTAGGTTATGGACGAGTGAAAGGTGGGGTTTCCGGTTTGTGGGAAAAGGAACAAGCGGAATACGATCAAAAGGAACAGTTATATGCCGACCTTTTAAAGAAGCATCCAATGAAATACGATGCAAAGTCAGAATGTTTATGGCTACCAGATGGAACTAAGGTGAACAATGTATTGTCATCTTTGCAGGCGGAATACTATCATGACAATTATCTGTACCATGAAGTGTTTGAACGTATGGCTCAAATAGAATTTGAAAACAACTTGAAGAATGAAGTGCTTGACCAGAGCAACGAATACAAATATCAAATGCTTTCCAGATTACAGTGTGATTGTCAATATTTTTTGGGAAATGGAAATTGCCATGAAAAACATTTGTGGGCAAACAATCTCGATAATCACATACTGGCAATGAAAATGATCTATGAAAGTTTTGACAAGCAGGACAAGCCTGTATGGATAAACAATGAAATGATTGATCTTTACAAAGACCAGATGTGGACAGCTTCTCTTTCAAAACAGGCGAATAGTCTATGCGACAGATTAATGGAATGTTTTGAAGATATGGACCCGTATGAAGCTATGGATTGCAGGGATATAGATATTGATACGCAAAAACACGCAGTATATGAAGCATTAGTTACAGGAGATACAGACGATATCATCACGAACCTTGAGGATTATAAAAGTGCGTGTGCCAGTGGCGATTTAGAGCAATATGATAAAATTCAAAAATTATTGGATGATGTTAAAAAATTAGAAAAGAATGTAGATTCACACTACGTTAAACGATTTGATCCGCATTACGCAATCTCCATCAGTGATGTTCGTGATATGTTGGAAAAAGGAACAGTAATTCAATGCAACCATATGCGGGATCCTTCTCATCCTGTACCTGACGGAACACGTGGTGTTGTCGAACAGGTGGATGATGCAGGGCTGGTACATGTGAAGTGGGAGAATGGCTCTGGTTTGAATCTGGATCCATTAGTAGATGATTTTGAAGTGATCGAGGATGAACTCGATCTAGGCGAAAAACAACAGGAAGATGAATTGGAATTATAGTTAAGGCAATTTGCCTTAACTGTTTTTATTTAGAAAGGATAGATTAATTTATGAGTAGATGGGATATTTTATTAGATAGAACGAATCAGGCTAAAATTAAGACTGATTATGTGAACGAGGTAAACAAAGAAAATGAAAAAAAATATTGGAAAGAAAGATGTGACAAGGCTCAGAATAAATTTTTCGATATGATCAAGGCTGAAGAATTGAAAGAAATTTTTGATTTATTCGCAGCTTTAGGAAAACCACATTATTATTGGAAACATTCGCTTGGTCATTATCCAACTGAAAATATGCCACAATGGAAAGATGTTTGCCCAGATTCGAGATGGGAAGGTGGACCTGATTATATGGAAGATCGAGACTTGGACCGAATCGGTATTGGAACAAGAAATGCCAGTGGTCGCATGGCTTCCATGCCATGTTTACGCATGAGAATCGACGATCCAGAATGGGGAATGAAATGGAATTATTTATCTGTAGAAATGTATTTGAATAAGGAAAATCATATCATATCTCATCAGAGTATATATTCATATCATAATGGAGATGGAATGGTCGAATTTAATGCAATTGACGAGAATAAGCGTACTGGAATTATTTATGAGCACTTTGTTAAAGCATATCCAGAATTTATTAAAAATTTTGAACGGATAGCTGAAAATGAAATTCAGAAAAAGGAAATGTCCCTAGAAAATATCGAATTGCCAGTATTTCATTCAGAAAAGGATATTTCAGAAGATGTATTGAGTACATTTGAAACATATTGTATCAAAGATGGAGTTTCCTATGCAATGAATGAAACAGGGGATGAGCTGTACGCAATCAATTCAAGTCTATCCGATCACGATATAAATATACTTTTAAAGAGTGCAATCAATAAGCATCAGTTTGATGCAAGTGACCAGGTATATCTGTATGCAGACGATGACGAGTTGCATTATCATCTGGAAGAATTATTTGACCAGTATTTGGATGCTCCAGATGATTTTGATTATGTCAGCGAAGAATTTGAGAATGGTTTGGAACAATATCAGGATGAGCTTGGAAAGAATGAAATGGAATTATAGTTAAGGCAAATTGCCTTAACTTTTTTTGCTAGAAAGGAAAATGGTATATGGCTCGTATTTTAAAAAGAAGTCAAAGAAAGATGGAGTCCGCAATAGATGTACCCACTGAAAGTGAATACAAAGCATTTCAGGATTTAAGATCACATCTAATTATGCTGAAAAATGGACTTCCTTATTTTGAAGAAAGCATACATCCAGTAATGGAAGTATTAAAGGTGAAAGAAAAAATTTTAGATCAGCATAGTAAGGATGCGTATCGCTTAGGGAGTACCTATCAATCAAGACCATTTGAACTTGTTGATACGGCACCTTTGAAAAAAGCTTTTGAAGCAGACCAGTTTAAACTTCATGGAATGAAAAAAGAAATCAGCAAATGTTCTAAGGAGTTGGAGCATTACAGATACGAATGGCAGACAATTATTAAACCTCCAAAGGAAATGCTGAAGGATTTCTTTATTGTACGTGTTTCTCCCGAAGTGAATGAGATATTTAATAAACATATAGATTATTTACAGGATAGATTGGATCACCTGAAGCTATACGAAAATGGATTCTATCTTGAAAGTTGCAGTTTAAACTGGTACTATGTCAAGAAAAAGGACTCATAAAATAGATAAATTTTAAATTTTAATGCT
>NZ_QRVI01000028.1 GCF_003458715.1 Eubacterium sp. AF22-8LB
TAAACCTTGAATAAAGGCTTTCTAGCACTTTTTACTTTTTCAACTGTCAAACTCGGGATTTTAATAAAAAACGCTTTCAATTTCAATCAAGTAAAAAAAGGAATTGCATCACACAATCCCTTTAAAACGGTTATATTTTAACTAATTCTTCCTTACTTGTTCGTATATATCTGTAAAGCTCTAGGATGATTCTCTACCTTAGCAACCAATGTAGATTCACCCTCTTCTCCATCGAGTGTCCAAGCTAATTTCTCAGTGGATTCAATCATAATAGATTTAGCTCTATATCTTTCTACATACTTCATATTGAGTTCAGGATGCAACACTCCTAATGGATAATTATAAAGCTCTAATAGATTTGGTGTATGCTCAACAAGAATAATATCAAACAATCCATCCTTAAATGTATTGTCATCTTGTTCTACCATTTCAAATCCAGCCACTCGATTGCCATTGATAATTAAACCGAACATCAAATCCTTTTCAAACACCTTACCATCTAAATTCATCTTTACATGATAAGGATGTAAGTTTGGAATTTCATGAAGAGCCTTAATAATATACGCCATATTTCCTAATTGCTTCTTTAATTCTTGTTTAGTTTCATAGCTAACATTACAAAAAGCCCCAAAGCCAGCCACATAATTAAAATAACGCGAATTCATTTTCCCAACATCAAAGAATTCAACCTTTTCTTTACAAGCAATCCGAGCACATTCTTCCATGTTGTTGGTTAAACCAAAGTTTGTACCAAAATCATTCATCGTACCCGTTGGAAAATAGGCAATCACAGGTTTGTTTTCTAATTGCATCAAGCCATTTGTTGCCTCATTTAATGTGCCATCCCCACCAAAGATGGCAACCACATCAAAGCGACTTGCGTTCTCAATAATGTAATCACAAACATCCATTCTTTTCTGAGATAAATAGATTTCCATTTGATAATTTTGTGAAGAAAATACATTTAATGCATCCAACAATTGACCCTTAGAATTTTTCTTACCAGAATTCGGATTAATTAATAGCAATACTTTTTTTCGTTCCATTAACGTTTATCCTTTCCATATAAGATATATTTATCATAATAATTCGAGTGACGCGTTAATTCCTTATCTAATTTCTTATATCCTAACTTCTCTATCAATGTCGGCGTTTGCGTATATAAATTTGTACCCAAGCCTAAACGATTATTATTAAAGGTTACTCCCAAACTAGCTAATGTTGTTGGAAATAAATCATAGGTTGTGATTTTACGTGATTTTTGTGTTTCAGGCTGAATTGCCGGATTTACAATCGTATAATAACACTTACGCGTATAGCCACTAGCCTCAATATTCTTAAACCAATCCGGATCCATACTTGGATGATCTCCCGCTAATACAATCGTTGTATTCTCATACCATGGTTGTTCTTGAATCCATTGTACAAGCTCAGTTACATGTTTACTTGAACAACGAATTACATTCGAATATTGATCTCCATATATATCTTCACACTCCGAACAAATATAGCCACCAATATGATGGGTATCTGCCGTCAACATATTAAAATTAAACGGCTGTCCTGTTGAAGCAAGTCTTGTGAGTTCTATTTTCGCAAATTCAAATAGTTTCAAATCCTCATAGCCCCACCAAACATTATAATCTTTGTCAATCCAACCATTTTGAATTGCCGAATGATAATCTACAATATTAAAATTACCATGCTGGTCAAAATAATACTTTCTTCCCCCAAATTTAGCATCCGAACCAATCAACAATTCATTTTGATAGCCATTCGCCTCTAGAATCTGTCCAATCGAATACGTTCCAGGTAAAAAGCTATCCTCACTTACATAGCTATTACCATCAATTGGAATATTTAAAGGCACACCACTCGTTTGTCCTACTAATGCTGCAGCTGTCCAACCAGACATAGAAGGCACATAAAAACCATTATTATCCTTATTGCCATATGAGAATGTTAAATTTTGATTGGCCAATTGAGTCAATTCCGGAATCAAAGATTCCTCAACCGCACCTCCATTATCATAATCTTCATATGTTGTTTCCATAGACTCCATAAAGATATAAACCAAGTTTCTTTTTTGTTCAGGAAACGTATATTTTACACTTGCAGGATCCACATAATATTCTTCATAGATCTTAGAAGGATGTGCAATATTATACCAATATTGATCAATACCAACAGCATAAATACAGTCTGTAACACCAAATCCAAAAATAAATAAGCATGCTACCGTTGTGATAATAATAAGTGTATTGTATGTTTTATGTTTAAACTCTCCACTTTTAATATCGTTCCCAACTTGCCAATCTTTTAAAATGCACAAGATCAAAAACAAGCCAGAAACAATACCGGGTAACGGTAAACATTCCTGTATAAAACTATCCACAAAGGACGTATCCGTCCCTTGAATAGGAACCAATAAATGGAATACTACCTGTTCAAAAGGAATATCTCCAAATGTATCAGGCACCCACTTAGCAACCTTTACTAATAATAATCCTATAAAAACAAAAATTACTGTCAATACTGAAATTAGTCTTCTTCTCTTCATATCAAACATCCTTTGTTAACATAAAAACCTTGATTAGTATATCATAAAATGTAAAAAAAAGAGTTTCATTTGTAAAACTCTTTTAACAAATCTGTCAAATTATTTAAACCTCATTACTCTTTTCCGAATTGGAATACAACTTCGTCAATAATTTAGCAATAGGCACAATCCAAAATCTTCTAAAGATTTCATAATCTTCCTTTGAACGATTATTATCTTCAATGATTTCCGTCGTTGTGGATTCTTCATGAATTCGATGCCCCATTAAAGGTTGATTTATAAATACAAATCTTCCCTTAATTTTTGAAGCAATTTCCCACGCATTCCAATCTACATCACACTTCATGTGACACGCAAATAACTTATCTACTTTTAGATTCTTTTGACTAAAAGTTACCGCCGGACAACAAATTGGATCTCCTAATGATAGTGGAAGTCTTTTGATAATTTTATGATTCGAAAGTTTCTTATTATGAAGAGGCATCAACATGATTCGCTTAATTTTTAAGTTGGTATTTTTGTATACCCTTTTACCATTACGCAATTCATAATAATCAGTAAAAAGAATCGTTGCATCCTTATATTTTTCAAAATGAGAAACCACCTCTTTTGAATACGTTGGATCATATACATCATCCTGATGAGCAATTGTCACCAAATCCGAATGAACACACGTTCTCGCAAAATCAAAATCATAACCAATACCTTTTCCAGGATTTGGATTGTCAATAATATCCAAATGATACTTATTCGCTATTCTTTCAATAAAATCATTTCTAGTTGATGTTGCGATCACAACATCACTTTTAAATTCCTGATTTAAGACTGATTGAATACAATTCTCTAAATATCTTGACTCCTTGTATGCCAATACAACAAAAGTATGAGTCATCATATTACAACTCACCTTTCTTATTTTCCAAATCATCCACTCTATTCTTCAAAATAGATACTTCCTGAACCAATAAAATAATCTTTTTCTTTTGACCAGACACAATCACAGTCAATGAAATAGTGATGAACAATAAAATGACAAACAAAACACCTGTCACCATATTTGAAATTGTTTGGAACCCAATCAAAGATGCAAGCGAAACTAAAATATTAGGCCAAATAGAAAGAATAATCAAAAGTATAACACCAATAGCCCATAATAAAGAATACTTAACAGGAATCATATCCTTATGAAGCACACGAAGAATCACAGCTGCCAAAATGAGCGCAATAATTAAAATCGATAACCTTAAATTAAACGGCATTATTTTGACCTCCTAGTTCCAATAATCATAATAGATAAAAGTACATTAATCATATAGTAAGCATTCTTCCAACTACGAATCGAAGAAACCCCTCCACTACGCTCATTCATTTCAACCGGTACCTCACTTACGTGCTTACCTTCTTTTAGAATTTGTGTTGTAGAAATAGGCTCTGGATATTCTAAAGGATAGTCATTCGCAAATTGTTGAATCAACCCTCTATCTATAGCACGAAAACCAGAAGTTACATCATAAAGCTTTTCATGCGTAAAGCACTTGATAAAAGCCGAAATAATCTTAATTCCCATTTGACGCGCCTTTGTAGATTTAAATTCACTGGTAGACCCTTCTACAAAACGTGAACCAATCGACATATTCGCATTACCTTCTAAAATTGGCTTGCAAATATCTTCAACAAAATTCACATCATGCTGACCATCTCCGTCAAACTGAATCGCAATATCATATCCATTTTCAAATGCATATTTATATCCGGTTTGCACTGCTCCACCAATACCTAAATTATGTACCAGCTGAATATGTGGAATTTGATTTTCAACTAATATATTTTCCGTATTATCCTTTGAACCATCATTAATTACAATATAGTCCAAAGTATTTGAATGATTCTTATTATACTCATCAATTGTCTTCGTTGTAGACAATATAGATTCTTGCTCGTTATATGCTGGAATAATCAATAAAATTTTATTCACTCCAATACCTCCTCGCAACTTTTACACATTAACACAATTTTTCATTTAAATCAATCAACCAATTTGTAAATGCAAAGGACGAACCAAGCTATATAACAATCCATGTAAATGCATTTTATTCGCTATCCAATACGCAAATACACAAAAACGAATCTTAAATTCTTCCTCTTTAACAGGCGAATATCCATTATATCCATGGTATTTTAAAAAGTTAAATGCTTCATGACATAGCTGTAAATACGTCTTTTTATCACACACATTGACTTGCATCAGCAGAAATTGAACGACTGTTTTCAAATAAAAATATTGAATCATTTTATTTGAATATTTCTTTTCTAAAGATAAGTCATTGTAAATTTGATTCAACAAAGACAATATTTTATTATCCACAACTAATGTTTTACGATTCTGAGTTACAGAATTTTCATTTAAACAATAGTTATAACCAGCATACGAAATAATTTTAATATTTTCTGTCTTTGAATTAATAGTTAAATTAAAAATATACATCTTCACCAATTTTTAAACGTGCATATTGAATATGATTCTCCTTTAAAAAATTCAATGCATAAAACTTTGCACAAGTCTAAACATATTTAAATTCTGTCCACTCACAATCCAATGGAATCGAAGTAAACAAAACATCGTGACTTTTCATTGTGACCTTTTTATATTCGGAAATTAAAACATCATTATTTCCAATTTCATTCATGAATGTTTCTAAATAATTATTATCTACAAAATCCTCCGCATTAATAAATGTAATATATTGACCACTTGCGAGTTGAATCCCTCGATTTACGCGTATAGCCAACTCCATGATTTTCATGATGAAATAATCTGATTCTTGTATCTCTCTTACTAAATTCATGCATTGCTTGTAAAGACTGATCCTTTGAACCATCATCAATTAATAATCATTCAAAATCATCAAAAGTCTGATTTAAAATACTCTCTACACATATAGATAAAAATTCTTGTGCAATGTAAACAGGAACAACTATACTCACTAAAGGCATTAAGCAACCTCCTTAAAATCAATCTTTTTCATAATCACAATATATATTATAACATACAAGATAAATTGACATGCCATGGTAATCAAATACGCTATGGCTGCTCCATAAATGGAAAATTGACCAATTAAAATTTGCGAAATAACAAACGCAATGACAGAAGAAATCGAAAACACAATAAACTGTACAAACGTATACCGAACTGTTGTGAGTGCAGCTGACAACAATGTACTCATAGAATATAAAATAGCTCCAAAAATTATAATCAATAAATGTAGTTTATAATCATCAATATTGACATTATATAAAATATTCAATACAGGAATCCCTAAAATATAGGCACCAATGACGCAAACAACCCCAAAGGCAGCAATCAACAATAAAGCCTTAAAGACTATCTTATTAAACTCTTTCTTTTCTCCATTCGAATTAAGATTAGCCATTGTATTTAAAATAGGCTGCAATAAATATTGCCCAGCCAAACTAATAATCGTTGCCGGCATTAAAATCATACCAAAAATGGCCTGTAAACTTTCTTCTACAACTCCATCCAATGCATATTTTTGAGCATAAACTAGATAAACAGATAGAAATAAAATCGCAAAAGAGAAGAAGCCTGTTTTAAAAAGTCTTAGTACATTTGAGAAACTATAGCTATCCTTTTGTATAATACTCTTTGATTTTGGTAAGTCATACATTAAGAATAATATAACCCATACTAGATCTAAAACTAAACAAGAAATCAATAAATTCTTCGTTATTAAATCAAACGCAATAAACGCAACAACAGAAAAAACAGATTTTAAGAATAAAGAAATACCAACAATATACAATTTATCATTCTTTTGAAGAACTCCATAGAAAACATCTGAAAACACTTCAAAACATTTCATTAAACATAATGCAAACGTAACAATAAACTTATATATATCATACTTCATTATGAAGCAATAAAAAATTACTATAACCATCATGATTACACATGTGATGATTCTATGTACAATATATTCAACGTCTGAATATTCATTCTTAACATCCGTTACCTGATATACACGACCTTCATATCCACCAATCAAGCATAATAAACAGGCTAATGAAAATGCCAAAGTAAATACACCCGAACTTTTTAAACCATTTATTCTTGTAACTATCATCATGAAAAACAAGGAATTAAACGCATTAAAAGTTGTCCCTATCATATTCCATATTACATTCTTTTTTGAAATTGAATTATCCACAATAAAACCTCGAACTTTCTTACATTGAATATATCATAAAAAAGAAGAGCAAGCTCTTCTTTTTTTATAAACAATAAAGATTGAATAGATTTAGACATGTACCTGCCAAAACCAATAAACACAATAATGTTAATATCAATCTATATTTATCTTCTCCGATATTTAAATGAATATGGAATGAAGATAAGAAAATATAGAATAATGGTAATACTGGTTTATAGTATCGACCTTGTACACCATTAATCATTTCAACTCCAGGTACTGTATATGCCATATATAAAGATGTCCATACCAAGGCCACACTTAGGCCTATCAAAACAATGAACCAAATACGATCTTTAACGACCAATTCGTTATAGTTCGTTTTATCATATGCTTTAGGTGATACTAAAATCACGAACGCAGCCATAGCCGGAATCAAGTATTCAAATCGAGCTGTTTGTAAATGTGCCATCAAACGATATTGAGCTTCTCCAAAAACAAAAGACGGGAAGGTCTTTAAAATATGTTCAAGTAACACACCCGTATATGTAATTGGATGTGTAAGAATCGATTTTAATTGGGCAACAGAATCAACAGCACCACCACGAGTATCATTTTGTGCTTTACCTAATAAAGCTGGAAGCACAAAGGTTGACATCAATAACGTAAATGCCAAACCACTCGCAATCTTAACACAATATGCCTTTTTCTTTGATTTAAATCGCTTATTTGGAATCATAATTGGCAATAAAATCAATGGAGCATAGACAGCTTTAGGTAAACATCCAAAGGTCATAATCAATATCGCAAGTAATAAAAACTTTTCATTGACTACCTCTTTTTTAGATAAGTATTCCCTTAAAATTAAGGCAATCCCTAACGCAATACAACCATATACGACAACATCATAATTAAATGTAATCGCAATTAAAACAGAAGTAGGCATTGCTGAAATAAAGAATAAGATTTCTTTACCAATTGGCAAGATCTTAATCGCAAAGTAAAGCAGAACAACATAGGATAACAAGCTAAATAATCGTCCACAGAAAACAACACCTGTAAAGGATAAGCCACAAAGTTTAGCCAATTTAATTCCTAAAGCCTGGAATACATATCCTGGCGTATAAACACTACTTGTCCAGCCTTTTACTTCGTTTTTCTTCTTACCATTATCATAAGCATCATTTAGAATTGTACCAATCTCTTCATTTTCATCCCCTGAACTAGGCTGTGCAAGTGGATAATTATAAAGGGTATTTGTAGAGAAGAAACCGTTGATTTCATCAGCTACTTTTTCTTGACTAGGTAATATAGCCAATTTATAAGCTCTGTTAAAATGTGTTTCTTCATCCCAACCAATTTTAATATTCGGAACACAAAGAAGCATGCAGATACCCATCAACAAGGCTACAAGCACAAAGGCATTTTCAAGATGACTTAAAAAATAGTTTCTAAACAACAACAACATTTCCAAAACAAATACAATAGAGAACGTAATAAACATACGCGAAAATTTCATTTCAAAACGATTTAAAATCTTCCCTTTTTTAATTTGAATATTGCTACTATCAACATTAGGTACTTCTACTTTTATATATTGTACTCTCTCATTCACGTTAATAATGTTTTTATTTAATAAAACGGAGTTTGAATCCGTAATTGATTTTTCTTCAACATTGCCAAAACCATTCACATATCCAATCGTAATGTTTGAATTCAACAAATCATTATATTTATAATCAAACTCAAATTTACTAACATACTTATTTCCAACATCAAACTTAATCGTTGTCTTTACAACTTCATCTTGATTCTCATTTTCTTCTAATGTAGGTTGTAATTCAATAATTCCCTTTTCAGACTTATTTAAAAAGATTATATCTCTATTTGAGAATAATTCGACACCTAAAACAGAAATAAGAACAAGTGCAATACAAATTAATATCTTTTTGTATCTCATACTAGAATTCAATTTCTTTCAAATAACGAGCCAACGCATCCTGCCAAGTAGGAAGTGGTTCAAATCCATTCTCAACTAACTTTGACTTATCCAATCGAGAATTAAAAGGACGAGCTGCTTTAGATAAACCATACTCTTCTGTTGTGACTGGAAGTACAGTATTTGTATAACCTGCCTGCTTAAAGATTTCACACGCAAAATCATACCAGCTGATATAGCCACCCTCATTTGTCGCATGATAATAACCATATTTATCCGTTTCAATCATATCCACTAATAAACGAGCTAAATCATAAGTATAGGTTGGTGTACCAATTTGATCATTCACGACTTTTAATGTATCAAATTTCTTTCCTACATTCAACATTGTCTTAATAAAGTTATTTCCATTCTTACCAAATACCCATGCGATACGAACAATAAAATATTTACTTAAAGTACTTGAAACAGCCAATTCTCCACCTAATTTAGTCTGTCCATATACATTTAAAGGCTTATAATCCTTACAATCCGGATCCCAAGGCTCATTTCCCTGGCCATCAAATACATAGTCCGTAGAAATATACACCATCTTTGCATCCACTTCTTTACAAGCATCCGCAATATTTTGTGTACCATCCACATTGATAGCTTTTACCTTTGCCTGCTTATCTTCATCCTCAGCCAAGTCTACAGCTGTCCAAGCTGCACAATGCACAACTACATCGGGCTTTACAGATTGAATTGTATTCATTACGGCTTCTTTGTCTGTAATATCCAAAGATACATATTCAGCCGTAGTAACATAAGAACCATCCTGAATTCCACGATAGCTTTCAGCCAAGTCTGTTCCTACACCTGTATAGCCTCTTTTAGCCAATTCATTCATCACATCATGACCCAATTGACCTGCAACACCTGTCACAAAAACCTTCATTTTGTTTCCTCCTATTTAAGCAAGAAAAGCTAAAGATTATTCCTTAGCTCTTCCTTTTTCTACATACATCTTTTCAAAATAGTTCTGGTATTCACCACTAATGATGTTTTCCCACCATTCTTTATTATCTAAATACCATTGAATTGTCATTGGAATACCTGTATCAAATGTATATTTTGGTTTCCATCCAAGCTCTGTTTCCAACTTAGTAGGATCAATCGCATAACGCATATCGTGACCTTTACGATCTGTTACATACGTAATTAAGCTTTCTGGTTTGTTTAATGCATGAAGTACAGTCTTTACAACTTCTAAGTTTGTTCTTTCATTGTGACCACCCACATTATAAACTTCACCAACACGTCCCTTACGAACAATTAAATCGATTGCGACACAGTGATCATAAACATGTAACCAGTCACGTACATTTTCACCTGTTCCATAAACTGGAATTGTTTCATCATTTAAAGCACGAGAAATAATTAATGGAATTAATTTTTCTGGGAAATGATAGGGACCATAGTTATTTGAACAACGACTAATTGTTACTGGCAAACCATACGTTCTATGATATGCCAATACAAATAAATCAGCACTTGCCTTTGCACTTGAATAAGGACTTGAAGTGTGTAAAGGTGTGTTTTCAGTAAAGAACAAGTCAGGACGATCCAATGGTAAATCACCATATACTTCATCTGTTGATACCTGGTGATATCTTTGAATACCATATTTAACACAAGCATCCAATAATGTAGTTGTCCCCATAACATTTGTCTTAACGAAGATTTCTGGATCTTCAATACTACGATCCACATGGCTTTCTGCCGCAAAGTTAACTACGACATCAAATTTTTCCTTTTCAAACAAATCCATGATGAATTCACGATCTGCAATATCACCCTTGATAAACTTGTAGTTCGGTTTATCCTCTACAGGCTTACAAGTCTCTAAGTTACCTGCATATGTTAATTTATCTAAGTTTACAATCATATCCTCAGGATATTTGTTTACCATATAGTGCACGAAGTTTCCACCAATGAAACCAGCACCACCTGTTACTAAAATTTTCATTTTATTATTCTCCTTTATATTCAAATTGATTGTTTGACTTTTCTAAAGTCGGACCAACCATATCCTTCTCGCTTAATACTGGCTCAATACCATTCAATAATGAACCCCAATCTACATTACAAGTAGGATCATCATAACGCATTCCACCCTCAGATTCTTTATTGTAGACATTATCTACTTTATATCTAAATTCCACATTATCTGTTAATGTTAAGAATCCATGCGCAAAACCCTGAGGAATAAAGAACTGTCTATGATTCTCTTCACTCAATTCAACACTTACCCATTGACCAAATGTAGGACTACCCTTACGAATATCTACCGCCACATCAATAACCGTTCCCTTTGTACAAGAAACCAATTTACTTTGTGCATAAGGCGGATTCTGCCAGTGCAAACCACGAAGCGTACCCTTCTGTGCACTAAAAGACATATTGTCCTGTACAAAATCTACCGTGATACCCATCTTTTCATATTTAGGCTTAGAATAAGTCTCCGTAAAATATCCTCTGTGATCACCAAATACATCCGTATCAATAATCAATACACCAGGAATTTTTGTTTTCGTTACCTTCATCACAATACCTCCAATTATTTAATATATTTACGATCCATGATCTTCTTTAAATAAGCACCATACTGATTCTTCTTATAAATTTCATATGTAGAAGCCAATTCTTCATCACCAATCCAACCATTGTTGTAAGCAATTTCTTCTAAACACGCAATCTTACGATGCTGGTGCTCCTCAATTGTCTTCACAAAGTTAGTCGCATCCACTAAAGATTCATGTGTACCCGTATCTAACCAAGTAAATCCATCACCCAATAATGTAACGTTCAATTCACCATTCTCTAAATAAATACGGTTCAAATCTGTGATTTCCAATTCACCACGCGCACTTGGCTTTAAATTCTTCGCATATTCAACGACCTTATTATCATAGAAATATAAACCAGTAACCGCATAATTTGATTTAGGATGTTCAGGCTTCTCCTCTAAACTAATAGCTTTTCCTTCAGAATCAAATTCAACAACACCAAATCTTTCAGGATCCTCTACATAATAACCAAATACAGTTGCCCCTACTTCATTTTCAGCAGCCGCACGCAAACGCTTAGTCAAACCATGACCATGGAAAATATTATCGCCCAAGATCATTGCACAACTATCATTTCCAATAAACTCCTCACCCAAGATAAATGCTTGAGCAAGTCCATCCGGACTAGGTTGAACCTTATAAGAAAGCTCAATCCCAAATTGATGTCCATCCCCTAACAACTCTTGAAAACGAGGTGTATCATCTGGAGTTGAAATAATTAAAATCTCACGAATCCCAGCCTGCATTAAAATAGACATAGGATAATAAATCATAGGCTTGTCATAAATGGGAAGCAATTGCTTACTTGTAACCTTAGTCAAAGGATACAAACGCGTACCACTACCACCAGCTAAAATAATACCTTTCATAATAAGTTCCTCCATATATTACATATAAACAATAAACCCTTACGTTACGTAAGGGTCAAGGGTAATTGTAGAAAATTTTATTTTAAGTTAGAATGTATTTACGAGGTATACAACACGAAAACTGTCCTAATCACAAATCTATATTTACAAAAATACACTGGATTTGAGATCCACGGTATAGACATCTCAAATGAATTTAAAAAACACGGTTATGAAGTCACAATTGTCGTCTTTTCGAAGAGCTATCCATTTGACTATTTTCTAACAAACGATTCAAACTGTATCATTCCTTCAAGTGTTGAACATTACATAGAAATCAAATACATAGTCTACAATCTTACTTATGAAGATATAGAACATATCACAAGTGAAAAAAAAAAAAGAAATCCAAGAACTCGAATCAAAATATGATCAACTATATAATAAAACTCATCCTGTCCACAATCTAAATAAACGGATCAAGGCACGCCGTTAATGACGTGCCTTAAATAGTCCAGCCTGTTTTGTGACTATAATTTTATTGTTCTCTTTTAAAATCGCTTCAATATATTCTTTAAACTCAGCTAGTCTAGGACCCAATATCTCATTCTGATTGCCATGACAAGACATAATATAATCAATCAACGGCTTTGATTCTGTGATCTCTAAAGAATCATGATAATCCATTCTTTCAATATTGTTAAAGTATGGTTTTAATATAGCTTCCCCATTATCTAAACCAAAAATATCATACAAGCTATGATTTGAAAGATTAATACGAGAATCAAAGTTCTGTACGAGCTCGGTAATTTCCTTCATATGCTCTTTTCCATATGTACTGCAATAAAAGATACCGTTTGGCTTTAACACTCTATCTATTTCCTTTAATCCCTGATTTAAATCATTCAAATAAAACAATACATGATTGGCAATAATCGTATCAAAATATGCATTCTTAAAAGGAATCTTTTCCGCATTGACCACAATACAGTTAAAATCCGAACCCAATTTCGTACGCACCTCATCCACCATACCGTCACTAATATCCGATAAGAAGATTTCACGATTCCTTAAATCAATCTTATTTTCCTGCCACAACTTCCCATTACCACAGCCAAGTTCCAACAAACGATTCACCTTAGAAAAATCAATCTTCTCAAACAACCAGTTAAACCAACCCTGCTTATTTGTAGAATATTTTTCATGAAGACAAATTCGATCATTTAAGTTCTTCGCATTCTTATACTGCTCAATAATATTCGTCTCTTCATTCGACAATTGCACTAAAGAAAGAATCATATTCCAAGATAAATCGGGAGCCTGACTCGCTCTTTTTAAAGCATCCTTTAAAGATTGTAAATGGCTCATCTTATCTTCAATCAAATCAATCTGCAAGTCAAAGCTTTCCTTTAAATCCGTATTGTCCATAACCATCGGAAAGATTTCTTCAATACTAAACCCCAAATGCTTCAACGATAAAATCTTTTGAAGCTTCAACAAATCCAAATCACTATATTGTCGATACCCATTCTCCATAACAAAAGAGGGTTTTAATAACCCTATTTTGTCATAATATCGAATCGTTCTTTCACTCACATTCGCTAATTTTGCGAACTGTCCTGTCTTATAGTAGTTCATAATTATTCAAGTTTAAAAGGTGCTAAATGAATATTCCAGTTTCGATTATAGTATGGATCTCCATTCTTCAAAATCTCTGGCCATTTAGCTTGGAATTTCTTCTTTTCCGCTTCAAAACGAGCCTCTTTTTCAGGCGTATCTTCATAACCTCTTGATTTCGACTCATAATGATGCCATAACGCAAATGCATTGTAGACAATCAAATAGCCTTTCTCACGGAACTTCAAGCATAAATCTACATCGTTACATGCCACTTCAAATTGTTCATCAAAACCATTCACTTCATTAAATACCGATTTTTTAACCATCATACAAGCTGCCGTAACTGCACTATAGTTACAATTTATTCTTGGACGCATTAAAATACCTGGATCATCCTTATCAATATCCGTAAAGACATGTCCTGCATAGCCTCCAAAGCCAATAACTACTCCAGCATGCTGCACTGTATCATCCTCATATAATAGCTTAGCCCCTACAGCCCCTACTTCTTTACGTAAGCAGCAACCTAACATTTCTGCGATAGCCGTTGGTTCAATGACCTCTGTATCATTATTCAACAACAATACATAATCACCCTTTGTATATTTCATACCAAAGTTATTGATTTTTGAATAGTTAAATTTGCCTTGATATGTAACAACCTTCACATTGTCATGTTCCCTTTGTAGCTCTTCGTAGTATTCAAAAATATCCTTATCCGTACTATTGTTTTCTACAATCACGATTTCAAAGTTTTTATATGTATTCACATTATATAGCGAATCCACACAAGTCTTTAATGTATCCTTTAAATTATAGTTTGGAATCAAAATCGAAACCAATGGATTAGGCTCTGTACTATATGTCGTATGATAGAAACCATAGTATGGTTTGGGCATCAGTTCCACCTTAACATCCTTTAAGCCAATACGCTTGTAGTGCGACTCAATAGCTCTTTGTCCCGCAGTATAACAATATAGTTTACTTTCTGGATCCATCGCAGTTGATTGTGGATGCATTCTCCAGTGATATAAAACACGTGGAATATGATAAACGGCATTGGCCTTTTCAATACATCTAAAAATATAGTCATAGTCTTGGCTACCATCATATTCACTTCGATAACCTCCCACTTCATCATAAATATGACGGTTGACAAAGAAAATATGAGTAATATAGTTTTGCGAACACAATAAGTCTTCACTATAGTCTGGCTTAAAGTTTGGTTGTGTAAACACTTTATATTTATCATTTAACTTATCTTCATCCGTATATAGCGTATCATATCTATATTCCTGCAAGGCTTTCACAACTTCATAGAAACAATCCAACTCCAATACATCATCATGATCATATACAGCCAAATAGTCTCCATCCGCCATTTCTAAAGCCTTATTTGTGTTTCCTGAAATACCGTAATTTTGATCTAACTTTTTGAATTTGATCTTATCGCCATATGCCCCATAATGCGCCTTTACATATTTCTCTACCGCATCCGTTGTACTTCCATCCGCAATACACAATTCCCAATTGGAATAGCTTTGATTGACAACTGTATCAATCATTCTCTTTAAATATTCTTCTTTTGTGTTAAATGTCGCAACTACAATACTTAATTTTGGATTATACGCAAATTGTTCTTTAGATTGTCGAGCTAATTCTTCTGGCTTTACCCTCTGCTTTAAGAACCAGTTTTGGTATTCATACCCCACTAAATTTGGTCCTTGTTTCACTCTTTCCACAAAACGCTTCACACCATTTTGTTTCAAATAATTCATCGCATTATGAATACTCTGCGCATTCATATGTGTTAAGTACGATTTAAACAAACCAAGTGCCGTATAATTGTTCTCTTCAATTTCAACCTTTCTCTGTTCTTTATCCGTACTAAATAATAGATAATATTTCTTCTCTGGATCTCCATCAAATTTCACCTGAAACCCGCAATTCTTATTCTCTGCCTTGACTAAATGATAACGCACAAGATCCGGTCTAGGTATTGGACGCTTTTTATACTCCAATGACTTTCCATTTTCATCTAGAACATCAATTTGTACAGGTTCTCCATTTTCAGAATATACCCACCCTTGTACAGTAATTGAATTCGTATCCAGGTCTTTGGCAACATTATCCATACTATATTCAATAGCTGTCGTATTGCGAATCTTATCCATTTTCTTTTTATTTAAAACTAAGATTTGTTCACTTTCATGCCCATCCGTAACTTGCAATTCAAAAGAATCAACAATATCCGTATCAACACCGACTTTAATACGGAATCCCACTAAATCTGATTTTAATTCCACATGCTGTTCTTTGAATGCATCTTGACGATGCGATTTGATTATATCCACCGCAACGTCTTTATTATTGATTTTAGCCGAATATATCAATGGAAGATCATCCTTTGAATAACACCATCCAATAACCGCAATATAGCTTGCATTTTCAATGTCTTTATATATGACTTTATCTATTGTGTAAAAAAAGTTTCTTTTCATAGTAGCCTCCAAAACAGTTCTATATTAACACATTTTTTTTAACGTAACCACAATATCCATGATTCTTCCCTTGATGGTTTTAAAGTATTTATAGTAAGAATCAAAGTTTTGCAGAAACAGTTTAAACACTTTACCATGCTCAATATAATCCATATGATGAATAAAAAACAATCTATATTGTATGTAGCTTGGATAGTTGTTTTTTAAATCTACATCCAATTCTTCCAGTCGATTTAATGTTTGAACACAATTGAAAGCCGTATTCAAACGCGCCTCTATCGTATTTGTCGCATTCAAACGCTCTTTTCCTTTTAAGGTGACATTTCCTTTTAAGCCAATCGTATTCTTCGAATGAATACGATATTGAAAGAGAGGCACATTTAAAAAATACATTCCATTTTCTTCACTCGCCAACAAATTAATAAACCAATCATGATAGAAATCTTCTGCATAACATCTTTGAAATTTCTCATTCATCGATTGTCGAACACAAAGTGCACATCCCTGAAAGCTATTTTCCACAACTAATCTTTCAAAAGGAACCTTTACCAATGCATTATCTTTTACCTTACACTTATACATATTCTTATTGGAATACTTTCGATTCATATCAATCTGTTTATCATTACCCAACTCATCAATCAAATCATATGTACTCGCTAATACTTTGATTTCTGGATGATTTTGCATAATCTCAATCATCGTTTGTACCTTATTAGGCTTCCAAATATCATCCTGATCACATAAAAAGATGTAGTCTCCTTTACAGTAAGAAAGTGCCTTTTTAAAATTTAACTTATAGCCCAAATTTTTTTCATTTTGATACAAATAGATTTTATCACACAGAAGCTCCTGAATAATTTTTACTGTATCATCACTCGATTGATCATCACAAATCACAATTTCATCAACCGACATTGTTTGATTCAATATAGATAAAAGCTGTTCTTTAATAAATTCTTGACCATTATACGTGGCGATTGCGACTGAAATCATAAAAAACCTCCAAAAAAAAGGTATTTTAAAAATACCTTTACAATTCTTCTGCAAATCCTTTTTCTAATTTTTTGAAAACGGCATAGCCAATGACTAAAATAACCAAAGCCAATAAGGCAACAGCACCTAATGGTTTTAATGGTGGCCATACATGATACATAAAAATATCACGATAGGAAGTAACTAAAATTGTCAATGGATTCATACGAATGATTTGACCTAAAACACCAGCTCCATCTAATAAAGATAAATCATAGATAACAGGAGTAGCATACATTCCCATGGTTAGTAAAAAGGATACAATATACTCTAAGTCTTGAATATAGGCATTTAATGAACTTAACAATAAAATAATGCCTAAAATCAAAATAGATTGAATCAATGCAACTACAGGAAGCATTAGAATTTGAATAGAAATTCCATACCCAAATGCGAAGCAGAAAATAAATATAATGATACAAGAAATAAAGAAGTTAACCAATCCACTTAAGACTTGCGAAATCAATAAGATTTCTCTAGGAAAATACACCTTCTTAATAATTCCCGCATTGGCTTTAATTGAAGTGGTTCCTGTACTCACAGTTGTTAAAAAGAATGTCCAAGGAATCAAACCCGTAATCAAATAAACTAAATAGTTATCTCCCCCAGCTCCACGCATTAAATAGGGGAACACGATCCAATATACAACCACCTGTAACAAGGGATTAATAAATGACCAAAGAATACCTAGAAAAGAGCCTTTATATTTTCCACGAATATCTTTTTTTACATTTGTCTTCAATAATTCACGATAATCATAAATATCTTTAAATATATGCATCTTTTCACCACCTACTCTAAAGTAAACTGTATACTTTTATCGGCCAAAATATTTCCATCCGGTTCTGAACATTGAATATCAATCTTATGATTCCCTAAATCTAAATCATTTAAATCTAAATTGACCTGCCAGCCAATTGTATCCGGATCCATGTCACCGGCATAGGCCTCTTGATAGGCTTCAAAAACGTCCTGACGATTCTTTCGCTTAATCCCACTGATTTCATTACCATCTAAGAAAAACTTAAATACAGCTTGATCATGATCACTGATTTGCCAACCTTGACTTACTAACGTTCCCTTATCCTTTTGAATTGTCGCAAAATCCTTTGGTGCATCAATAAAAACAGCTGCTTTATAACGATGTTTACCTTGTGCAATTGCCTTTTTCTTTTCTTCCTTATGATCAATGGCTACCTGCTTTAAGTATTCATCAATAACATAAATTGGATCTCCATCTAGTCGAAGTTCACCCTTATAGATCCATACCGCACGATCACATAAGTCTTTTACCACGTCCAAACTGTGTGTAACAATCACAATCGTTTTATCCGATTCCTTTAATTCCTTTAATTTACGATAACACTTTTCTTGGAAATGTTGGTCACCTACAGCTAGAATCTCATCAATTAATAAAATTTCTGCATCTACATTGATCGCAACAGAAAAGGCTAAACGCATATACATACCTGACGAATAGGTACGTACAGGATGATCAATGAATTCACCCAATTCACTAAAATCAATAATATCTTGAATACGTTCATCAATTTCTTTTCTTGTTAAGCCAAAAATGGATGCATTAAAATAAATGTTTTCTCTACCCGTAAAATCCTGATGGAAGCCAGCTCCAAGCTCAAGTAAAGATGTTAGCTTTCCATTCGTTTCAACAGTTCCTTTATTTGGAAAAATGATTTTGGTCATTAATTTCAACAAAGTTGACTTTCCGGAACCATTCGTACCAATCAAGGCAACAGTTTCACCTTTTTTGATATCCATACTAATATTCTTTAACACCTCATGAATTTCAACATGACTTGTCTTCCAAAACAATAATTTATCTTTTAAAGTATGCGCCTTATCATAATCCACCTTAAATTGTTTATACATATTACGCACTTCAATCGCATTTTGTGTATCCATCTCAACACCTCAATTCAATTTATTCTAGCATAATTCGAGATATATTTACATACCCACATTATTTTAGGCAATACAACAAATCCATAATTCTAGCTCGATAGGTCTTTAGCTTCTTATAATACACATATCGATTTTGGCCTAATAAGCCAAAGAATTTTTTATTTTTTAAATACGAAACATGATGCTCCATAAAGGATTCAATCGCATTAAATTTCTTTTCATTCTGCATATAATAATCTATACAATTTGATTTTAAAACATCCAAAACATACAACGCATCCCGCGCCTTTTGGTAACGTTCTTCAAACTGATATGCACGATTGACATGCTGCGTTGCACTTTGGTTTAAAGTTGATACGCCTATTGAATTATCATTATGAATGCGATATTTAAACTCTGACTTATTGTAAAAATACATTCCACCATCAATAGAAGCATACAAACTGATAATCCAATCATGTGGTAAACGATCATCAAAGTGATGTACCACAAAATCCCTTGTCTGTTTATCCATTACTAAAGCGCAGCCTTGAAAATAATTACCATAAATAAACTCATCCGTCAAAACTGACACTAAATCATTCTTTTCAACCTCTTTATTATAAAGATTGTTGTTGGAATATCCTTTATTTAAAGTTGTTAAAATCATTTGATCTTGACCATCTATATAGGTAAAAGAACTCGCAAGTACATGTATGTTTTTATGGCTTTCCATAATATGCATCATATCCTTTACCTTATCTTTTTCCCATATATCATCTTGATCACATAAAAAGATATAATCTCCATTACACTTTTCCATGGCCTGTTTAAAATTTAATTTATAACCTAGATTCTGAAAATTTTGAATCAATGTCACATCATACTTCTTTAATAAATCAACCGTATGATCGGTAGAGCCATCATCACAAACTACGATTTCATCGACAGGCAAGCTTTGATGGATGATTGATTCTATTTGTTTTTCAATATACTTCTCTCCATTAAATGTTGTCATCGCAACCGAAATCATAATTTCACCACCTATTTGTATAACGTCTTTAAAATCATATAATTCTCTATATAAATAACACGCTTATAGACGCGCATGAACCATAATAAAATTGGATTCAATGTGTAATAATCCTTAAAATATGTATAAAAGCTATCCAACGTAATTTTACGCTTTTGCACCTCAGAACCAAAAGATTTATTAATACTTATCGAATGATTATGAATATAAGTCTCATCAATCAATAGCTTTGTCTTTAGTTTTCTATCCTTAAAATACTTGCCTATACAAGACTCTTCAAAGAATAAGAAAATATTTTCATCATATAATTTATCAGGCAGTACCTCTTCTTTTATCATAAAAAAGGAACCCTGCACACAATCTACTTCCACAACACCTTTTTCTAAATAGTCCTTAGAATACCACATAGGTCTTAATTTCTTATTTAAAACTTTGGATGAAAACAAGAAATAGTCCTTTAATGTAGGAACCATCCAAGCCTCTGGTAACTGTCTAGTTTTATCAGGCTGTAATGTCAAAGGAGCTACAATAGCCGTATCTAAGTCAAAGGCTTGTACCATTTTTAAAACAACACTCTCTTCAAATTCAACATCTGGATTCGCAATTAAGATATAATCGACTTTCCCTTTTAAATACTCAATACCCACATTATTGCCATAGCCATAGCCACCATTTTTACTTGATTGAATGACATGGACCTTTTCGGATTCTAAGGATTGTAGTTGATGAAATGAATCATCAGTAGAATAATTATCAACCACCACAATCAGATCTATGGATTTCATTTCTTTTACACGCAAGACAAAGTCTGTAGTGGTTTTATAATCATTGTAGTTTAATACAACACACCCAATCATGCATCGGCTCCAAAGAAATGATCTTCTAACATCAAGCACCAACAATGATATACAGGCAAGTGCAATTCTTGAATTCTATATGTTTCGGTTTCTGGCACCTTAACACAAACATTGGAAACCATATTTAATTCGCCACCTAATTCACCTGTTAAGCCTAGCACCTTAATTCCTAGTGCTCTAGCAACTACGGTTGCACTCATTACATTCTGACTGTTTCCTGAAGTTGAGATACCTAAAAAAACATCGTTCTTTTTTCCAAAGCCATATAATTGTTGGGCAAAGACACCTAAGCCATCTACATCATTGATGTAAGCCGTTGTTAAGGCTTCATGTGCCACCAAAGGAATGGCCATTAATGGTCTTTCTAAATTCTTGGATAGATTTTCACCACGAACAGGATCAATCTCAATTAATCTTTCCTTTAATTCATTCGGAATGGGACGAGGTGTTTTAAATCGTTTCATCAATTCTCCAGCAATATGCTCAGCATCCGCAGCCGAGCCCCCATTTCCAGCAATCAACAACTTTCCTCCATTTGTATAACATTCTTCTAATAATTCATATCCAGAAATAATATCTTCTTTGCATGCTTCTAATACAGGATATCGTTCAATCAATAAATCAATATGTTTCTCTAATCTTTTTTCTAACATAATCACAATATCCTTTCTATAATGTCATACAACGATTCTTCTTCCGTGACTCTTGCGGTTTTACATCCTGCATTTTCTCCTGCAAGAATGTCATTATCACTATCACCAATCATCCATGACTGGCTTAAATCAATATTAAAATCTGTAGAAGCCTGAATCAGCATACCAGGCTTGGGTTTTCTACAATCACAATCTATCTTTAATTCTACAATCTCACCCTCATAGCCTTTATGAGGATGATGTGGACAATAATAAATGCCATCCAAATACGCTCCATCTTGTCCAAGCAATGTTTCCATCTTATTATGAATCTTGTTCAATTCTAGTCTTGTCACTTCTCCGCGTGCAATAACAGGCTGATTGGTTACGACAATAGCTAAATAACCAGAATCATTAATTTTCTTAATGGCATTTGAAACATTCGGTAACAGTTCAAATTGATCAATATCTCTTAAAAAACCAACATACTTGTTGATTGTGCCATCCCGATCTAAAAAGATAGCCTTTTGTTTCTGTGACAAGTTTTTCGCCTGTACCCGACCGTCTTTAAAATCATCACATACCGCATAATATCTTTCTGGTGTTCCCATATCCTTTACATATTCTGGACTGTCATAACAATACATCTTTCCAGTGCCAGCTAAAGGTTTTAATAATTGGCGGTCTAAATCAATCTTCTGTGTATGAATTGTTTGATTCAAAACTTCCTTATTGATTACATGTAAACCTGCATTGACACGATTCTTGTAATATGTAGGTCTTGCATCTTCTTTAGCGAGCCATTGTTCAACTTGACAAGAGGCATTTGAAATAATTAGTCCACTATCATAAGGATGACTATTCGGATGTGTAAATAATGTCACTAAACCTTGATGTTGTTTATGGTAAGCTACAAAACGATTGAAGTCTACGTCAAACATCGCATCCGCATTTAATAATAGAAAATCATCACTTAATTGATCTTTAATTTTAAATAAAGCTCCTGCATTTCCCAAAGGTTCTTTTTCAAAATAGTATTCGATATGTACACCAAATTTACAACCATCCCCAAAATAATCCATAATAATATTTCCTAAATGAGAAACAGTTAATATCAAATCCGTAAAGCCTTGTTTTCTTAAACATTCGATTTCATGTTCCAATACAGGCTTTCCTTCAATCAAAATCATTGGTTTTGGAATATCCGAGGCAACACTAGTAATTCGCGTTCCCTTACCTCCAGCCATAATCACAACCTTCATTATGCTTCCTCCAATGGTGAATAATCTTCAGGACCATAATAGATTACCTGAGTTCCTGCATCCTCAAACTTAAACGGAATATACATTAAGTCTTTCATGGCTTTTTTGACTTCAATTTGTTTTTCTGGCTGCACATAGAAAACTAAGAAGCCTCCGCCACCAGCGCCTAATAGCTTTCCACCTAATGCTCCTGCACAAATTCCTTTTTCATACAGCTCATCAATATGGTTTGTAGATACCGATTTTCCTGTTTGTCTTTTTAACTTCCAGGTTACATCTAATAATCTTCCAAAATCATCAAGATCCTTTGATGTGTCTGTTAATATGGATTCTGCTTCATCCACAAGATTCAACATTTCTTTTAATTGTTTTTTCTTGCTGGCATCGTCTAATTGATTAGCTTTTTGTACATCACTCGAAAAACGTGTAAAGCCTGTAAAAAACATCATTAAATTATTATTTAGCTGCCTTTTTCTTTCGGGTGAAATGATAATAGGACGTACAGAGTAGCCATCCGCATTAAAATCAATACGATTAAACCCACCAAATGAAGCTGCAATCTGATCTTGCCAGCCTCCTGCTTCATCGCATAGAACTCTTTCTAAATAAATAGCTTCATCGGCTAATTTTTTCTTATCTGCATATTTGCCTTTTAAGGCATAGAATGCATTTAACATACCTACCGCAAAAGAAGAGCTTGTACCAAGTCCACTACGAGCGGGCAAATCCGCTTCATAAGTCAAACGAATTTCGTGCATATCCAACATCTTCATCGCATTACGTATAGCCGGATGTTCAATATCATCAATACGAGTGACTCTTTCTGTTTTTGAATAACTTAGTTCTGTAGAGTAATCAAAAAATCTTGGTAGATGTCTTACATTGACATAACAGTATTTATCAAATGTAGTAGAAAGGACAGAACCTCCATTTTCTTTAAAGAAAGCTTCCATGTCGGTTCCACCACCAAAAAATGACATTCGAAATGGTGTTTTTGTGATTATCATGTTCTCACCTCATATAATCGATCATATAATTCAATCGTTTTATCCCAGCTAAAATATTTTTCTACAAATTTTTTACTCTCAATCGATTTCTTTTCCAGCTTTTGTGGATCATCAATTAAATCTAAAATAGCTTGTTTAATTTCTTCATCTGTTTGTGCAAGAAGTAAAGTATTTCCATCTTCATCGATACCTTCTGCACCAATATCCGTTGTGATTACAGGCAATCCTAAACCACACGCTAATAAAACCTTTAATTTAATACCCGCTCCTAATGTCAATGGGAATACGGCCATTTCATTTTTAAGGATTTCATCCTCAATCTTGTCCACAAAGCCAGTAATATGAATGTTCTCGCATTCAAAGCTTTGCAGTTCATTACTAGGATGGGCTCCAATTATTGTTAATTGAATATCATCTCGATGCATCGACTTAAAGATTTGAATCAGGCGCATAGCCGCCAAATGATTTTCTTCACGCGCCATTTGGCCAATGAAACAAATAGATTTAGGCTGCTTTTCAATATTGGATTTCTTATCGAAATCCACTCCATAATATGGATTCATTAATTCTACATTATTTAAATCATAATATTCATGAAGCAATCTTTCATCCTTGGAATTGACTGCAATCACATGATCCGCTTTCTGACAATACGCTTTTTCGTATTTTGAAGCCTGTTTTAACTGCCACTTCCAAAATAATTTTTTAAATCCTGTCGCATCTTTTGACTTTCTTAAAAAGGATTGTCTTGTGACATCATGCTCTACAATATTAAATATCATATTCGGATACTTTTCTTTGATCCAAATATATTGTGCCATTGCCGTATATTCACAATGAATAGCTTCAATGTTTCTTTCTTCAATAATCTTAAGAAACTGCTTTTTAAATTCTTTGGAACTACGTGCCGAAAACATCAATGGCATATTTAAGTGTAATAAGCCTTGTTTGATACGATCCACATTGGAGATAGGAATGAAATAACTATTTTCAGAATCGTATTCTTCGGCAATGATTTTTTCTTCTAAAGGCATTGTTATGAATGATAAAACATAAACATCATGTTTTTTTCGTAATGTTTCTACTGTCTTTCCCATGCATACACCACCTGCATGATTTGTATGTAGGTTGGGTACATAGGGTGAAATATGCAATATATTCATAGTTACCTCCAATCAAAAAAAATGTGATTAAACACATTTTTATAAATCTAAAACTTTATCCAAAACTTCATAAAAACGTTTTTTCGTAAAATAAGTATTGTACAATGTCTGAATATTTTTTCTTCTTTGAAGCTGCACATCCATACCTTCTTGGCATACCTGTTTGGCAACTTGTTTTATATTGTCTTCTGTTATATTAAAACCAATATCCCATTCTGTACAAAATTCTTTTGTGTCTCCCTGAATCGTATTAATGATAGGAAGACCTGCACACATGTAATCCAATGATTTCATTGTTAGTCCAACCACAACGCTTGATTTCATCACGTTAAAGCCGTAATTACATTGATCAAAGATTTCCTGTTTGCGTTTAAAATCAAAGATTTGTTTGTGGTCAATCACATTGACACCCACACACAAAACATCTTGTATAAATTGTTCCTTCTTTTCTCCGTCCCCTATAATGTGCAACACACACTTCTTTTGTTGACTACATTCCCTTAAAAAAGAAGTAATCATAGGTATGTCTATAATATTATTGATAGATCCTAAATAACAGAATTGTAGCTCATCTTGCTCTAAATCTGGATTCATAGGCATGCAATCTTTATCAATCGACCAATATAAAACATTCCCACAATGCACATATTGTTTAAATAATTCACATTCACAGAACACATAATCTCCACTTGATAAATACTTATCGCGACGATTTTTCCAAATTTTAAAAGGCAACATCCATTCATATCGTTCAATAGGCATGGATTCTGGCCATAAATCAATAATATCAAAGGCTACTTTGACATTATGATGTTTCTTTTTATATTTTGCCATCTCTTTTACTAATGAATTACATGGAACAATGCAATGGATTAAATCAGGTTGAATATCTTCCATGGCTTGTCTTGCTTTTTTCGCAAATTCCATATGTGACAAAATTCTATCCACTGAAAGATTTTTATGGTATTCACGAACTGGAATCACAGCATCTGCATCGGCATTATATACCGCTTTTTTTCTATGCGAAAAATTTGAAGTCATCCCCTTTACTTCATACCCCCTTGAAGTATAGTAATTCTTCAATAACTGCACACGATCCAAACATGTATCAAACGCATATACCAATACAACAACCATGATTAACTCCCTAACTTATGTATGTTTTTCAAGAATAAGACCTTACAACTATCCCCTAGTTATTATCTTTATTGTGGATACTTCCTGTACCCCCTTCGACAACTCCATCGTGTCTTAACACGGAAAAAATTGTCATTAAAAAACATTTCACATCAAATGAAAAACTTAAATTTTTACAATACTCTCCATCCAATTTAGCCTTTACATCTAATTCTAGTTCATCACGTCCATTGACCTGTGCCCAACCAGTTAACCCTGGAAGTACATCATTGGCCCCATATTGATCTCTAAGTTTTACTAAATCATATTGATTCCATAGAGCTGGTCTTGGCCCCACGACTGCCATTTCCCCTTTAAATATATTAAACAATTGTGGAAGCTCATCTAAAGACGTTTTTCTTAAAAATTTACCAACACTTGTTATGTATTGATCTGGATTTTCTAATAAATGCGTAGGCATATCTTTTGGCGTATCAATACGCATTGTTCTAAACTTTAAAATATTAAAATAAGATTTATGAATCCCCACACGCTTCTGTTTAAAGAAAACAGGTCCAGGAGATGTCACCTTAATTAAAATCATTAACACAATCAAAAGTGGAGATAAAATTATGATTCCCGCTAAACTCATCAAAAAATCAAGTGTTCGCTTCCCATATTTTGAATACATAAATACACTCCCCTATAATAGTAGAGATTGACCCCTACCTCGAAAAGTATACCATATTCAAAACTATGAAACAAAAAAAGTTCATGTATTATAAATAAACATCATGAATTTTACCTTTATATAAAGATTAAAAACAAATTATGTTAAATTATCAAAAAACAAGGAACCTTGTCCTTGCCTGCATGTTTGATTTGTATCAAGATAAGAATTAAT
>NZ_QRVI01000029.1:0-23666 GCF_003458715.1 Eubacterium sp. AF22-8LB
ACAGATATTCTATCAGATTTTAAAAAGACTGTCGACAGTCACTTTGTCAACAGTCTGAGGAAGGCAATTAAGTTTGCCTTCTTTTTTTTCACTAAAAACAGACAAACTTTTTGAATATTTTCACATAAGTTTTCAAATTGCTGATATATCCCCAGTTTTCAAGATTTTCTGTATTTCGTCATTTTGCCACCCTACCACAACTTGACATATTTTCACTCACAAATATTGTACAAATCGTTGTAAAATCATTCACTATCAATGCCTTTTCATTTGTCAGCCTGCAAATCTCGAAGAACTTTTGCAATATCTGCTTGAATACAAATTGACTGTTTTTCGATTTGAGGCGGACAAAACGCCTCTTGATAATTGATACAGGCATACACAGCATTTCTATTTTTTGAAGTCATATTCCAAAATGGATATTTAATTATAACAGGTGTGTTACCTCCCACGCCTAATTCTAAGTAAAGGACTTTTAAATTTTCATGTCGTTTTAAAAAATCGTTATATCTATTTGACGCATAATACCAACCTTCATCTTGTACAAATGTGCCGTCAATTCGCAAATTCATTGTCATAGGTGCTCCGCAATAAGGACAATAAGGAACTAAGTAGCTTGGAATCTTCATATTCTCTTGCTGAATGACCATTTCCGTAACTTGTTTTTCATTATCATATGTTTTCTGATGACAGGCTTTAGAACATTGCCAAAGTCCATAATCCCCTTGCGTATAAAACAGGCGTTGCTTGTCAAAGCCTGCTCTTTGAAAACAATGGTCTACATTCGTTGTCAGAATAAAATAATCTTTATCTTTGACTAAAGATAATAAATCTGCATAAGGCTTACCAATATCTGCTAAGTAGCGGTTTAACATAATGTGCCTGCTCCAATATGCCCAATATTCCTCTAATGTTTCAAAAGGATAAAAACCAGCTGAATACATATCCTGCAAACCATATTTATCAGCAAAGTCAGAAAAATGATCAAAAAATCTCTTTCCACTATACTCTAAGCCGGCAGAGGTAGACAGACCAGCTCCAGCACCGATCATAATTGCATCCGCATTTTCGATTGCCTTTTTTAGATTGCAAATGTTATCCCAATAATTGCTTGTAGATTTGATAATCTTCTTCTTTAAAAACATTAAATACCACCTCGATTTTTGAATTTGTTTCCTCTAAATAATTTTTAACCGTATGAACTGCAATTTCTCCAGCAAAGTCATTCGGAAAATGAAATTCGCCTGTTGATATGCAACAAAAAGCTATTGACTTTAATTGATGTGCGTTGGCTAACTCTAGACATGAGCGATAACATGACGCGAGCAATGCACAATCTTTTTCCATTAATTTTTCTCGTATAATCGGTCCTACCGTATGCAATACATACTTTGCTGGAAGATTATAACCTTTTGTGATTTTAGCCTTTCCTATCAGTTCTGGCGTGCCCTGTCTTTCCATGATATTCTGACATTCCAAGCGTAGCTGAATACCTGCATAAGAATGTATCGCATTGTCAATACAGCCATGACAAGGGACAAAACAGCCTAGCAATGCACTATTTGCGGCATTAACAATGGCATCAACTTTCAGACTTGTAATATCGCCTTTCCATACATATATTTGCGGATTTTTAGGAATAAGGTCTTCAATTGATGTAATGCTCTTTTTTTTGAGTTCTTCTTGTAAATATAAATCCTGTATCTTTAAAAAGTCTTGTGAAATTTTTTTCGGTGGACGAACATTCATTAACGATCGTAACAATCTTTTTTTATCTGTTTCATTATTCGGAACAGATAAATCTTGATATTGCTTATCTTCGCTTAACAGATAGTGTATCAGATAATCCAATCTTTCTTCCTGTGTCATAGTGATTACTCCTTTTCAACGGCTTTTACAGGACAAATATTGTAGCAATTTCCGCAATGCAGACAATGTTTTTGTAAAATAGTCGTTTTATTATTTTTATAGACAATACATTTTTGAGGACAGACAGAAATGCACTTCTTGCAATTGTTACAGTCATCATTGATGTAGAACAGTCCTGCTCCTTTAGATTCGCAACTTCCAAAAGAAAATCGTTCTCTGAAAATCGGTTGCACACTTAAATCAAAAAATTCTCCGTTTCCTTGATATATTTGAAAAACAGTTAAAGCCATACGACTTTCTTTTGTCGGATACATATCATACATATATGGATTTTTTTGAAAAAGTGCTGATAAACGAAATGAGCCTATTTCTTTTACCTTTCCATGTATCGTGACGGATTGGCTAGAAAGAGTAGTATTACCCTGTAGACCTGTCAAAGATATTGTGTCATTCTGTTTTAATCGCTCATAAAAACTTTTTCCTTTTGCTGTTAGAAAATATAAACCTTGTTCATCAAAATCCATAATATCAATCGCACATGTCGAAGGATTTTGCAAATTGTCTGTTGTTGCGATGATAACCGTATGTATTTGATTTGTTAAAAAATCTAAATAAGTGTTTGTGTTCATTACTCTAGCCTCCATGTATTGAATAAGCAGAGCTATTTTATTAACTCTGCTTTTGGTGTTCCTTAAAATTTACCGTTTGTATTTTTCCAAGTGGATTTGTCTGCGATTGTTTCCATTACGTCCCAATGTTCTGCAATCTTACCGTTTTCTACTCGCCATAAATCATAGTAGCTTGTAGGTGCACCACCAAATGTTCCCTCACTAACAGCCAATACATAATTTCCTTGTGCCAATACTTGATGAACCGTTGTATAAATCATCTGAATATTTGCTTTTGCCAAAGCTTCTAAAGCTGCACCAAGTCCAGATAAACCATCGGCAATACCTGTGTTATGTTGAATATAAACATCACCATCAAAGTATTCTGGTGTTTTTTGAGCATTATTTCCTTGCATTACATCATATAAGAAATCTTTGACAATCTGACGATTTTCTTCTGTTTTATCTAAATCTGTCACTTCAGATACATTGTCAATCTGTGTACGCCCAGACGGATTTGGCTCAGCTTTTGTTGCAAGATTATCCCAGTGTTCTGCAATTTTTCCTTCGCTATCAAAGCGGAAAATATCAAATGCAACCTGTTCGCCTGCTCCTGCGAAGTTGTAAACTGTATGAAGAAATACTTTATCTCCATCTTCAAATGCACGAATATTTTTTACCGTTGTTTTTACTGGAGCCGATGCAAGATAAGCAACACTTCCCACAAAAGCTTCACGACCTGTACCATAGGAAAGGTTATGCTGAATATATCCCTTAGCTAAAAGTGCCTCAGCCTTTTTAGTATCTCCTGTTGCGAATGTGTTAATAAGTTCTAATGCTTTTTCAATTTGTGTCATGTTTGTTTCCTCCTTTAAATTTTTGTTGAACAGTTTTGAAAATAGTGACATAATATTGATCTCCTTTGTTGTAACCTTATTGGTTACATCTAAAGTATAACCCCATTCCGTTGTAACGTCAACGGTTACATCTAAATTTTTATAAAATTTTTTTCTGCATAAAAAAACGCCCTATATACAAGGGCAATCATTTACGAATAGCCTATTTTATATAGAGTGTCAAAAATTACTTCTTATTTTCTTTTGCGATATAGTATTGCGTATCTTTCATTACATCAGCTAATGTAATCTTTTTTAATTCATTTTCCAAAGCGCTTTGTACTTGTTCTAGTTTACTATCTAGAACATTGTGAATGTTTCTTCCAACAGGACAGTTGCTATTTGGATTTTCATGAAAGTGGAACAATTCTCCTTTTTCAACGCAATCTACAGCACGGTATATGTCAAGAAAACTAATATCATCAAGTTTTTTTGCAATTGTTGCTCCACCACTACCACGCTGAACGGTTACCAAACCTGCTGATTTTAATTGCGATAATATTTTACGAATGATTACAGAATTGACATTCACACTTGACGCTAAAAAATCACTTGTTATTTTAAAATCATTTTCAAAAGTATTTATACAGGCAAATATATGAACTGCGATTGTAAAACGGCTTGAAATCTGCATAAACATTCCTCGCTTTCCTATCGGATTTAGTCTAATTATAAGGTGGGTTTATTGTAATGTCAACAGTTACATCTATGCTTTATTGTACGATATGTTAAATCCAATATTTCAGTATTTTCCTTTTATATCAAGCTAATATCTTTGCATAAATCATTCTGTTTTTTCTTCTAAAATCTTTAACGCACACTATTTATAGGCATAATTCACATTTCAATATAGTTTTTTTAAAACAAGAAAAAAGATGAGGAAAGTAAAAAGAAATAAACAATATGTTCGGAGCAGCGTAGAGCCTATGTTCATCGTATGTGAGGAGTTTTGTTCACGATTCTTTCCTTTAGACAAAACATTTAAGAGTATAATTGGTTTATAGTCGTGTTTTGTACACGCTAGAATAGAGGAAAGATACAGGCGTTTTGTTTGCGCGGAAAACCTCTTGTGCTAAGAGTTTTGTACAAAGTGAAGAAATTCAAGCAAAGAAATATCTATAGTCCCAGCAAAGTCTTCTGATTCAAATAAGCTGTTTTTTAGCACGCAAGATTGCCGTACAAGATTGCCGTATATAAAAGACGCTTTTTTAACATATTCTTTGCAATACAGAATACCGTTTGATATTCATTACCAATTAAAAGATTGCGATAACCTATATTCAGCCACGCTCCAAGCAGGTATAAACTTTTCTTGAGCTCTCATCACTAGAAACCTTTAGACTTCTCTAGTTTAAAAGTAAAAGAAGTATGTCTAAGCTTGAAATCATACTTCTATTTTATCTATGAAACAACAAAATCACTAAATAGTCAGATGCCCTTTATTCATCGTTTCAAATGACTTTCGTACACTGCTTATCAAGAGTTCTTTAATAGAAACTTTCCATATCCAAAATTAATGGCATATTTCTTTTTGCTGAACATGAGTGCTCAAAAGTGAAATTAAGCTCTCATAATCTTCTGGAGTTAAATTGCTTTTTTTCACCAATACTATTTTTTTAGTAGAGGTTTGTAAATAAATATAATTTTTAAACACACACCACCATTGAAATGCGTCCCATTTATATTTACTTGTAACATACTCAAGTTCAGATATTGTTGTAACTCCATCTGAATCAAATATATACTCAATTGTTCCATTTTTTAAATTATCTAGGGATTTATTTTGAATTATTTTAAAAATTAAATCCTGTTCATAATATAGACCTACTTTTGCACACCAAATAAAAGCTATTAAACAAGCTAGTGAAATTAGTGCATTTCCTATCGAATGATCTAAAAAGGATGTTAGCGTATCAATCCCCATAATAAATGCTCCAATAACACAAACTATTTGTAATATCTTTCTATTCTTTTTAATGCTTGGGCGAGCAAAACTGATTTCTCTTATCACTTTAAATTCATCTGGACCTAAATTCAATTTAGTTTTGATCATTATAATCATCTCTCTTTCCATCAAACTAATTATAGTATACATCAAAAGCAGAAAAACATAGAGCCACAGTATAAAATATTGTTACAGATTTAGTCGTAAATATTTGCTCAGCGTGAATATATGAGTAGAAAAGCATAACCGTGGAATGACTTCCTGTACATACTGCAGCGGTCTGAGAATGCATGAAACTCCTATCCTATTGTAAGCAAAAAAAGAGTATGAATTCTTCTTGAACTCATACTTTTTTTGTGGGTTTTGTTCATTTTAACAATTTTTGCCCGAATTTTAAACTTAAGTTATCATGGGGGTTTTGTTCATTTTTTCCAAAATTCTCCATTTTTTGAAATTAAGTTTACATGGGGGTTTTGTTCATTTTTTGTACAAAACCACCTAAAATTTTTTTCAGTTACTTTTCAGACAAAATATCTCGCTTTATCGACTTACATGAACATATCCAATTAATGGGTTTGCGCATTGAACTGAATATACAGTGGTTTGACAACCGTTCCATCCTCCATGTACCGCTTGTCCATTTCCGATATAAATGGCAACATGTCCTTGGTATACACAAATATCACCTGGAACTGGATTGTTTGTTAATTCACCTAAGCTTAAATAAGCTGTAGGTGCTCCGTGGAAATTGATTCCTACAGCAGCTAATGAATTGGTTACTAACATTGTACAATCTTGATTCACACCAACCTGTGCTAATGCTGCATCTGCAATTCTTTGATAGAAATCTTTTTCTACATTGATTGTAACGTCCTTTTTACTAACATTTCCAGCTTTATCTTTCGCTTGAATTGTTGTTGTAATGGATCCAACATTACTTGTATCCACTGTTTTATTTAATTCAACAGTACCTTCTTCATTTAATGAAACATAGTTGTTGATATCAAATTTCTCATTTTGAGCAATTGTGATAGAATCTTCACAAGTGATTACAGGAGCTGTTGTATCTTGAACTTTAACATTTACTTTTGCATTTTTCTTTGCATATGTTTTTTTATTTTGTCCTTCAATTGAAATAGTTTGTTTACCAACTTGATCAATATCTAAATCTGTAACTGTAACTTTAAAATTTTTTGATTCATATACAGATACATTTTTTGTTTTCTTTTTGAATTTAACATTCGCATATTTTTTATGCAATTCTTTTGAAAATACAGACTGAATTGAATCTGCATCTTGATATTCAACTTTATAAGCTTGTGTGTTTTCTTTTGCTGAAATAGTTGTTACACCTGCAAAGCTAGATGTAGCAATAATTAAACTTGCGACTGCTTGGACTAATTTTTTCATAGTTATGGGCCTCCTCGTGCTTCACACAATTAAAGAGCCTACACTATTTACGCTAAAGTGTCAAAAGAATACCCGTATTTCCCACAATTTAACATATTAATTTGTTTTAATTTGTCATTATTAACAAGTCTGTCCCATTTATTTGTACTTTTTAATTGAAAAAAGAACTACAAAATTTGTAGTTCTTGACGATTAATATTCTAATTTTTTAACCTTTTCCCAAGTAAATTGAGGATCACCAAAGTGTCCATAACATGACGTCTTGTGGTAAACTGGCTTTCTTAAATCCAATTCTGAAATGATATTTCCAACTTCGAAATTGAAGTTTTTCTTAACGATTTCTAATAGTTTTTCATCATCAAATTTACCAGTTCCAAAAGTATCTACACATAATGATACAGGTTGTGCTTTACCAATTGCGTACGCAACTTCGACTTCACAACGACGAGCTAATCCATTCGCAACAATGTTTTTAGCTACATAACGAGAATAGTAAGCAGCACTACGGTCTACCTTAGTTGGATCTTTACTAGAGAAGCATCCTCCTCCAATACGTCCACGTCCACCATATGTATCACATACGATTTTACGTCCTGTCGTTCCAGAATCTCCCCATGATCCACCTACAACGAAGCTTCCAGATGGGTTGATGAAATATTTAGTGTTTTCATCTAAATACTTTTCATCAATACAAGGTTTGATGACTTCATTCATAATCAATTCTTTAATTTCTTCTTGTGTAATATCTTTTGAATGTTGAGTTGAAACAACGATTGTATCAATACGTTTAATTTCATCATTTTCATATTCAACAGATACCTGTGTTTTTCCATCTGGTTTTAATAAATCCGGGTGTTGTCTTCTTACTTTTGTCAATTGACGAGCTAAAAGGTGTGCATAATAGATTGTTAGTGGCATATACTCATCATTTTCATCACATGCATATCCGAACATAATACCCTGGTCACCTGCACATACTTCGTCACGGTTTACCGCATTGTGGATTTCAGGGCTTTGTTGGTTAACAACTGTATGTACATGATATTCTTCTGTATATCCAATACGTTTGATTTCATTCAATGCGATTGTTTCATAGTCCAATTCAGCCTTTGTATTACATTCACCGTAAATTAATACAAAATCATCTTTAATAGTACATTCAACAGCCATATTTGAATATGGATCTTGTGCTAATGCAGCATCTACGATTGCATCGGCAATTTGGTCACAGATTTTATCTGGATGACCTTCAGTAACACTTTCACTTGTAAAAATATAATCTTTCATTTTGTCTCCTTTTCCTCTTATCCATAAAAAAAACATACTTTAAGAAGTATGTTACAGATTTCTATACTTCTTATCGTTGTTAGCAGGACCACCTTAACATATTGTCAGGTTGGCGTGAAGTCAACGAGCTAACTCTCTACTTCAACTCTGGATAATTTTTTACGCATAAAGATTAAAACATGAAACAACAAATAATGCAAGGAATTCATTATGTTTATTATACATATATTAAAATATGTACTTCTAAGTAAAAAAAAATGGCTAAACATCTCTAGCCATTCTTATTAATATCCAAGTACTTCATCTACTAATATGACATGAATACGATCTGGGTCCATGCTGTTTCTTGTGATGACCAATTGATCGCATATACAGCCTTGCGCTAAACAATTTGCACAGCTACCTGTTACTTGACAAGGTCTGTTTCCACCAAAGCGTTGGTTATTAATTGGAGCTGCTACATTTCTCAATCTAGAAATAGCACTATCAATATCCTTTGTCACTTTATTCATTCCTACCACCATAATGACTTGTTTAGGACCAAAGCATAGACAAGCAACACGATTACAATGTCCATCCATATTTACTAAAATACCATCTTCTGTGATTGCATTTGTGCTCATTAAATAGTAGTCTGCATAAAAAGTTTCTCTTTCAATATTGTACTTTTCATCCGCATCCTTTACCTTATCACGATCAATCACTTTGAAATCTCTTTTATATAGTTCTTCCTTGATACCTAATGAATTGATTGTATCTGAGCCTCCCCAGCCAACACTTGAATCTGATTTCATAAGTTCAAATACTAAATCAAAGGCTTCCTGTTTCGTGTGAACATAATAACCGTTCATATGTCTATTTTTTAAGCCTTGAATAACTTTTTGAGATAATAAATCATTGCGTTTTGTGATCATTTTTACACCTCTATCCATTCTATCTTATTCACAACAATCGATGTTGGTCGATCTTTTTTCCCTTGGATCAAACAAATCCGATCTTTTTGAATATTTTCTTTTTGTTGCGCATATAAACGCGGCATAATAACGGCATCCATTTTACCAGCCTCGTCCTCTACACTCATAAAACACATCCAGTCCCCTTTTTTTGTCTTATGAGTTCTAAACGAAGCCACGCGAACCAAAATATTCATAAATCCATCTTGGTTAACCGCATTTAATAATGGTATACAATTAGGATACTTATGAATGCGTAATGATTGTACGGGATGTTCACTGACATAAAAACCATACACATATTGTTCTTTTTGCGCTTTCTGAAGTGGATTCTCTTTCATTCTTTGAATTCCCGGACGAGAAACAATACTGAAGTCAAATCTTAAATCATTTGGATCTTCAATTCGTACAATATTTACATAATCTAAAAGCTTTCTTAAATTTTCATTCAATGTTGCTCGATTATAACCAAAGCAATCAAGTGCGCCACCATCAATTAAAATACGTATTGTAGATTCATTAATCTTATACATGCTTGCCTTTGCGAGAAAATCAAAGAGATCTGTATAAGGGGCATGTTCTAAAATAGTAGGATAAATTGTCTTTCCTACCCCTTTTAATACTTGTAAAGGCATACGAATTGAATTATTTTCAATTTCATAATACTCCTTCGATAAATTGATGTCACAGCCATTCACAGCAATATTTCTTCGTTTACATTCATATATATATTGCGATGTTTTTATGCCAGATCCTATAACACTATTCAATAGACTCTGATAGAAGTACAATGGATAATTTGCCTTTAAGTAAGCCATTTGATAGGCTACTAAACTATAAGCATAGCTATGTGATTTATTGAATCCGTAGCCTGCAAACTGCTCCATAATAGAAAAAATTTCTTTAGAAACAGAATCCTGGATTCGTTTCTTTCGAGCCCCTAAAATAAACTGTTCTTTTAAGTTCTGCATAACATCTAATTTCTTCTTTGACATCGCCTTACGAAGTGTATCCGCCTGTGCAAGGCTAAATCCACCAATGACTTGTGCCGTCTGCATTACTTGTTCCTGATAGATCATAATTCCATAGGTTTCTTTTAAAACAGGCTCTAACAAAGGATGTGGATATACTACCTTTGCAGGATCTTTTTTTCTTTCAATATACGTATCAATATGCTGCATAGCGCCTGGACGATATAAAGCTAATACAACACTTATATCTTCGAATTTATTTGGCTGTATCTTTTGAAGTAAAGCTGTAATGCCTGAAGACTCTAATTGGAAAACTCCCAATGTATTTCCCATTGCTAACAATTGATATGTTTTCGCATCCTTTAAATTGATTTTCATCATATCCAAAGAAATGTGTTTTTGTGTTTTTAAATTAGTCACAATTTCGTAAATCGTCGTTAAATTACGAATACCTAAAAAATCCATTTTAATCAAGCCAAGATCTTCTAGATATTCTGCTGTAAACTGTGTTGCCTGAATGCTTCCATCTACGCTAACAAGTGGACAAACATTCACAATAGGCTGATCTGAAAGAACAATGCCTGCAGCATGTAAAGAGGTATGACGTGGTAAACCTTCCACCTTTATACACATTTGGAATAAATCCGTTAATCTTTTATCCGATTCAATTCGTTTTCTAAAAACAGGATTTTCATTATATGCCTGCAATAAAGTTATTTTCGGTGTATTTTTTAACATTTTAGATAACTCATCAACAATTCGAGCTGGAATATTCATAACACGCCCTACATCACGAATGGCTTGTTTAGCTTGTAACGTATTAAAAGTAACAATATGACTGACATGGTCATGTCCATACAAATCACGCACATATTGAATTACTTCGTCTCTTCGATCATCGGGAAAATCGGTATCAATATCCGGCATAGATATACGTGATGGGTTTAGAAATCTTTCAAACAATAAATTGTTTTGGATTGGATCAATATGCGTAATACCTAAACAATAAGCAACTAAAGAACCAGCTGCACTTCCACGTCCTGGACCTACAAAGATATCTTGACTTCTAGCGTATCGAATAAAATCCCATACAATCAGAAAATAATCTGTAAATCCCATACTTACAATAACGCTTAATTCATATTCTAAACGATTCATATAAGTAGCATTTCGATTTCCATTTAAACGTTTTTCCAATCCCTTCTTACAAAGTTTAATCAAGTAGTCTCTTGAATCAATATGAAGTTTATTTTTAAATACAGGAAGCTTAGATTTTTGAAATGCCATTTGTACATTACACATTCCAGCGATTTCTTCCGTAGCCAATAAATCACTTTCATCATACAACGCTTCCATTTCCTGCGGACTTCTTAAATATCGTTGAAATTGTACATCCAATCCTTGATTTTCAATATTGGATTGTTTGGCAATCGCTCTTAATACTTGTAGAGTTTTCACATCCTCACTATTCTCATATAGAATTCGGGATATAGCCACGCGTTTACAATCAAGTTGTTTTAGAATTTTATTATCGACTCTTTTTTTACCTGAATCATTCATTGACACAGAAACATAGAAGTCTGAAAAAGAATTTTTACATAGTTCAACAAATGCGTTTAATTTTTCTAAATCTTGATGTTCAATATATGCACTGAACATATCTTTACCATCACTTGATGTTAATACAACACAATCTGTTGCATAGTTTACAACTTCTTCAAAAGCTATACTTTCCTTTATAATCGATGTTAAGCGATATAAATTTTGTAAACCACGATCATTCTTGGCAAGTAGAATAAAATGAAATGGTTCCTCTTTATAGACGGAGTCGACTTCTAGCCCGATAATGGGATGCATATTATGTTTTTTACACAATTGATAAAACTCCATCGTTCCATACATAACATTATGATCCGTTAAGCATACATGATTGAATCCAAGTTGTTTTTGATGAAGAATCATATTTTCTAACCGAATTGGAGATTCAAGCAAAGAATATGAACTTCGCATATGCAAATGAACCATAGTATCCCACCTTTCTTTTTAGATATTATACCATAAGAAAAAGAGATAGCTGCTTATTAAGCTACCTCTCGTTTTGATAAAATTTCAATAACTTCTTCGACTTGTTCACGAGACAAATTTTTGATACCACTTGCACACTCATGACCACCGCCACCAAATTGCATAGCTACATCTCGTATAGGAATATTTCTTGAGCGTAATGAAGCACTGTAATGTTCACGATCTTCCATTCGTGTAAATAATGCCCACATTTCAACACTTTCAATACCAGCTAAACAATAGACTTTATCTTTAGCATCTGTAAAGCTTAAGCCTAAATTTTCATAATCTTCACATTCTAAAATGGAATAAAAGAACTTATTTTTTAGAATGGTATGATTACGGACAACCGTTTCATACTTATAATCATTCATTGATTTTGAAAAATTTAGTTGTTCAACCTTCGTAACATCGACACCTTGTTCAAATAAATACTTGGCTGCATCAAATGTTGCTGGGCGCACATTGTTTGTCGTGAAGCGAATATTGTCTGCGGTTAAGCCTAAATAAAGCATTAAAGCACTTTCAACTGGAATATCAACTTTTTTTTCTTGAAAATACAACGCTAACAATTCACATGTGGCACTTGCCTTATCATCGATCCATTCTTCATCACAAATCGTTTCTACTTGTACATGATGATCAATACGAATTGACTTTTTAGCTAATTGATACCTTTCATCATCGATACGTGCTGCATTTGATGTATCTAAAACAATAGCTAAGCTTGAAGCTACAACCTCATCATCAATTACATCCATATGCACATTATTTCTTTGTGAAACTGGACAATCACTTCCTAGACAATAGATTTTTTTATCTGGATAAGCACTTTCTAAATAGTACTTTAATCCAAATTGTGAACCAATCGCATCCATATCCGCGAAAACATGTCTAAAAATGGTAATCGTATTAAAATTTTTTACACTCTCTAAAATATTGTTAGGCATTTGCCATCAAATCCTTATAGGCATCACGTGCAATGACTAATTCTTCATTTGTAGGTAATAACCAAACTTGCATTTTTGATTCAGGAGCACTCAATAATTTTTCAACACCACGAACTCCATCATTGTCTTCTGGTTTTACTACAACACCAAATGCGGATAATCCATCACAAATTCTTTGACGCATTGCACAGTCATTTTCACCGATTCCTCCGGCAAATACGATTGCATCAGCACCACCCATTAATCCGAAGTATCCTGATACAACTTCAACAATACGGTTTACATATACATTTTGTGTTAAGATTGCACGTGGATTTCCTTCTTTGATAGCAGCTTCAATATCACGTCCATCACTAGAGATTCCACTTACACCTAACATACCAGATTTTTTGTTCATGATTGTATCCATTTCATCTGGTGTATATCCATATTTATTTTCTAAGAATGGTACGATAGCAGGATCAATATCTCCACAACGAGTTCCCATCATAATTCCTCCAAGAGGTGTGAATCCCATTGATGTTTTATAAGATTTACCATTTTTAACAGCTGTAATACTTGCACCATTTCCTAAGTGACAAGTGATGATATTCATTTCTTCTTGTGTTTTTCCTTGAAGCTCAGCCAAACGTTTTGTCAAATATTCATGGCTAGTTCCGTGAGCACCATAACGACGTACTTTATCGTTTGTGTAATATTCATATGGTAATGGGAAAATGTAGTTTTCTTCTGGCATACTTTGGTGGAATGCTGTATCAAATACGAATGTGTGTTTACATTCTGGCAAAGCATCTCTAAATGAACGGTATCCAACTAATGCAGCTGGGTTGTGTAGTGGAGCTAATGCACATAATTCTTCTACTTTAGCTTCAACCTCAGCATCTACAGGTACTGAATGAGAGAAGTATTCTCCACCATGAACAACACGGTGACCAATTGCTTTGATATCTTCTAAGCTTTCAACAACTTTGTGTTCAATCAAAGCTTCCATTAATTTTTTTACAGCTACTGCATGATCCTTAATATCTAAGATTTCTTCGATCTTTTCTCCATTGGCTTTCATTCCAAAAATAGAATCGTTCAAACCAATACGTTCAACATTTCCTTGTGCTAGAACTTCTTCTTCTGGCATTTTGAAAACTTGGAATTTCAAAGATGAACTTCCTGCATTAACACTCATAACAATCGACATTTTTTGATCCTCCTAAAAAATTTCTTTTAATATTTCGATTTGTTCAACATCTTCATGTTGTAAAATCCATGAATCTAATAATTTTTTCTTAGCGACATACCCTATCGCTGCTTCATATTTTTCCAGTAATTTCGTAGCACGATGAACGGAATCCATCGCTGCTGCACGAGAAATCTCTAGTTCCTCACTTATTTCAGTATAAGAGAAATCTTCCTCGTAGTAAAGGCCTAATATCTCTCTTTGACGTTGTGTCAATAATCCACCATATACATCTAATAAATCGTTCGCATCTAACTTTGAAATCATTATTCTTCCATACCCTTTGTGATTCCCATCAAGAAGGCATTGATGTCAAATGGTCTTAAATCCGCTGGCTTTTCACCCAATCCTAAGAAACGAACTGGCAAGTGTAATAAATCACGAATTGCTAGCACAACTCCACCTTTTGCCGTACCATCCATCTTCGTTAAGACAATACCCGTTACATCAGTAGCTTCTAGGAACACCTTAGCCTGCGAAATACCATTTTGTCCTGTCGTCGCATCTAAAACTAGCCAGACTTCTTGTGGTGCCCCTTCAATTTCTCTTTGTACAACACGGTGCATCTTACTTAATTCATTCATCAAATTTGTTTTATTTTGTAGACGACCTGCTGTATCACAAATTAAAATATCCACATCGTTTTCTTTGGCATAACGACAAGCATCCACTAACACAGAACTTGGATCTTGATTCATTTTTCCTTTTACACAATGAACTCCTAAGCGTGTTGCCCAAGTATCGATTTGATCGATAGCTCCAGCACGGAAAGTATCAGCAGCGGCTACAGCTACTTTCTTTCCTTGTTCTTTATAATATTGAATCAATTTTGCACTTGTAGTCGTTTTACCACTACCATTAACCCCTACCATTAAAATAACAGTTGGACCTTCTTCATTCATTTTAATCGGTTCGTCATTTGCTTCATCATAAAAATCATAAAGAATTGAAATCAAATAATCTAACATAGAATCATATTCTTTCACATGTTTTCCATTTGATTCAAACGCATCTACGATTTTTTGGGCTGTATGAATTCCCACATCACTTTCAAGCAGAATAACCATGATTTGTTCTAATAAATCATCATCAATTCCGTGAAAATTATTGGATAAAGCACGCATACGATCGCCAAAGCTTTTTTTAGATCGATCAAGTCCAGATAAATATTTATCTTTATCTTCGCTTTTCACAAAAGCTTCTTTAATTTTTGAAAAGATAGACATTACGCTTCCTCCTTAGCTATATGTACTGCATCCTTTAGTTGCACTTTTAATACTTTACTTACACCATCTTTTTGCATCGTAACCCCATATAACGTATCACACTGCTCCATAGTTCCTGGTCTGTGTGTAACGGCTATAAATTGAGATTGTCCACGATAATGAGATAGATATCTTGCGAATCTTTCAACGTTAGCCTGATCTAAGGCTGCCTCAACCTCATCAAAAATACATAATGGCATCGTACGAGCCTTTAGAATCGCAAATAATACACTGATCGCAATCAAAGCCTTTTCTCCACCAGAGAAGGTTTGGATATTCTTTACCATTTTTCCTGGAGGCTGCACATCAATATCGATTCCCGTATTTAATACATCGTCTGGATCCACCATTGAAAGGCTTGCACGCCCACCACCAAACATGGATTTAAAGACACCATCCAATTCAGCATTGATTTTATTAAACATATCCGTAAATTGACTGACCATTGTTTTATCCATCTCATCAATCGCAGCCAAGATTTGTTGACTCGCCTTTTCTAGATCTTCTTTTTGGCTTGTCATAAAATCAAAACGTTCTTTTACTTCTTTATATTCATTTGGTGCATCTAAGTTTACATTCCCTAAACGGGATATTGCTTGTCGCAATTGAATTACTTCTTCTTTTGCGCTGTCAATTTCAACATCTTCTTTTTTTGTTAACGCATACTCATATGTCATTTCATAATCTGTATTTAAACGATTTAATGCATTTTCTAATTGTGTTTTAATCTTCACAATTTCCATTTCATAATTATGAATCTGACTTTGTTTAGAATTCATTTCTCTTCGAACAAGACGAATTTGATTTTCAAGTTGCTCTGCTTCATTTCCTTTATCAAAACGAGATTGGCGCAAGCTTTGAATTTCCAAAGACAATGAATCTAACACTGCATGCATTTTAGACATTTGTACAACTAGATCATCTTGGGCTAATTCTTTATTTTCTTCGATATCTATACCCAATTCTTGGTATTCAGCTAAAATTGAATCATACTTAGCCTTCTTTGTAGCGTAAATATTTTCCAATTTAGCCAATTCAATCTGCAACGTTACAATCGCATCGTTCTCTTTTTGAAGCTTACCAGCTAATATATCTGTTTCATTGATACAATTTTCAGTCTTAATTTTTTGACCTTCAATTTTGGAATTGATGGTATCTAATTCTTGACGCATTGTCACAGGGGTACTCTGGTTCTTTGTAACACCACCTGTCATAGATCCACCCGTATGTACGATATCCCCATCTAGTGTAACAATTTTATATGCATATCGTAATCGTTTAGCTGCTTCATTCGCATTCTGTAAAGTGTCTACAACTAAGACATTGCCTAATAAACGTTCTTTTACCGGATCAAAGATAGCTTCACAATCAACGCATTCACTCGCAAAGCCCAAAAAGCCTGGACTTGTAGATGCAATGGTTATAACTTGTTCATTCATTTTTCTTGGATGACACACACTTAGTGGTAAAAATGTTGCACGACCGCTTCGATTACGTTTTAAAAATGAAATCGCATTTCGAGCATCTGCTTCATTCTTTGTGATGATTTGATAGATACTTCCGCCTAGTGCGGCATTAACAGCTAAAGCTTTATCCGCGTGAGCAATCAATAATTCACTGACAACCCCATAAACACCTGATAAAGAATTTTTTGCCTGCATAATCGAACGAACGCCTTGTTGATGTGCAAATGGCTGTTTCATCATATTTTCCAATACTTGTCTACGATTTTGTAGCTGTGTCAAAATATTATTTGCCTGATCCGATTCATAACGAGCTTTGGAAATTTTCGTTTTTAAATCATTCACAATATTTCGACGATTATTCAAATCCTGTTGTGTCTGCATTAAACGTTCATGACGATCCTGCGATTCGAATCGTGCTTCCTCTAGCATTGCCTGCAATTCTTTTTGGCGTTCTTTTTTATCTGCTACCTTTAACATGTATTTACGCTTTTCATCTTGTTCAATTTTACGTCGTTCCAGTTGGTAGTTTTCTTCCATCGCTTTTGTATATTTCCCTTGCAGCTCATTGATCTGTTTATCAAGAGCATACATCTCTTTTCGTATACTTTCTAGACGATTTTCCTGTTTTAAAAGCTCAGCATTTTCAGAAGTGTGCATTGCCTGTATATCAAACAATTCTTTATTGATTTGATTGATTTTTTCATTGTACTGATCAATATCCTCGACTAATACACTAATTTCAATTTTCGATAGCTTTTCTCTTAAGGCAATATACTTTTCAGCTTTTTTTGCCTGTTTTTCCAAAGGCCCAATTTGTCTTTCAAGCTCATCTAGAATATCCTGCAAGCGATCCAGGTTTTCCTTTGTTTGCTCTAGTTTAGACAATGATACCTTTTTTCTCTTTTTGTATTTTGCGACCCCTGCTGCTTCTTCAAACAAGGAACGCCTTTCTTCAGGCTTAGCATCCGCAAATGAAGAAATATTTCCCTGTGTGATAATACTTAAGGAATCTTTTCCTAATCCTGTATCCATGACTAAATCATTAATATCTTTTAATCGACAAGGTGTTTTATTAATAAAATAACTTGCTTCATTATTAGCACGTAATATTTGTCTTGTGATTTCAATTTCATCAAAATCCGAATCAAATACTCGTCCTGAATTATCAAACACTAATGTGACTCGTGCCATATTGACAGGTTTTCTATATTCACTTCCGGAGAAGATAATATCTGACATATTTGAACCCGAACGAAGTGATTTTACACTTTGTTCCCCTAGTACCCAACGAATCGCATCATTTACGTTACTTTTACCGCATCCATTTGGTCCTACAATGCCTGTAATATCTTGATCAAATTGAATCACTGTTTTGTCCGCAAAGCTTTTAAAGCCTTGTAATTCAATACGTTTTAAAAACATCAAGACCCTCCACTCTAACTAAACTATTGTATCAAAAAAATCACATAAAATATATCTAGTTTTTATTTCTAGTTTGTGTATTATTGATTATTATGTTATAGTGTGTGTATGAACAAGAAAGATAGTATGCGATATGTTTATCCGCTTTGTTTTGGTGAAGAAGTTGGGAATTGTATTACGCATGGCGTTATGGGAATTCTTATTCTATTCTCATTACCTTACTACAGTGTCCGTGCCTATTTACGAGGTGGAGCTATAGAAACGTTAGGAACAGCCGTATTTCTAATATGTCTGCTCTTCATGTTTTGTGGCTCATGTCTTTACCACAGCATGCCGCATGAAACAACACACAAATATGTATTTAGAAAACTCGATCACATTATGATCCTGTTGGCTATTGCTGGTACCTATACCCCTATTTGTTTGCAGCTAATGAATAATTGGAAAGGATATGTAATTTTAGCTATCGAATGGGTTATGGTCATTGCTGGAATTTTATTAAAGTCTATTGCCACCAAAAGCTATCCTAAACTTTCAATGACAATCTATATGATTATGGGATGGTTAGCTATCTTTATTTTACCTACATTGATTCGTGAAACTAAACCCATATTTATTATATTGATTGCCTTAGGTGGTGTGATGTACACAATAGGAACTTTTTTCTATTCTAAACCACAAAAAAAATTCTTCCATTTTGTATGGCATATCTTTATTATACTTGCAAGTATTTGTCATATGATCGCAATTCTATATTTCATGTAACAAAACAAAAACCTATATCTTGGTAAAATCCAAAATATAGGTTTCTTTTTTAAAATAAACGAACAATATCATTATAAGTTGCATATAGAAATAACAACATCAATAATACAAAGCTTGCCATAATGATGTTTTCTACAACTTTTGTAGAGACCTTACGCCCAATTATTTTCTCAATCAATAAAATAAGGATTCTTCCTCCATCTAATGCTGGTATAGGAAGAGCATTAAAAATACCGATATTTAACGATATCATCGCAAATAAGCTAAAATATGTATCCAATCCATATTGGACTGACTTACTTGTTACATTTAAAATTCCAACAGGTCCTGATAAATTTTCTAATCCTTGTCCATGAATAATCATATTTAAGGACTGAAAAATCATTGTTGCACTTTCCCACGTATTTTGACATCCAACCCATAAAGATTGATACCAAGGAATTTTCTTTGCGTATGCAATGGCCTTATAACCAATCGTATAGCCTTCCATTTCCTTATCATAAGATGGTTTTAATGTCGTTTTAAAAGTTATGTCATTTCGCTTCACTGTTAAAGTTAAAGTATCATGGTGGTATTGGATAAACTCCAAAATCTCGTATTGCGTTTTAGGTTTAATACTTTTTCCATCTTTACTTTCGACTTTAATAATGTGATCATCTTTTTCAAGTCCAGCCTTTTGTGCTACTGAATCTTCCTGTACAACATAAACAATTGGTTTTGCGTCTTCAACCACATATCCTTGAGCCAAAGCTACACCCATATAGATAATCCATGCCAATAGCACATTCATCACAATACCTGCAATCATAACACAAACTTGTTTCCATTTTGCGATACCATTTAAGCGTCTTTCATTGGGAATATCCTTAAGCCAGCTATCCTCATCACTTTGCGAGCCATCTTCTTCACCAGCCATCATAACATACCCACCAAATGGTATTGCACGGATTGAAAAGTCAGTTTCTTTGCCTTTCTTTTGATAGAGGCAAGGACCCATCCCAATCGAAAACTCCTTACAATAGACACCAAAGTGTCGTGCTACTAAAAAGTGTCCTAATTCATGTAAAATAACAATAACACTTAGCATGACTACAAAGGCGATTATACCAATAATAAAATCCATCAAAATCCTCCTTAGAGAACAATCGTATACAATACGCTAAATATCATGATATTTAGTAAAAGCGAATCGACACGATCTAATACACCACCATGTCCTGGTAATAGATTTGAGAAATCTTTGACCTCAAAGTGTCTTTTTATAGCACTAAAGCACAAATCACCTAATTCAGCAGTAATTGGGCATATTAAACATAATAATGTATTTAAAACTATGTTCAAATTGGATGCATAGCCAAAGCTCACTACAAAGCTCAAAATAAATCCAAACACAATTCCTCCAACAAAGCCTTCCCAGCTTTTCTTAGGAGAGATTCTTGGATTCATTTTATGTTTGCCAATAGCACGTCCTACGAAGTATGCACCTGTATCACTTCCATATGTTGCAAATACTATGGTCCATAAATACTGATGTTGTCCTGAAATCTGTCCTACCGCATGATATACAAGCGAAAAAATCACGACATAGGAAATGCATGTAAAAGCATCTATAATTGAGAATTCTTCTACAAAAACAACCAAACTCCACAAAAATACAACAATCAATGTCATAACAACAAGAAAATATTCCTCAGGTAAGTAGCGCGTTAAAATAACTGCCAAGGCACTTAAAGGCAAAATATATTTTGGCCATTTCTTAAAGCCTGGTTGAATATGCATCCATTCATAGGCTCCTGAGCATACAATAAATAAAGCTAATGCTTCTAGCCAATATCCTCCAAGCGCAACAGGAAGTGCTACTACAAGAATAATTCCAATTGCGGTAATTATTCTTTGTTTCATGATGTTAAGCCTCCGAATCTTCGATCTCTAGATGCGAATTCATCTAAACAATCTTTTAATGCTTTTTCATCAAAGTCAGGCCATGCAACTGGTGTAAATATCAACTCTGCATAAGCAAGCTGCCATAGCAAGTAGTTTGAGATACGAAGCTCACCGCTAGTACGAATCATTAAATCAATATCTTCTGGTACAAACAAATATTTTGAAAATTCTTCTTCTGTCAAATCATTTTCACGTTTACCCGAAGCCACTTCATCTGCATATTGTTTCATACCCAAAAGCATTTCTCTTCGAGAACCATAATTAATAGCTATACATAATTCCAATCCTGTATTATTCTTTGTTTGATTTACTGCTTTGTTGATAACTTCTTGTGTTGCATCTGGAAAACGTTCTAATTCTCCCGCAAATGTTACGCGAATGTTTTTTTCCATTAATTCATTAATAAATTTATTAAAAAACAAACCAGGTAATTTACATAAATATGAAACCTCATCTTCTGGACGTTTCCAATTCTCTGTCGAGAATGCGTATAAAATCAATTTTTGAATTCCCATGTCCTGAGCAGCTAAAGCTACAGTACGAATTGTATCCGCACCTTTTTTATGACCAGCTGTTCTTGGTAAACCTCTTTTTTTTGCCCAGCGACCATTCCCATCCATGATGATAGCTACTGTTTTTGGTGCCATAAAAAACCTCCTTTTTAAAAAAGTCCAAATGAGTTTGGACTTAGACATTTAATATTTCTTTTTTCTTTGCTTCACAAATTGAATCAATTTCTTTAATATATTTATCTGTTAATTTTTGTGATTCTTCTAAAGTTTGTTTTTGTTCATCTTCAGGAAGTTCTTTGTCTTTTTTAATTGCATCATTTGCATCACGACGTACATTACGAACAGCAATTTTAGCTTCTTCACCATATTTTTGTGCATCTTTTGCTAATTCTTTACGACGATCTTCTGTTAATTGAGGAACTTGAATACGAATGACATCTGCTTCTGCTTGAGGATTCAATCCTAAATTAGCTGCTTGAATTGCATGTGCAATATCTTTAATAATAGAACGATCATAAGGCTTAATAACTAGTTGTGTTCCTTCTACAACTGAGATTTGAGCCATCTGATTGATTGGTGTCATTGCCCCGTAATATTCAACTTGTACACGTTCTAACATTTGTCCGCTAGCACGACCTGTACGAATTTGACGAAGATTTGATTCAAGATTATCAATAATCCCCATCATTTTTTCTTCTGCATTTAATAAAATTTCACTCATGATTTTTCTCCTTATTTCTTTTTAGTGATTGTAGTACCATTTACTTCACGGCGAACAGCCTTAACAATGTTACCTGGTTCATTCATATTGAATACAACTAAATCAATATCATTATCCATACACATACTAATAGCTGTAGAATCCATAACCTGTAAACCTTTGTTTAGTACATCCATATAATTTAGTGTATCATATTTTTTTGCATTTGGATTCTTCTTAGGATCCGAATCATAAACTCCATCAACACCGTTCTTAGCCATCAAAATTACATCTGCATCAATTTCAGAAGCACGTAATGCAGCAGTTGTATCTGTTGAGAAGTATGGAGAACCTGTTCCAGCACCAAAGATAACAATTCTACCCTTTTCTAAATGACGTAATGCACGTCTTAAAATAAATGGTTCCGCAACTTTTTGCATTTCAACAGCTGTCTGAACACGTGTTTGCACACCTTCCTGCTCTAATGCATTTTGTACAGCCAATGCATTAATTACTGTACCTAACATTCCCATATAGTCTGCTTGTGCACGGTTCATTCCCATTTCAGCCATCATTTTACCGCGAATGAAGTTTCCTCCACCTACAACGATTGCAAGTTCAACTCCTAATTTTTGTACTTCTTTTAATTCTTTAGCCAATCTTCTTAAGATTTCGGGATCAAAAGCAGCTTCAGGACTAGATAAAGCTTCTCCACTTAATTTTAATAAAACACGTTTATACATAAATATTGCTCCTTATTGAATTATCAAAACAATTATACACTATCTTGCGCCATTTAAAAAGAAAAACCCTTGGATTTTCCAAGGGGTATCCAAATTTTCTAGGGGTCTCGAATTTAGGGGGCAATCTGGGGGACAATAAAGAGAAATGAATCTAGGGGTCTATGAAATGTGATTATTTCATCCCTTATTCATTTTCTTTTTTTATGTCTGATATAACCGTTTATAATTATTTCGTTATGTTCATTGTCTTCAACCAGGAGGTATATAAATGAACAATAACGAAAATATTTCTATTTCAAAACTATTAGCTGTACTTGATATTCAAGATGATGACTCTTTTATTATTACTGATGTCGAATTGATTGATGAAAATAAATATATACACATCCAGAAGAAGTTGGAACCTATGTATTGTCCTAGATGTGGTTCAAGAATGCATTCTAAAGGTTTCTATACTCGTAAGCTTAATCATCCCGTTCTTCAGGATTCCACTAAATTTTATATGATTGTTAAACAACGTAAGTGGCATTGTGATGAGTGTAATTTATATATGAATGATTCATTTCCTTTTTTGGATAGATATGCTCATTCTACAACCATCACTCCATTTCTTATTCTAAATGAATTTAAACACCTGGATCAAAGTACTGCAGCTATTGCCGAAA
>NZ_QRVI01000029.1:23676-24054 GCF_003458715.1 Eubacterium sp. AF22-8LB
TCCCGTTCTTCAGGATTCCACTAAATTTTATATGATTGTTAAACAACGTAAGTGGCATTGTGATGAGTGTAATTTATATATGAATGATTCATTTCCTTTTTTGGATAGATATGCTCATTCTACAACCATCACTCCATTTCTTATTCTAAATGAATTTAAACACCTGGATCAAAGTACTGCAGCTATTGCCGAAAGATTCAATATTTCTGACACTCTCGCTCATATCTTATTTGGAAGGTATGTGGATCTTCCTAGACTTCCTCTTCCAGAATATATGTCAATTGATGAAGTATACTTGAACATCAGTAATTCTCAAAAGTATGCATTTGTCATTATGGATTTTTCAAATGGTGAAATTGTGGATATTGTGCACAATCG
>NZ_QRVI01000003.1:0-15603 GCF_003458715.1 Eubacterium sp. AF22-8LB
CAGATATTCTATCAGATTTTAAAAAGACTGTCGACAGTCACTTTGTCAACAGTCTGAAATACCCTTTTGGGTATTTTTTTGTGTTTTTTAGTAAGCTTGTTTGCACTTTTTAATCGACTTCACTTTACTGAAAGCGGATACAAATAACCTTGAAAAGGTATATACTAGTAAATAGTAGGAAATTTAGTGTTATTAAATATAAAAATATAACTTTTAATAGAGGCTTGAAAATCCTTTATTGAAAAAGGAGTTTAAGTTGTTTATAGTGGATGTAATTGGGGTTTTGATTATGAATAAAAATAATAAAAAAGTAAGTGTCTATCATCGATGTTCGATGAGTGAGGGATATCCCTTCTTGTATATGAGTTCGAATTTTTTGAATTTAGTGGGATGGAGTCGTGAAGAAATTGAATCGGAATTTGATAATAAACTATGGAATATGATTCATCCGGCAGATCGCAATTTTAATGTTGCATCCAACATGTGTGAATTTCGCCTGTTATGTAAGGATGGCTATCATAGTATGTGTGAAAGTTTTGATTTAGAAGGCGACTTTCTTCATGGAAATATGGTGGATATGACTGAATTTCAGCTTGAGAATAAGGTATTGTCCGCTTTAACGAATGAATATACATCACTTGTGTTATGTGATTTAAAACAGGATACAGTAAAGGTTTTAAAACAGGATGGGGATATGTGTTCAAATATTCAGTGTTATACAGAGAGTCTTCATTATTTTTATGATCATATATTGATACAGGAATCTTGTCCTGAATATTTGGAAATATTATCATGCGAACCTTTAATGGATTGTTTAAGGAAACAGAAAAGTTTGGATATTCAATACCAAATTACTCCTAATGGCAATGGTACGGTCAATTTATTGGTTCGGGTTGTATTCTTATTTGAGGATACGAATCATTTTAAGATCGCAATGGCCTTTCGTCCTGTAGATGAAATCATAAAGAAAGAAAATGTTTTAGAGCTTCAAAGAGAAATTATTGAAGGTCTTGGAAAAGAGTATTTTTCCGTCTTACTATTAGAATTAGATCAGGGGCAAATCTTTTCATACCGTGAAGTAGGTCAGAATGGTAAGCGTATTGCGGATTTTTGTCGTGCCTACGAGAATCAATGGGAACTCTTTATACCAGCTTATGCCAAGGAAATGGTGTCGGATGAGAGTCGTGAAAACTTTATGGCTCAGCTTTCTTATGAATTTCTATGTTCAAATCATGAAGATTTTTCCATGACCTATGAGTTTATGTCTGACGATGGAATTATTTATCATCAAACGCGCGTGGCTTATGTAAAGAAAAAGGATCGTACGCGTGCTGTGGTGATTGGTACGCGTAATATTGATGATTTGATCAAGAAGGAGCGTATGCAGGAGGCTAAGCTTAAAGAGGCTTATGTGCTTGCTGAAAAGGCAAATGAGGCAAAAACGGAATTCTTAAATAATATGTCACATGATATTCGTACGCCTATGAATGTGATTCTTGGCTACAATCAATTGATGAAGGAAAAGCTAACGGATCCTCTATTGATGGATTATCAATATAAGATTGAGCAGTCAGGAAAATTGTTGTTGTCAATTATAAATGATGTGTTGGACATGGCTCGTATTGAAAGTGGTAAGGCGGAAGTGGTTGAAAGGCCAGAAAAAATTGATAATGTGGTAAGTGAGCTAGAGAGCGTTTTTAGTTCGAGTGCCAAAGAAAAGAGTATTGAGTTCAATTCATCTGTGGATATTGTGCATAATTATGTTTTGTGTGATGGTATTAAGCTTCGTGAAATTTTGATGAATCTTATTGGGAATGCGATCAAATATACACCGAACAATGGAAGTGTATCCATTCGTGTTAAGGAGCTTGATTGTGATCGTTTGGGCTATGCCAAAATTCAAACGGACATTATAGATACAGGTGTAGGTATGAGTGCAGAATATCTTCCAACCTTGTTTGATTCCTTTTCTCGAGAATACAATACAACCATAGGAAAGGTGACAGGGACGGGTCTAGGAATGGCGATTGTTAAAAAGCTAGTGGATATGATGGGTGGTCAAATATTTGTAAAGAGTTCTTTGGGAAAGGGAAGCTGTTTTTCAGTGATTCTAGAACATCCAATTGTGGAGGACTTTAATGATTCTAAGTCTTCAAAAATAGATGAAGATATAATATTGGATGGGAAGCGTGTGCTTTTGGCTGAGGATAATGATTTGAATGCCGAAATTGCGATGGCCATTCTGGAAATGAATGGTATGCAAATGGATCGTGTAGAGGATGGAGAGCAGTGTGTATCTTTGCTGGAAAGGATGCCTGAGGATATGTATGATTTAATTTTGATGGATGTTCAAATGCCAAACATGAATGGGTATGAGGCCACAAAGAAGATTCGTAATATGGATAATTTGAAAAAGGCAAGTATTCCTGTAGTGGCAATGACGGCCAATGCGTTTGAATCGGATAAACAAATGGCATTCGATTCAGGTATGGATGGGCATATTTCAAAGCCAATCGATATGGATAAAATGAAGTCTGAAATCGTTCACATTTTAACTAAAAAATAAGTGCCTTTGGGTGCTTTTTTCTATACAACTCATATTTTGGTGTGCTAATATAAAGCCATAAAAAGTCAGATGGTTTATTTTTGACGATATAAAGGAGTGATATTTTAATGCGATTTTTTGATTATATCGATACGATAGAAAAACCAACTGTGGAGAATATTAGGGCAATTTATAGGGCGATCAGCATAAAGTATGATGATCTTATAGATATGGCGGTAGAGCCTAATAGTAAGAATTATAAAAAGTGGATGCAGACTTTGGATTGTTTGAAGGAGTCGGAAAATATTATAATTAAGTGTATTGAAAATAATGCGATTTCCGATATAGAATGGCTTGAATTAAGATGTTGTATTTATCGTTTTCAAGTAAAATATGGTGGCTTAAAATATATGAATATCGAATAAAAAATAGGGCAGAAAAATTATTTCTGTCCTTGTTTTTTTAGTTCAACTTTTCTTGTACGATCTTTTTTACCAATGGATAGGCCACAAGTGCAATCACAATACCGGCAAGTCCTTGTACAATGTTGGCTGGGATTTCACTAGCTGCAACGATCCAGTTTCCTTTTAAGATGTATTTTGCGATGAAGTAACCAAACACCATAATCACAGATCCTAATACGTAGCTTGAGATTTGTTTCGGTTTTGAATAGTTTTTCATAAGTAAAGATACAACGATTCCTTCTAGTCCTTTGATAACGAGTGTGAAGAAGAAGTAGTGGCCGTATCCTCCGGCTACATCGGCTAATGCGCTTCCTAAGCCTCCAATCAAGAAGCTTTCAAATGGATTTAAAAAGCTTGCGAATAAGAGAATAAAGCCGTCTCCTAGATTGAAGTATCCGTCTAATGCATTAGGAACCTTGATAAACATGGTTGCCACAAAGACTAGGGCCATGCCAAGTCCTGTTAATACAATTTCATAGGTTTGTTTGTTTTTCATAATCATTTCCTTCTTTCTTAACTTAGTGATTATTATACTTGTTTCTGTGTTTAAAAAAATATACAATTATGAAAAATAAATAGGGGACAGTTTTATGAAGAAATATGAAGTGATTTATAACACATACAGGGATTCGATTCTTTCGGGCATTCTAAAGTATGGGGATCGTATTGATTCCATTCGTGAATGCGTTAAGAAAAGGAATGTGTCTAAGACTACTGTAGAAACAGCCTATAACAAGCTTGTGATGGATGGCTTTATTGCTAGCCAGGAAAAAGTTGGGTATGTTGTGAGTATGAATTCGGAGCAGGTTTTGTTGCATCATGAAATTCTGGATTACTCATCTAGTCATAAAGAAAAGTCGTATGACTATGATTTTCGTGTGCAGTCTGTTTCCTTTGATTCCTTTGAAACCACGATTTGGAAAAGATATATGAAGAATGTATTGAATGATAAGAAATTGATGTCGAGCTATGGCTTGAGTCAAGGTGAGTATGGGTTAAGGCAGGCTTTATGTAAGTATGTCTATCAAAATCGAAATATATTGTGTTTTCCTGAGCAGATGGTGATTGGATCAAACTACCAGTCTTTACTTTATATATTTTGCGGTATGTTAGATAAGGATAGGGTGGTCGGTTTAAGTACGTTGGTGGATGAACAGGCAAAACAGGTATTTTTATCGTATGGATTTCAAATTGAATATTTAGATCCAAATCATTTTATAAGTGATATTCAATCGAAACATGTGGATGTGGTATATATTAATACGACTTGTTTTTCGGTAAATAAACAGTCGATGGATGAAAAGATGAGAAAAGAGCTGACTTGTTTATCCAATATATTAATTTTAGAGGATGACTATAATGGGGAATTAGTATATGCATCTAAGATTAAGACGAGTTTATTTTCTAAAAATAAGAATGTGATTTACTTTTCTTCTTTTTCTAGACTTTTATTACCCAGCCTAAGAATTGGATACATGATTTTGAATGAGGAATATACAAAGAAGTATTGTGCTTCTTTCTTTGGCCCTACGGCTAGTAAGATTGAGCAGATTGCGTTTTCACAGTATATTGTGGATGGTTATCTTCAGAAGCATTTAAGAAAGTTGGTTCGTGAATATAAAGAAAGGCATTTATATTTAAAGGGATTGCTGGATACGTATATCTCATATCCTTGTGTATTGGATGAATCGCACATGGCCTATTGGATTGAGTGTGTGGTAGATGAAAAGAAATTTATGCGTTTGTGCGAATTGAAATCCATTGCGATTACATATGTCAAGGATCAGATTGGTTTGTCCTTTGCGTCTATGAATCAGGAATTGATGAAGGATGGTGTGATTCGTCTTGCAGAAATATTGAAAGAGTGTTAAAATTTTATCGATTCGACAGTGAAGAAGATAAGTAGGGTCAAATATCTTGGTTGTAGAGAGAGGGCGTGTGGTGAAAGTCCTTCGAGAATTTTATCTGAAGCTACTTTGGAGTTGAAACGTAGTCGGCGTTAACGAGTAAATTGAGGGCATTTTCTATTTTCGAAAATGAACTAGGATGGTACCGCGTAATTATACGTTCCTAGAAATAGGAGCGTTTTTTTATTGGAGGAAAGAAAGATGAAACAATTAACAGGTAATCAGATTCGTCAGATGTTCTTGGATTATTTCAAATCAAAAGGACACATGATTGAACCGGGCGCTAGCTTGATCCCTCACAATGATCCAACGTTATTGTGGATCAATGCGGGTGTTGCGGCGTTAAAAAAATATTTTGATGGTAGTGAAAAACCAGCTTCAAATCGTATTGCGAATGCACAGAAATCCATTCGTACAAATGATATTGAAAATGTTGGGCGTACAGCTCGTCACCACACATTCTTTGAAATGTTAGGAAACTTCTCAATTGGAGATTATTTTAAGGATGAAGCTATTCAATTTGCATGGGAATTTTTAACAAGCGAAGAATGGATGGGTATTGATAAAGAAAAATTGTATGTTTCTGTATATACAGATGATGCGCGTGCATATGAAGTATGGACTACAATTTGTGGTGTAGATCCAAGTCATATCTTAAAGACAGATGATAACTTCTGGGAAATTGGTAAGGGACCTGGTGGACCTGACAGTGAAATTTTCTTTGATCGTGGAGAAAAATATGATCCTGAAGGATTAGGAGAAAAATTATTCTTTGATGAAATGGAAAATGATCGTTATGTAGAAGTATGGAATGTTGTATTCTCTCAATATGATTGTGATCCAAGTATTGATCGTAAAGATTATAAGGAACTTCCTCAAAAGAATATTGATACAGGTATGGGTCTTGAGCGTTTGGTTGCCTTAGTTCAGGATGGAGAAACAAACTTCGATACCGATTTATTCTTGCCAATTATTCATGCGACTGAGGCTATGGCTAAACATCCTTATGAAGGTGAATATAAGATGGCTTACCGTGTCATTGCGGACCACGTTCGTACTGTTACTTTCGCATTGAGTGATGGTGCTAACTTCTCTAATAGTGGTCGTGGATATGTATTACGTCGTGTTCTTCGTCGTGCGGTTCGTTATGGTTTAAAATTAGGTTTGGATGAACCATTCTTATATAAATTAGTTCCTGTTGTTGCGGATTTAATGAAGGATTTCTATCCATACTTACAGGAGCATGTAGAGTTCAACCAGAAATTGATTAAGGTGGAAGAAGAAACTTTCAAAAAGACTTTAAAGGTTGGTCAGGCTTTATTGGATGAAGAAATCAGCAATGCTAAGGATGGTAAGCTTAGTGGTGAAGTTGTCTTCAAATTGTATGATACTTATGGATTCCCATTTGAATTGACACAGGAAATCGCGGAAGAAAGTGGTATTACAGTAAGTCATGATGAGTTTGATGCAGAAATGAACAAACAAAAAGAACGTGCTCGTAATGCGCGTAATGTAAAGGATTCATTCGCCTCTCAAAATGAAGAGTTGATGAACTTCAATGAGCCTAGTGAGTTTATTGGTTATGATCACTTAACTTGTGATGGTAAGATCATTGCGTTATTTAATGCAGAGGGTAAAATGGTTGATTCTTTACAAGATGAAGGTATGATCATTTTAGATGAAACTTGTTTCTATGCAGAAAGTGGTGGACAGGTTGCTGATAAGGGAACGTTTACAGCTGATGGTGTAGAGGTTGAAGTGTTGGATGTTCAAAAGACTCGTAATAAGCAGCATATTCATACGGTTAAAATCAATAGTGGTGTATTAGAAAAGGGTATGTCTTTACATGGTGAAGTAAATGTCAAAGATCGTTTGGCAACTACAGCGAACCATTCTTGTACACACTTGTTGCAGTCGGCTTTAGTGAAGGTATTGGGTGATCATATTCACCAGGCTGGATCTTTTAACTGTCCTGAATATTTGCGTTTTGACTTTAATCACTATGAAAAGGTTACAGCTGAACAATTGGCTGAAGTAGAACGTATTGTGAATGAATATATTAGTGCGGCTTATCCAGTTACTAAAGAGGTTATGCCGATTGAAGAGGCTAAGAAGTCTGGTGCCACTGCATTATTTGATGAAAAATATGGAGATACAGTTCGTGTTGTAACAATGGGAGATGTATCTAAGGAATTCTGTGCGGGTTGCCACGTAGAAAATACGGCTCAGATTGGTCTATGCAAGATCATTAGTGAGGAAAGTATTGGTTCGGATTCTCGTCGTATTACGGCTAAGACTAAATTTGCGGCTTATGAAGATTTTGCGTCTGAACATGCCATGTTAGAAAATATTGCGGGTAGTGCAAAACAAAAGGGTATTAAGAATATTGATACGAAGGTTGAGGCTGCTTATAAGACAATGCATGATATGCAAAAGGAAATCGATAACTTGAAAAACCAAATCTTTACTTTGAAGTCTAAAGAGTGGGCTACGGAGGCTAAAGATTTTGGAAAAGTCAATGTATTGATTAAATCCGTTTCTGGAATGGATGCGGGTGCATTGAAGGATATTGTTTCTAACTTAAAGGCTAGTGATGACAAGATGGTTGTCTTCTTTGTGAATACAAATGGAGAAAAGGTTGTCTTTGTATCAGGTGCAGGTAAAGAGGCTGTTAAGGCTGGCGTACATGCGGTTCAGTTAGTTAAGAAAGCGGCTCAAATCTGTTCTGGTAATGGTGGTGGAAAACCAGATATGGCTCAAGCCGGTGGTAAGGATGCTTCTAAGGTTGATGAAGCTATTCGTGTAATCACAGAAGAATTGAAAAGTTTATAGTAGATATTAGGATATGCCTTGTGCATATCCTTTTTGTTTGTTATAAAATTGACATAACTTAACATACATTTTATAATTTTCATATGCATTGAAAGGGTTTTAAATATGAATAATGAGCATTGGTATGTATTATTAACCATTCGTTCGAAGGAAGAGGAAGTATGTAAGTACTTGAATGAAAATGAGGGTATTTTTGCGTTTAGTCCAAAGGTAGAGTTTTATCATCGTGTATCGAAACAGATTCAACAAAGAACGATGTTTGGTGGCTATGTATTTGTAGTAAGTAAATTGTCGCAGGTGGATGTGGATCGTATTTTTAGAAAGTTTCCTTTGGAGAGTGTTTTTATTCATGAATTGAAATATAAAGAGGACATTTCAGCATTAACCGATGAGGAGATTCGTATTCTTACTATGTTGATGGATGAAAAAAAGGTTCTAAGAATGTCTTATGGGGTATTACTAAATAATAAAATCCATGTCACAAGAGGGCCACTTGTCAATATGGATGATTATTTTATTAAGTATGATAGGCATAATCGTTTGGCTACGTTGAATCTGAATTTCTTGAATCAAATATGGAAAGTAGGAGTCACCTTAATTGAATAGTGTGATAGAATGGATATGTTTAAGGACATGTCCTTTTTTTATAGGAGTAAAAGGGTAATGAATGTACATATTACAAATATTTATGGGTTTATACAAGATCAAGAATTAAAGAAGAAACAAAATATTTATGCGGATGCAGCTCATGTATTGGGGTTTAAGGAGATGGGAATCTTTAATTTTGATGTGAGTACAGATACAGAGAATGAATTGTCAAAAAGAATAGATGGAATTATTTCATCACTTCAATTCAATGATTTGGTGTTTGTACAATTGCCAACTGGAAATGGTGAGTATTATGATAATTTACTTATCAATAAAATCAAAGCTTATAATACGAAGGTTTGTATTCTTTTGCATCAAATAATTGAATATGAGTATGTATTAAATGTAGTTGATTTAATTATGCCTACAAGTAATGAGGTATATGCTTATTTAAAAGAACATAATTATTCCAATGTTTTCTATAAGAAGAATATTGATTATGAGTTTGAATCAAGTTCAAATTCATCAAATATTTTATCTTCAGATTTCTATATCAAGAAATATTTAATAGATGCAGTAGATCAATTAGAAGAACCAGTATTGGATGATGATGTGATTCATATTGGTTTTGGATTACATGATAAGGATGGTCATTATAGTGTTTGGGTTGGTACTGTAATGCAGTCTATACTTGAGCATACGGATTCTAGGGTTTGTTTCCATATTTTACATGATGAGACTTTAAGTACTGATAATAAGTATAAATTAGAAATGGTTGCACATAATGGATCTTCAAAAATTGAATTTCATAAAATAGATGAGAATGATTTTTCTATCGTAAAAAATCAGATGAGTCGTTTTACAATTGGGGCTATGTTTAGGTGTTCATTACCGGAATTATTGCCAGATTTAAATCAAATTATTTATTTGGATGCCGATTTATTTGTGAATCGAGATATAAAAGAATTATGGGATGTCGATGTTCGTGAATATTGTTTAGCTGGAGTTGTGGATGAAGGTGTGGATATTCATAATTATCCAAGGATCTTAAATAAATATCCTGAAATAAAAAAAGAATCTTATGTTAATTCGGGTGTACTTTATATGAATCTTAAAAAGCTTCGTGAATTTGGAAATTTAAAAAAACTAGTTGTTGATTTTCTGATTGATAATCCTGAAGCGGATTTATCCGATCAAGATGTTTTAAACGTGTTATTTCATGATAAAGTTTTATATTTGGATGGTAGTTGGAATCAATTTGTTTTAATGCACAGAAAGGATAATGTTGAAAAGTTAGATAAAGCTATTTTTCATTATGCAGGTACCTTATTAATGTTATATTCACATAGTCAAATTGATTTAGAGTATTTTAGAGCGATTTGTAGAACTCCATGGTCAGATTATGAAATGAATCATCAATTTGAACAATGCTTTGGTAGAATGAATGATCGAGTTTATCAGTATCAAAATATGCTTCAATTATTAAGTAATACGAATATTAAACATATTTTTTATGGAGAAGAGAATGAGCTTTTAAAAACACTTTATAATCGCATTCATCTAAAGGATGGTGATTATCGAGTATTAGAACATGCTCAAAATATGGAATATGATATTTTACCATGTAAAGACTTGTCTGTATTGAAGGATGAAAAGAATCCTAAAATTATTTTTGTCAATTGGGAATCGGATCATTGCTTGGCAATTCAAAATTTAGAAGAGCTAGGCTTTAAAAATGGAAAGGATTTCTTTGTCATTTCAAGATTCTTTTCGTTTTTTGATGGCGGTTTTATGTAGGGGGTTATTATGAAGTTACATATAACAAATATTAATGGATTTAATGCACCTAAAGAATTGTTGGATGCTCAGACAAAAGTTTCTAAGATTGGTATTGAATTAGGGGCCTATGAAATGGGAATCTATACATATCCTGTTGATAGTGATAGTGATTCTGAGTTGTCAAAACGATTGGATGGAATTATTTCGGCTTTGGGATTTAACGATATTGTTATGTTACAGTTACCAACATCAAATGGGTATAAGTATGATAGTTTATTGATGGCAAAAATCTTGGCGTATCGTACAAAATTAATTGTTTATATGCATGGTGAGTGTTTGGATTCTAGTTATTTAAATCTTTTAAAAAGAGCTGATTCTATTATTGTAAATAAAAATATGAATTACCATTTCCTTAAAAATCGAGGATTTTGTAGTGTGTTTTTAGATTCAAATTATGGTCACACAAAAAAGTGCTTGATGGATGCTATTGAACGATTGTGTTTTGTTGAGAATTCATTACTTTGTATGCGTAATCGTGTTGTTGAAAATGAAATACAAGTAGGTTTTGGTTTGTATGATAAAACAGGGGATTATACGTCTTGGGTTGGCGTGACAATTCAATCTATATTGGAACATACAAATTCTAAGGTTTGTTTCCATATATTACATGATTCTACTTTGAGTAATGCGAATAAAATTAAATTGATTGAGATTGTTGAAAAGTTTGATGATCGTATACAGTTTTATTCCTTATCAGATGATTTGTTTGAAGAATATAATGTTCAAATGGGAAATTATACGGTTGGAGCTATGTTTAGAGTAATGTTGCCAAAAATTCTTGGTGATTTGAATCGAATTATTTATTTAGATGCCGATTTATTATTCAATAGAGATATTCAAGAATTATGGGATATTGATATTAATGATTATTGTTTGGCTGCCGTGCCGGATTTGAATGTGAAAAAAGGCTATATTTGGACATATCCCACTAGAGGTAAAGTGATTGAAAAATCTAAATATTTTAATTCGGGTGTTTTATATATGAACTTAGAAAATATTCGAAAAAAAGGTGATTTGCATACGCAGACAATTGAATATTTGAAAGAACATCCGGAATCAGATTTACCGGATCAAGACGCGTTGAATGTGATTTACAAAGATGATACTTTGTTGATTGATGAGAATTGGAATTATTTTGCGGAAAGTATTCGTCATGCGGATGAAAGAGAATTAAAAAATAAGGTGTATCATTATGTTGGAACTTTATGTACGGTAAATAGTCAGACAGAAATGGATTATTTGTATTATAAAACATTGTTGAATACACCTTGGTCCAATGACCCATTTGATTTTTTGAATCGTTCAATTTATAAGGTTGATTTTCAAATAGAAATTTTTGAGAAACTATTTACACGTGTTTCAGATGTGAACAATATAAATATATATTATGGAAGTAATATTCGTTTAATAAATCAAGTAAAACCTTTGTTTCATACGATTCATGTGGCAGAAGATTTTGAAGCTGTTAAGAATATAATAGACACAAATGAGGGACATTTATTTACTATCATCGTAGATACGGTAATAGATGGTGGAAAAGCATTTCAAAATTTGGAATCAATAGGATTGGATTATAATGTTGATTTCTTTGATGTTAGATGTTTACTTTCGTATGTACAGGGTGGATATGTATTATAGTTAGAAAATCGGAGGATGTTTATGAGAATACATGTGACAAATGTTTATGGGTTTAGCCCAAGAAGCGTGGTTCAATTATCGCAACATGAAGTGGTGGATATTTTAAAAGATTTATGCGATAGCGAAATTGGTTTGTTTGTATATTCTTACGATAAAGAACCAAAAAATGAATTATCTTCGCGATATGATGGGATAATAGCTAGAGTTACGCCTGGAGATGTCGTTATTTTTCAATCACCTACATGGAATATAGTGGATTGGGATAATGGTTTAGTTGATAGAATTAAGGCGTATGGAGGAAAAGTAGTATTTTTTATTCAGGATGTTCCTCCAATTCAATTTGAAAACAATTATTTTTTAATGCCTTATTTTATTGATATGTACAATAAAGCAGAATTGGTCATTGTTCCTTCTGAAAGAATGTATCAAAGACTTGTAGAAGAAGGGTTAACTGTTAAGAAATATGTAGTACAGAAGATGTGGGATTTTAATGTGCATATGGATTTACACACACCTTCTTTTGAAAGAAAACTCTATTTTTTAGGGGATGTTTCAAGATTTCCTTTTTTCCAGAATTGGCAATATGATACACCTCTTCATGCCTTTGGTAATCATAATTCAGATTATGATTATTCTAAAGTACATTTTGGTGGATGGTTAAATAAAACAGAATTATTGTTGGAATTATCTAAAGGTGGTTTTGGATTGGTTTGGGGTAATCAAGAAGATCCAAAAGATGAAAAAGTATATTATAAGATGAATTGTTCTTATAAGTTAGCTTCCTATTTATCAGCAGGTATTCCGGTTATAGTTCCTGATTATTTATCGAATGCAGATTTTGTGAAAGAAAAAGGAATTGGATTTGTAGTCTCAAGTCTAGAAGAGGCGGATGAGATGATTCAAAATTGTACAGAAGATAATTATAATCAGATGGTTTCGAATCTAAAACATGTACAATATTTAATAAATAATGGCTATTTTACTAAGAAATTATTTGTAGATACAATCATGGCTTTGGACTAGATGAGTTTATCTAAATATAACTGTGGTTAGCATACTGGTTATATTATTTCGATGCTTATTTTAATATATGTTCACGCATATTAACAAATGTATATTTTTTTAAAAAAATTGGTTAGAAATCGTGTTTTTTACTTGAATAAATCAAGCTTTCCGTTTACTATTAAACCTAGTAAGGGAAGAGTACATCTTTTCGTGTGCTCTGCTTGATTTTTTTATTTCTAATTTATGGTCTATATAGAAATATAAAAGTTTTTTGGGAAGGAATGAGTTGAATGTCGAAAAAGAAAAAGAATATAAGAAGAAAAAAATCGAACAATCTTTTAAAAGGAATGGCTGCTGCTGGTGCTGTTGTAGGTGGCGGAACTATTTTTGCAGGTAACAATGCTGTTTATGCTGCTGAAAATGAACAAGGTGTTATTGGTTCACAATCAGAAGTACAAATCATTGAATCTCAATCTGTTTCTGAATCAACAACAGAATCTTTATCTCAAGCTAAATCAGAAACAAGTAGTTTTGAAAGTGAAGTATCTGCTGCAACTTCTGCAGTTGAAGGTAATACTGTTCAAACAAATCAAAAAGCATTTGTTAAACGTGCACCAAGATTCTTTAATAATGTACAAGCACAAAGTTCAGATGAACAAAATATTATGCTTGCTGATGAGACAGGAAATGAAAAAGTGGTTAATGAAAATGGTGCTGAACAAGAAGCTGCATCTTTATCCGTATCTGGTTCTGTATCAGGATCTATTTCAGAAGTTGGATCACAAATTTCTAGCGAAAGTATTTCTGGAAGTGAAGCTGAAAGTGAAATGGTGTCTGAATCTTCTTCAATAAGCACTAGTACAGAAAATTTTAAATCTGAATCTGAAAGACTTTCAACAAGTTCATCTTTAAGTACGTCTACAGAAACTTCTACTTATACAAGTGAATCAGAAAGTTTATCAAAAGAATTTACAAGTGCTTCTGAAGCCTTTGAATCTCAAAAGAATCAAACTTTAGAAGATTTGATTACAAATATCAATAATACTAAGCGAGAATTAGAAAAAATTCGACAGGATGCAATTAAAGATAATCACCATTATTTAAATGGGGCGTATCAAAATGATGCTTATCGTAAAAAAGCTGATGATTTAGCTAAATATTTAGCTCAATATAATTTCTATCAAAAATATGGTGTTGGTAAGGTTACGGAGATAAGTACTCAATATAATAATAACGGTGTTAATACTGATAATAATGGTAACTATACTCAAAGTACTAATTATAATAGAAATAACTTTTTTGTTAAATATCAGACAGCAGATAATAAAGAATACACGGGTTATTTCGACTGGGTTGCGGTACAAGAAAAAATAGGCCCTGATGGTAGTATTTCATACGAATATACTCCATATGAAAAAACTGATCCATCAAAAGTGGTTCAAATTATGGTTATTGAAAAAGCACCGATTTATAGTGATGACAATTGGTACAATCGGGGAAGTAAGTTTTATTATTATGAAGATTCAAATAGAAAAATTCATGCATATTTTTCAGAAGGAGACAGCAAATATTGGGACTCTACGAGTAGAAGCTACAAGTATAAACCTGATTTCAAAGAAATAGAATCTTTTAGTAAAGGTGACATTACATCTGAGAATGGAAGTGAAATAGAATTTTACTATAATGGTAGTCATTATAGATTTACTGTTAAAACACAAACAAATGGTGGACATGTATTCCCTTATTTTGGACAAGTAGAGGATGATTTAAATATTGATGCAAGTAGCCCAACAACTATTAAGGGGAAATCATATTTCTCTATTAAAGATTTTGAAAAACAACAAACAAAGTATGATCAACAAAGAAGTCAATTTACGAGTGTGTCTGAAAGACAAAGTGGACACAAGAGTGACTCTGTAGAGAATAGTCTAAGCAAGAGTCAAAGTTTAAGCTTATCGGCAAGTAAATCTAATTTTGATACTTCAGATAGCCTTTCAAAATCGACAAGTCTTTCTGCCGAAAAATCTGATATTGAATCAAGAAGCATAAGTCATTCATTATTAGAAAGTACACAAATTTCAACAAGTCAAAGTACTTCAACTTCAGTAAGTCAGAGTGATTCAACTTCAATTAGTAACAGTCAATCAATTAGTGGATCACAATCTACTTCAACTTCAGTAAGCCAGAGTGATTCAACTTCAATCAGCAATAGTCAGTCTATTAGTGCAAGTCAATCAACAAGTACTTCAGTAAGCCAGAGCGACTCAACTTCAATTAGTAACAGTCAGTCTATCAGTGCTTCTCAATCAACAAGTACTTCTGTAAGTCAGAGCGACTCTACTTCAATCAGCAATAGTCAATCTATTAGTGCTAGTCAAAGTACTTCAACTTCAGTAAGTCAGAGTGATTCAACTTCAATTAGTAACAGTCAATCAATCAGTGCTTCTCAATCAACAAGTACTTCAGTAAGCCAGAGCGATTCTACTTCAATCAGCAACAGTCAGTCTATTAGTGCAAGTCAAAGTACTTCAACTTCAGTAAGCCAGAGTGATTCAACATCAATCAGCAATAGTCAATCTATTAGTGCAAGTCAAAGTACTTCAACTTCAGTAAGTCAAAGTGATTCGACTTCAATTAGTAACAGTCAATCAATCAGTGCTTCACAATCAACAAGTACTTCAGTAAGCCAGAGCGATTCTACTTCAATTAGTAACAGTCAATCAATCAGTGGATCACAATCTACAAGTACTTCAGTAAGTCAAAGTGACTCTACTTCAATTAGTAA
>NZ_QRVI01000003.1:15628-120906 GCF_003458715.1 Eubacterium sp. AF22-8LB
TCACAATCTACAAGTACTTCAGTAAGTCAAAGTGATTCTACTTCAATTAGTAATAGTCAATCTATCAGTGCTTCTCAATCAACAAGTACTTCAGTAAGCCAGAGCGATTCTACTTCAATCAGCAATAGTCAATCAATCAGTGGATCACAATCAACAAGTACTTCAGTAAGTCAGAGCGATTCGACTTCAATTAGCAATAGTCAATCAATTAGTGCTTCACAATCTACAAGTACTTCAGTAAGTCAAAGTGATTCAACTTCAATTAGTAATAGTCAATCTATCAGTGCTTCTCAATCAACAAGTACTTCAGTAAGCCAGAGCGATTCTACTTCAATCAGCAACAGTCAATCAATCAGTGAATCACAATCAACAAGTACTTCTGTAAGCCAGAGTGATTCGACTTCAATTAGTAACAGTCAATCAACTAGTACATCAGCAAGTGAGAATGAATCTACTTCTGAATCAGTTAGTACAAGTGAAAGTACATCAGCATCTGCAAGTGATTCTGAATCTCTAAGTACTTCTGAATCAGAAAGCACATCAGCTTCATTGAGTGACAGTCAATCTGCAAGTACATCTGATTCATTGAATAGTAGTGAATCTACATCAAGCAGTGAAAGTGCTTCTACATCAGTAAGTTACGCAACTAGTGTTGCTACAAGCACTGCAGGTGGAGGAACAGCTTATCGTCAAGTTGTAGTTGATACTCGTGCTCCTTTACAAGTAGCTCCAAGAGTTAGTGAGGAAGAAGTTGTAGAGGATGATGTAACTCCTAAGGCTAAGGAAGAAACAATTGAAAAAGAAAAGATGCCTAAGTCAACATTGGATGTTGCTCATAGAGTATGGTGGTCTTGGATTCCAATCATTGGTGCTTTAATTTCTTCGAATGAGACTCGTAAGCGTCGTAAAGAAGAAAAAGAGAAGGAAAAAGAAGAAGAATCTAAAGATAAAAAGATGAAATAATGATAAAATAACAGTAACTAACTTTTAGTTGCTGTTATTTTTTTAGGAGTGGTGTTTATGAAGGAAAAGACGCATTTAGTTAGAAATCGATGTCTTTTTTCAATTGTTATTATTTTAATTTATTTTGTTTGTCATAGAATTCCATTGAATGGAATTGATATGAGTGCTTATGATAATTTAAGTTTGGATCTAGGTGCTGTATTGTCACTAGCTGTAAATGGTTCAAATAAACAATGTTATGTTATGAGTTTGGGTATTTCGCCTTATATTACAGCGAGTTTAATTGTAATGATTCTATTTGCGGTACGCTCAAAAGAGGCAAAGGCTCGAACGTCACCTAAGGCAATGAATTATTGGATTACGTCCATTACTTTTATTGTTGCGTTGGTTCAATCTATTTTTTATGCTCTTGGTTTAAAATATGTTGATCGTAATCTAATGAGTATTTTAGTAGTTATATTTGAACTGATGGCTGGTGCTAGTATTGCACAATATTTCTTAATGAAAAATCAAAAGTATGGTGTGGGTGGTTTTGCGCCGATTATCATTGTGAATATGACAGAAACTTTAGTTGGAATATTAATAAAATCTTCTCTTGACGCGTTAATGATTCCTCTAGCTATTTCTTTTGTGATGGTCATAATTATGATCTTTATGGAAATGCATGAGAAAAGAATACCTGTTCAAAGAGTGTCTGTGCATAATGTGCATGCCGAAAAGAATTATATGGCTATTAAATACAATCCAGTAGGATTTATGGCGTTAATGTTTGGTTCTGCAATTTTTATGATTCCACAATTGATTGTGGCTTTGATTCATCATTATCATAAATCTGAATTTATTAATTTTTTATTTAAGAATTTAAATATGTCTACCTTGTTTGGTATGCGTGTATATGTAGTCATGATGTTTGTGTTTACTATTCTATTAAGCTTATTATTTGTGAATCCAAAAGATTTATCGGATAACCTTCTACAAGTGGGGGATTGCATAGAGAATGTTCCTGCAGGTAAGCCTACACGTCGATATATTCGTAAATGGGTTTTAATATTGAGCTGTATTAGTGGTGGAATCATGTGTGGTTGTTTAAGTCTTTGTTTGTATTTACAGTATAAAGGTATTGTAGATGCATCAGTGGCTATGCTTCCAACTACGTTTATGATGCTTTCAGGATTTGTTTGTAGTATTTATTTAGAAATTCGTGCTTATCGTGACTTTGATTCATATAAGCCATTTATATAGGGGGTAGTATTTATGATGTATTTTGTACCTTCCTGGTATCATGGAAATGAATATAAAGAAAATGAACAATATTTTTATGTGCGTCGTGCAGTAACAGAATTTGATGATAGTGTTAAACAGATTCAGATGTTTAACCGAAATGACATTATGGATTATAAGATTTTGAATTTATCGTATAGTCCAAACTTTAGGCATTTCTTGCACCGCCAAAGTGTATTCCATGCACCTTATTGGTCTTGCTTTGATGCAGTACAAGAAATTAGACGTACAAAAGTAGATATTCTTTCCTATCATGATTTGATGTGGCCTGAACATACAGAATTTGTCTACACACCATTTTGTATTGTGGCGTATGTAAATAATAGGAAATATGCGGAAGTACATTTTGGTGAAGATGGAAATATGATTGAAGTGTTTTTATTTCAATCTGAAGTTATGATTCGTAAAAATGTATATGATGATCGTGGATTTTTATCTGTTACTATTATTTACGAGAATAATCAACCAATTTATGAACAGTATTTGGATGGAAAAGGGAATTGGAAAATGTGTCATTTCTTTGAGGATGGGCATATTGAAATCAATTCTGAGAATCCATTTTATTTGATAGATAATAAAAGACATAAGTTTAATTGCTTGAACTATGATTCCATGGAATCATTGATTGAAGAAGTATTTTCAACATATTTAGATGAAATGACTTCAACAGATGATATTTTCTGTTTGGCTATGCATGTACTACATCATGATATGTTAGAAAAATTATTTGAAAAACGTAAGACAATCTTATCTTTTTATCAAAATCGTTTGGAATTATTTGATGATGCTGAATTGAAGTCTTTGATTCAAAATACGAACTATTGTATTGTCGATTCTAAACATAAGATTTCTTTATTAGAAGATTATGCAGAAAAGAAACTTCCAATTGTAGATATTACGCCATTTGATACGCGTGCTGATTTTGGGATTAGTCAACAATTAACGGTTCAAAACATCTTGGTTCCAATTGATACGATTGAACAATCAAAATTTGAAGAATTGATTCTTTTATTCGCTAAGTATTTTGAAATAAATGAAACGGCTCGTGTTCATTTCTTTACTCGTAATGCGAATTGGGATCGTATAGATTCGGTTTTGAATTTTACTCGAGAAGTATTAAAAGTGAATGGACTAGATGAAAGATTAGCTCGTAAAGAAACGAATGATAAAGCGGAATTTGATTTAGACGAAGAAAAGAAAGTTCCAATTAAATTCTTCGTGGATCAATGTGTGGATGAATTAAGTATTTCTAAATGTATACGTGAACAGCGTATTATGGTGGATGTGACATCACGTCCAGATTTATATTTACAGATTTCATGTATTAGTAGTGCCATTCCACAAATTGTTTCTTTTAATACACAATATGTGCATGATGGAAAGAATGGCTTTATTGTCAAAGAAGTATCTGAAGTATTGAATGGTTTAAAATATTATTTGGATAATATTACGAATTGGAATAAGTGTATGATTTATTCTTATGAATTAGGTAAGGAATATAATACGGCAAGTTTAATTCGTAAGTGGAAGGGAGTTATGAAGCAAGTTGAACAAGATTAGTGTTTTACAAGTAGGAAATGAAGATTTAAGTTTAACACTTCATATTTCTGATAATGTAACTTGGAATTATGTAGACGATTTAAAAGAGGCTACAGAACGTGGTTATGATGTATGTGTTTTAAATCGTTGCGTCAATAAAGAAGAGGCATATATCTTATTAAAGAAGATTCGTGCATATACATTGTTTCTTTTGGATGATGTAGACGTAGACAAATGGACAAAATGGATTTGTACGTCAAGACGTGCGAAGGTGTTAAATATAGAAACTTTACAGGAATTTATTGATGAAGATATTCATTTATTTTATTCCTATACATATGGTGAGAAATTTGTTCCTCAAACACTATCTATTTCACAAAGCTTTAAAGGTAGTGTTTTCTGGAATGGATATTCAGGTGTTGAACTTGAAGGTGATTATGGGGATGATTTTTATCAAATCGCGTATTGGAGATATAATATCCCTCTATTTAAAGGCCAAACTTTAGATTTATGGTTAGAATATGAAAAGGATGAGTCTGTTTCGATTGAATTGAAAATCGAACAGTTTGAAGGTGGTTCACTTTCATCCTTACAGAATCGTTGGATCTATTCAGAAAAAGATTTAAGTTCAATTGTTCATTTAAGTAATGATAAGATAGACGGCCCTGTATTTATTTCTTTACTCGCAAAGGGTAAGGGGAAATTAAAAATAGTAGGTTTACATGATCGTCATTCACGTAAAGAATATGGATCATTTTTACCTGGAGGAATCCGTAAGGTTACATCCAAACGTGAAGAAGTCTTTATGTACTTTGATCCAGGAGATATGAAACCACCTTTGAATGTGTATTTTAGTGGTTATAAGACGCAAGAAGGTTTTGAAGGCTTCTATATGATGCGTAATATGGGAGCACCATTTTTGTTGATATCTGAAGCTCGATTAGAGGGTGGAGCCTTCTATTTGGGAGACAAAGAATATGAGAATCTTATTGTGTCTGGTATCCAAGATTGTTTGAAACAATTAGGTTTTGATAGGTCACAATTGATTTTGTCTGGACTTTCTATGGGAACCTTTGGCGCTTTATATAATGGTTGTAAATTAAGGCCACATGCGATTTTATTAGGTAAACCATTGGCTAGTTTAGGAGATATAGCTAGAAACGAGCGTATTTCTAGACCGGGAGGTTTCCCAACTTCTTTAGATGTGTTGTCAAAAAATTGTGGAGATATGAGTGAACAATCTATGGATGTATTGAATCATCGCTTTTGGGATTTGTTTGATCAAACGGATTGGTCTCAAACTAAATTTATCATTTCATATATGCTTGAAGATGATTATGATATGACGGCCTATGATCGTTTGATTTCACATATTGATGATATTGGTGTAGAAATTATTGGTAAGGGTGTTCATGGAAGACATAATGATGATACGTATAGTATTGTTGCGTGGTTTAAGAATCAATATGATGGTATTTTGAAGTCAGATTTTGGTAGAGGTGATTTAGATGAAGAATAAGGCTTGGAAAGTAGTATGGAATGAAGATACTTTTGGAACTTATCTTTATGGATCTAAAATCTGGTTTCATTCTCGTGAAGATATTGAATTTGAAAATGAATTAATGCCTCCAGGAACGGTTATTAAAGAGTGGTATTCCAAAGTAAATTATCAAATGATGCGTACAGAGCCATCTCTTCCAATTATTGATGGAGAGAGTTCTTATCATATTCAAGTGAATATGAGTGATTTTGAATCGTATTTAATACGAATGGTATTTTATGATCGTTATGAAAATGAGGCGGGTACACTAATTATTCGTGAACCGGAAATGGATTTTAAGTGTCCTTTAAAGACATATAGCTATCGTGTGCAGCTGATTAATGCGGGTGGTACTAAGATGCATTTTCATTCTTTTGTGATTACAGAAAAGGAAGGGTAAAATGAATAAAATTGATAAGAGATTACACTTTCTTTTGGGTAAAGTCAAAGAGGAGTGTAAAAAGGTTAAAGAACTTAGTAATTATGAATTGAAGAATAAAACGTTGGAATTCAAAGAACGTTTACATAATGGAGAAACAACAGATGATCTTCTTCCAGAAGCGTTTGCGGTGTGTTGTGAAGCCGATTATCGTGTATTAGGTATGTTTCCTTATGATGTACAGATTTTAGGTGGTATTGCACTTCATTTGTGCTATTTATGCGAAATGAATACGGGTGAAGGAAAAACTTTAACGGCAACAATGCCTATGTACTTAAATGGATTGACAGGAAAAAGTTCGATTTTGGTTACGGCAAATGAATATTTGGCCATTCGTGATGCCGAAGAGATGGGTCAGGTTTATAAGTTTTTAGGTTTGAGTGTAGAAGCGGGTGTAAAGCGTGATACAAATGAAAAGTTAGACAATGATTCAAAAAAGGATGTCTATAATGCGGATATTGTATATACAACGCATGGTGCACTTGGATTTGATTATTTATTAAATAACTTAGTACAGTCTAAAGAAGATCGTTTTATGCGAGACTTCTATTACGTAATTATTGATGAGGCGGATTCTGTATTATTAGATAGTGCAAGTATGCCTCTAGTTATTTCGGGTTCTCCTCGTGTTCAATCCAATTTATATGGTATTACTGATTTTTTTGTGACAACCTTAGTCGAAGATGTTCACTATGAAATTGAAGATAAAAAGGTATGGTTAACTAATAAAGGAATTGAATATGCGAAGCGTTATTTCCGTATTGAAAATTTATATAGTAAAGAAAATTTTGATGTTTTAAGACATGTTGTACTGGCATTAAGAGCTCATTTCTTAATGGAAAAAGATGTGGATTACGTCGCAACCGATGAGGGAGAAATTGTTCTTTTGGACAAGAGTACGGGGCGTAAAATGAAGGGTATGAAGCTTCGTGGAGGTTCTCATCAGGCTATTGAAGAAAAGGAACATTTGAAATTAAGTCAAGAACAGCGTTCGGTTGCTTCTATTACGTATCAAAACTTATTTAATTTATTTCCGAAGATGTCAGGTATGAGTGGTACAATCAAGGATGGTAAAGAGGAGCTTTTAGAAGTCTATAATAAAAGAGTGGTTGTGATTCCTCCGCGTAAGCCAATGATTCGTAAGGATATGCCGGACAAGTATTTTAAAACGAGTGAAGAACAGTTTGATGCGGTCATTCAGGAAACGGTTAAAAGACATAAAACTGGACAGCCTGTATTATTGATTGCTTCTTTAATTTCGGATACGGAAATGTTGTCAAAATTATTGGTTCAAGAAAATATTGAGCATAGTGTATTGAATGCGAATAATGCGTTCTGGGAAGCGGAAATCATTAAAGAGGCTGGTCAGAAAAATGTTGTGACAGTAGCTACTAGTATGGCTGGTCGTGGTACAGATATTCATTTGGGTCCGGGTGTTAAAGAACTTGGGGGCTTATGTGTATTAGGAATTGGTAGAATGAGTAATACACGTGATGAAAGACAGGCTAGAGGTCGTGCAGGACGTCAAGGAGAGCCAGGTGTATCCATTTTCTATACTTCATTAGAGGATGATGTATGTACGATTTTAGGTGAAGATTTCTTAGAGAAGTATATTGATAAAGGAAGATATATTTCTAAGCATCGAATCAAGAAATTAATAAATAAATCGCAAAAAATCAAGGATGAGTCGAGTGTTTCCCAAAGAAAAAGTTCAGTGGATTATGATAGTGTTATGAAGCGTCAAAGAACGATTATGTATAAGACAAGAAATGATTTGTTGGATGGAAAAAGTTTGGATGAGAATGTCTTGATTCAAATTTATAAACAGAATATCAATGAATATTTAAAAGAAAATAAGAAGATGGATGATTTTACAATGAACCGCTATATTTTGGATAATTTATCATATAGAATTAAAGAGCTTTCTGTTCCTTCAAAGAATCGAAAAGAGTATTTAAAAAATTATGCGGATATGGCATTTAAGGATAAGAAACAAGTATTGGGGAATCGTTTCTCTGAATATTGTCGTGTTTGTACATTAAAAGCTTTAGATGATGGTTGGATTGAAGAGGTTGACTACTTGCAGCAGTTGCAGGCAGCAATTTCTGGTCGTTCTACAGCGCAGCGTAATCTTTTATATGAATACCAAAGGGAGGCAAGACTTTCTTTTAGAGATATGGAAAAATCGATTAAAAAGGCGATGATTCGTAATATTTTATTGGGAGAAGTCTCATTTGGTAAAGACAATGAAATGATTATATTGTATCCTTAAAGAAAGGAGTTTTTGGGGTTATGATTTATAATTTTAATTTAGGCATTGGCTGGGCAAGTAGTGGTGTTGAATATGCCCAGATCTATCGTGCTCGGATGTTTCGTAATATTGGTGTCGATGCCAAGTTTGTGTTTACAGATATGTTTCCTTCTGAAAATATGGAACATATGACGAAGAATATTGGTTTTTTAGATTCGGAAGTTATTTGGCTATATACATTCTTTACGGATTTTAAAACAGCACCTGTTACATATACTTTAAGTGATTTAGAAAAGACATTTAGTAATACGGAATACACTAAATCTAGAGAAGGTAAGATTTGTCGTTATGTGTTTGGTGGAAGTAATAACTTTTATACAGCTTATATGGTCAATGATCATGATGATTTTGTGCATCGTGTTGAATTGGTTTCAAATGGATGTTTAATTCGTAAGGATTATTTTACCTATGGACGTGTATATTCAGAATATTATGCGCCATTAGATAATGCAGCACATTTATATCATCGTCGTTTCTTTAATGAAAATGGTAGTGTTGCCTATGAAGAAATCATTGATGATGATCGTGTGATGTATAAATTTAAAGATAAGATTCTTTGTTCAAAAGAGGAATTTGTAGGATATATGGTATCTCAATTACATTTAACGAAAGATGATGTCGTATTAATTGATCGTTCTACAGATATTGGTCAATCCATTCTAATGAATTGTAAGCCGGCAAGAGTGGGTACAGTCGTACATGCGGATCACTTTAGTGAAAAGGATACAAATGACGATTATATCTTATGGAATAATTTCTATGAATATGAATTTAATATGCATAAACATATTGATTTCTATATTTGTTCAACACAAGCACAGAGTGATTTGATGGTTCAACAATTTGAAAAATATTATGGTGTAACACCTTGTGTATATACCATTCCAGTAGGATCATTACCAGAATTAAAATATCCTAGTTCTACTCGTAAACCTTATTCATTAATTACGGCAAGTCGTTTGGCTAGTGAAAAACATGTGGATTGGATTTGTAAGGCTGTTATTCAAGCGCGCACTGAAGTGCCAGAATTATCGTTGGATATTTATGGTGAGGGTGGCGAAAAATCAAAGCTTGAAACGATTATTCGAGAAAATAATGCATCGAGTTATATTCATTTAATGGGGCAACATGATTTGAGTGAAGTGTATCAGAATTATGAGGCTTATGTTGCGGGAAGTACAAGTGAAGGTTTTGGACTGACTTTAATGGAAGCGGTTGGTGGAGGACTACCAATCATTGGTTTTGATGTTCGTTATGGAAATCCTACATTTGTTCGTGATGGCGAAAATGGATATTTAATACCTTTACCTGAAGAGGATAAGGATCGAATTGAAGCTTTAAGAAAGCGTATCGTTGATTTATTTAAACAAGACTTAGAGAAGTGTCATTCTGTATCTTATTTGGTAGCAAAGGATTTCTTAACTTCAAATGTACAGGAAAAATGGAGGGAAGCTGTATGTTAGAAACTCCAGTTTTATTATTAGAAAATTTTGACGAAGATAGTCAAATGTTGTATCAAAGCTTTAGAACTTCTGGCTTTGATGGTCCAGTTCTAACTTTTAGTGATGAAGGCTTTTTACCAGATGATGTGACAAGTATTTATACGTATTATTGTGGTAAAAAAGAAGGTGGTAAAGCTCGCTATTTCAATCAAATTGATGTACCGGATTATTGGGAAATCAAGGCGAGTAATTCCGGGGGTCAAGTCTTTGATTTGAATCATGAAAGAGGAAAGATTTTCTTCGCATCTCCTTTACATAAAAGACTTGTGAAGATTGTAGATTGGTATGATGATACGCATGTAGCTCGTGTTAGTGATCACTATAATAAATATGGTTTCATGTATGCCAAGACAATTTTTAATAAAAAAGGTCAATTGGTATCTCGTAGTTACTATGATGCTTCAGGCAATGAAAAAGTAGTAGAGAACTTTGTCACACATGACATTATTTTAAATCAGAACGATAAGGTATATATCTTTAAGAATAAAGTGGAATTTGCGAAACATTTATTTACTGAATTGGATATTTACCCAACTCGATTATTCTACAACTCCTTATCAAATCCGTTCTTTGTATCGGAAAGCTTAGAAGATCGAGAACATAGTGATGTCTTATTCTGGCAAGAAGGATATCGTGAAGATATTCCTGGTAATATGCAGGTTATCTTGGATGGGCATTCTAGAAGAACTTCAAAGATCTATGTTCAGAAAAAGGAAGCTTATGAAAAGCTTATTGAATTAGGGGCAAATAGGGATATTGTGAAACCACTTGGTTTTGTCTATAATTTTGAAAAAGAGAATGGACATTCTAATAATATCTTGATTTGTACAAATTCAGACCATATTGAAAAGTTGAATGAACTAGTTGTGGGTATGCCAAATATGAAATTTCATGTTTGTGCATTAACAGAAATGTCACAAAAGTTGATGTCTTTTGAAAAATATGATAATGTACATTTGTATCCAGGATGTAAGGCGAGTGAAATACTGAATTTGTTTAACACATGCGATTATTTTTTAGATATCAATTATGAAAATGAAATCGTAGATGCCACTAAAGAAGCATTCTTACATAACCTATTGATTCTTGGATTTAATCAAACGATTCATAATCGTAAGTATGTATTGCCAGATTTTGTCTTTGATGCGAATGATTATCAGAACATGATCCGTGTTATTCTTGATGCATCCCATCTAGATATGAATCTAGAAAGACAGCGTAATGTGGCAATGACACAAAATGTGCAAGATTATAAAAATGTTTAGAAGGGAAGAGATTTATGTTTAGTACATTTAACACATTGATGGTTATTATTGTTTTGGAGGTAATTTGTTGTCTATATAGCCTTGCGTTGGCTTATATGAGCGATAAAAAGTTTGGCAAGATCTTAAACTTCTTATTGGCTGCCATTTGGGCAATTGCAGCCATCTTAAACGTAGTTGGTTTTTAAGGCTTAGAATAAAATCTAAGCCTTTTTCTTGGGGAGAGTTATGCTAGATCAAATAATAAAAAAAATACAAAATAATCCTATCAGTTATGAAGGGTATCTTGAATATGGCAAATATTTAGAAAATGTGAATTTAAGACAAGCTTATTTAAGCTATGAGAATGCACTATTTTATTGCCATGATGAAATAATTCATAATAAAATCCAAAATAAATTAGATGAAATCACATATCGTCAAGGTAAAGTAGAACCAGCATCGATTGTGATTTTAAGTTACAACAACCGTCAATTAACTCAACAATGTATTGAAAGTATTCGAGAAACAACACCAGAATCGGCAAGAGAAATCGTAATTGTAGATAACAATTCACAAGATGATAGTGTTGAATATCTTAGACAACAAGATGATATTGTGTTAATTGAAAATGATTTTAATGCAGGATTTCCTGGTGGTTGTAACATTGGAATCAAAGCCTCTAAAAAAAAGAATGATATCTTCTTATTAAATAATGACACGATTTTATGTGCCAATAGTTTATATACTTTACGTATGGGACTTTATGAAAAAGAAAATTATGGATCTGCAGGTTCTGTGACAAACAATTGTGCAAATTTACAATCCGTATTTAAAAGTGATTCTATTGACGAATTAAAAGAATTTGGCTTAAAAAATAATGTTGTGAATAAAAGAAGCGAAATTAAGCTAATGTTGGTGGCTTTTGCGGTATTGATTAAACGACATGTACTAGAAAAAGTCGGTTATTTGGATGAAAGATTTTTCCCTGGTAATTTTGAAGATGATGATATATCGTTACGTATTTTAAAAGAAAATTATCAAAATGTATTAGTCTACAATTCATTTATAATTCATTTAGGCACTGTATCATTTAAAAAAGTGGATTATAACAGTATATTAATGAAAAATTATGACAAATTAGTAGATAAATATAATTTTAATGAGGATAATTGTTTTTTCTGTTTTACACATTCTGAATCAAACGAAGCTTTTTACTTGAATCGAATTAAAGAAGTAGAGAAAGAGAATGGTAAAATATTGGTCGTTAAAAGTGATCTAGGAGCGGCTATACTTCATGCTGCTTATTTATATCCTCAATTTGAATTTTATGGCTTAAATAATACAGTTTCATGTGCTACTATATCTACTCATTTAGAAGGAGTGAATATAGAACATTATTTTGATATCGAGAATAATCCGTTTAAATCTATTAAATTTGATTTTATTGTATTCGACAGTACTGTTATTCAAAAGGATGAATTTGAAAAATATATAACTGTATTAAAAAATATGATGAATGAGGATGGTAAAATGTTGATTAGGGCAAAAAATCAATCATTTTATATGAATTGGTATTCGATTTTAAAGGGTGAAACTGATTCTGGATTTAATCAAAATTCAATATATTGTAAAGATGTAAATTCTATGCTTTCAAAGCTAGATTTAAATGTTAAAACTTGGATCTTCTATTATGTAGATATACCAAATGAAATTAGGGAAGAAATTGATGCTATTCAAAATGTTGTTGGTATTCAAAATCGTATTGCTGTTGAAAATGTAGGCTACATTGTATATAAATGAGTTGTCTATATAGCCTTGCGTTGGCTTATATGAGCGATAAAAAGTTTGGTAAGATCTTAAACTTCTTATTGGCAGCTATTTGGGCAATTGCCGCTATCTTAAATGTAGTTGGATTCTAGTTTAACAAATGTGTCGTTCTTTCTGGTATGGAGAGAACGACTTTTTTAATAGAATAGAGTATAATAGTTTCAGGAGGATTTAATTATGATCTTAGTTATTGTTATTGTTGTTGTTTTAGTTTTATTAGTACTATTCTTTATGTCTAGCTACAATAAACTTGTTCGTTTATCTAATAGAGTGGATGAAGGCTTCTCTACAATGGATGTGTATCTAAAGAAGCGTTTTGATTTGATTCCTAACTTAGTTGAAACGGTAAAGGGATATGCGAAACATGAGGCTGAAACATTGAGTTCTGTTATTGCTCAAAGAAATATGGCAAAAACATCAAAGGATGTGATGGATAGTGAAAACAAAATCACAAATGCGATTCAGGGAATTTTTGCGGTGGCTGAACAATATCCGGATTTAAAGGCTAACACAAATTTTATGGATCTTCAAAACCAATTGAAGCATGTCGAAGAGGATATCGCAAATTCTCGTAAATACTACAATGCCTTAGTTCGTGAATATAATGATGTGATTATGAGTGTTCCTACAAATATTGTTGCAGGATTATTCCATTTTGAAAAGAAAACGATGTTTGAAGTGGCCAATGCTTCTGAAAGAGAAAATGTTCAAGTTAAATTTTAAGAGGGTCTTTGCCTTCTTATTCGCATTCATCCTTTGTTTTGGATGTATCGATGTATATGCTGATGATGGTGGGTATACGATTGATGACTATAAAGTAAATGCGATATATCATTCAAACAATACGATTGATGTAAAAGAAGTGATTAATGTTAATTTTTCAAGCAATCGTCATGGAATCTATCGTAATATTCCGGAAACGATGTATGTCAATCGGGATGAAAAGTATAAGTTAAGTATTAAGAATATTACGGTTCTAAATGATGAATATGAAGTGGATTATGATTCTGGAAATCGTGTGATTCAAATTGGGAGTGAAGACTATACGATCATTGGCCCACATACCTATACCTTGACTTATACGATTGTGATTCCAGAAGATTATCATTCCAATTTGGATTTTATTTATTATTCTGTGCTTGGAAATAATTGGGATACCACAATCAATCATTTTAGTTTTGATATTCAATTTGAAAAGGCTTTGACAGAAAAAGAGATGTCAAATATTCAAGTCTTTAGTGGAAACTTAGGAAATCAATCGAATGATTTAAATGTGACCCCAATCATTACTTCGACTTCTATTAGTGGTTCTGCCTATGATATTGGTCCTAAACAAGCCATTACAATCTTTAGCAAATTAAGAAAGAACTACTTTGTTGGGGCTAAACAAACCACTTCAAAAGTACCATTTGTCTTTTTAGGATTGGCCATTCTATTTGGTTTATATAGCTTAGTTCGTTGTCTTCTTTTAAAGAAAACGCATATTACTCCAATCGTGAATTTCTATCCACCAAAAGATATGGATCCTGCCATGGTTGGAACGATTGTCGATGAATCCGTGGATCAAGAGGATTTGATGGCATTGATTCCATATTGGGCTAGCAAGGGATATTTAACCATTTCTGAAACTTCGGATGATTTGATTCTAACGAAGGTAGAGGGTCATGAACCACCGGTTTTAAATCATCAGAAAAAGATTTATAAAGGCTTGTTCAAATATAAAGACAGTGTTAAATTGTCTAAGCTATCAAGTGATTTTGGGAAGGCTATAAATGATGCCAAGGAAGCCTTGAATAATGAGTTTAGTGGCGATAAGAAATTATCAAAAATTGATCATGGCTTTGTGACAACCATTCTAGCTATGATTTGTATGATTGTATGTATCTTATTTAATACTCGATATAGTATTGTTGATAATTTAATTGAAACCATTTTAGCAACATTTACCTTTGTGATTATGATGGTCATGAACTATTCTGCAGCCGCTTCTAGTGTATTTAATAAGAATAAACTAGGGATATTAAAGAAAGCATTGAGTGTGGCTCTAGTCTTGGTTGTTGTTTACTTTATCTATCGTCAGACACAATCCATTGTTTCTATAGTTTCCTTTGAATTTATGGTAATTGGAATTGTCGCAACAACATTGCCTATTCTATTTAGTTCAAAATTTAATGTGGTGAGTGACTACTTTAAAAGTGTAGCTGGCGATTTATTAGGCTTTAAAGACTTTATTGAAAAGGCTGAGGTACCACAATTGGAAAGATTATCAGAAGAGAATCCTTCGTATTATTATGATGTTATTCCCTATGCGATGGTTTTTGGATTATCTGAAATGTGGACAAAGAAATTTAGTACGATTCCTTTGGCACAACCAGATTGGTATGATTCATACTATTCAGATCCTTATACTTCTTATTTCTACTATAGAATGCTGACAAGAAGTATGTATGAACCAATCCATCAAAATTTATTGGATTATCAAACAGAACAAATGAAAAGTACAGCGGACAGCATGGGCTCTAGCTTTGGTGGCTTCTCTGGTGGAGGCGCCGGTGGCGGAGGCGGCGGAAGCTGGTAAGAGATGAACCGTGTATTGTGGTAAGTGTTATGCACCTACATTTTCTTGGTAACATGCAATTAGTTAGGATCACTAAAAGTTGGTTTTAAGAATTGTAGAGTTGAAAACTATGTGGGTGTTTAAAGGTTATCACTATCTCAGAGTCGAAATCCCTATGACTTTTAAAGTTTGATTTACTCTTGTCTAATTTTATATATTTGAAGAAAGTTACTAAATATTGGAATGTTGGAATGTAAACAAATTGATTAACTATATAGTAATCTAGGATATAATTTAAGGACAAGGTAGATACCTTAACAGTGGGTGTATCTCAGCCCAAAGTGAGAAATTTATTCAGTGAGCTTCTCTTAGCTCAAAATAAGAAATTTACAAGTGAGCGTTTCGCTGCTCTAAATGCGATCTTAACAAAAGCAGGGAATCTGAAATCCCTGCTATTTTTTTGTATATTAAGAAATTGGTTTCGGAGAAGATAAATTTTTAAAGTTAAAAATGACTGAATTATTTGGATTTAGACATTTATTGGTATGACAAAACAGACTATTGTAAATAGCCTCGTTTAGGATGGAACTCATATTGATTATAATTTTCTTTTATATATTCGCATCATTTCATCAATACATCTTTTTCTGTATGTTCTGTCATTCTTTGAGTTTTCTAAAGGATTGTATGTATAGGTATACTTAATTATAGATCCACATTTACATTGAATTGGGTCTTAGGTTAAAAGAATTAATCAAGTGTGTGCGGTATCTGAATTTATTGAGTTTGTTTTTAAGGCTTTAGTTCTTGTTTCACGAGAATAATCTTTATTCTTTTTGATTCCAAGAAGTGCATGAACTTTATCCAATGTTTTCTTAGAAGCATTGGCATAGAATCTATAATATCGAGTGGTTAAGAAATGGTAGTCTGGTATATGTATAATAAGGCGGTTAATAAAGTCGATCACATTATCTGTGACATCATATCTTTTCTCATCCTTATGATCATTGTAGAACCAGCTGACAGTCTTTGATTCTTTATTGTATTCTGTGATTCTGTTTTCAGCCATGGCAGGTCTAGCTGCATAGCGAATAAAGTAGTTTACACAAATAAACTCTTTAACAAAAAGATGCAATGATTTTAAACTTCTAGAAGAAAAATGTCGATTGTATAAGTAATTGATAAAAGTACATGAATTATTTATGAAAAGATAATAAAGTGTGAATTATTCATGGAAATATTAAAATTCGTAGAATGTTCCTAACTTAAAGGAAATCTACGAATTTTTCTTATCACCCATTGGCTGAAATCTTTATATAAGAAAAGCTCCTTTACTATATAGGTGACTAAACCAAAAAAGAAGGAGCCATTACTATGATATTCGTGTTGGATGCGTTTTGGAGTTTTTAATATACGAGATATAAGTGTCTTTGAAAAATCGTTCACCTTATACTAGTGTCGTATACGTCGTAAGTTTAAGGTGTAAATTTGCGAAAGGATTTATAAGCTTAGAATTACTTGGTATACAACATTTGAAAGTTGCAACAAATACGATGTAAGTTTGAGGTGAATTTAGCTTTGTGTTAAATCTGTCGTTTGACAATAAGGAAGTGATTCCAGTTAAATGTTTAAAATCATCTTTATTAAATTGAATTTCGAACATTTGATTGTCTTCGGTGGTAAGCTCAAAATAATGTCCGACCAATCGACTATATTTTCTCGTATCACTAACTCTCATATATATTTTAACTCCAAAAAATGGATACAACATTTGTATCCATTTCTATCTTCACTTAAACTGGTTTCATTCTGACTGCGCAGACTCGTTGTAAAAACAACAATCGGCTGGGTCTGTCAGGTAACCCATGACCTACGACTTTACTGGTTGTCGCCACCCTCGCTGTAATAACAGCACTAGGCTGAGCTTTTTGGACGGCTCAATATCCACAGTTTTTTAAGATGCCAGTTACATCTAAAGACATCACTGCCTTCACGTTCATTGTACCAATTTTTAAAAAATAAGCAACAAAGTGGGCTGAATAAAAAAGACTTGGAATTTATCCAAGCCTTATTGAGCATTCATCTTTTGACGATATAAGTTACGACGATCTAGAGCCGTTAAACCTTTTTTACGGATACGAATTGCATCTGGAGTAACCTCTACTAATTCATCATCGTTGATCCATTCTAGAGCTTCTTCCAAAGAGAAGATTTTAGGTGGAGTTAATAACATCGCTTCATCACGTCCACTTGAACGGATGGCAGTTAATTTTTTGTTCTTTAATGGGTTTACATCTAAGTCGATGTTTTTAGAACTTTGACCAATGATCATACCTTCATAAACTGGAGTTTGTGGAGAAATGAACAATTGGCCACGTTCTTGAAGGTTCCACAATGCATAAGTCATAGCTTCACCTGTTTCAGTTGAAATCATAGCACCTTCCATACGTTGTGCAATTTCACCTTTATATGGTTCATAACCACTAATACGACGTACTAATGTTCCTTCACCATGTGTATCATTGATAAATTCAGAACGGAAACCTAATAACCCACGAGTAGGTGCTGTATAAACGATCTTAACATATCCATTTTCTTCAGACATGTCTTGCATAACACCCTTACGAAGATTTAATTTGTTGATGATTGTTCCTGAATATTCTTCTGGAGCTAAACATACAACTTCTTCGATTGGCTCTACCTTGTGTCCGTTTTCGTCTTTGTGTAGGATAACCTCTGGCTTAGATACAGCTAGTTCATATCCTTCACGACGCATATTTTCAATCAATACAGAAATATGCAATTCACCACGACCACTTACCTTGAAGCAATCGGCTGAATCCGTTGGTTCAACCTTAAGACCTACGTTAACCTCTAATTCTTTTTCAAGTCTTTCTTTTAAGTTACGACTTGTTACATATTTACCACTTTGTCCGGCAAATGGACTTGAGTTAACGTGGAAGTTCATGGATAGAGTTGGCTCTTCAATTTCAATGTGTTCCATTGGTTCGATGTGATCTGCAGTACAGATTGTATCGCCAATACTGATATCTGGCATACCTGCAATAACAACGATATCACCTGAATGTGCTTCAGGGACACTTGTTCTAGATAATCCTTTGTATACGAATAATTTAGATAAGCTTTCTTTGGCATTTAATCCAGATTGGTTACAACGAATATATTGTTGTCCTTGTTTTAAAACACCTGAATATAAACGTCCAATTCCTAAACGACCAATGTATTCGTCATATGCCAAGGCAGATACCTGCATTTGAAGTGGTTCTTCATCCATATCTGGATAAACATCACAGTGTTTTAGGATTGTATCGAATAGTGGATCGATATTATCGCTTGGTGTTTTAAGGTCATATTGAACACGTCCTTCTCTAGCTACACCATATAGAATAGGGAAGTCTAATTGTTCGTCGTTGGCATTTAAGTCTAAGAATAATTCGTAAACTTCGTCTACAACTTCTTCGGCTCTTTGGTCTTTTTTATCGATTTTGTTGATTAATAGAATTGGTTTTAAACCAATTTCCAAAGCCTTTGATAATACGAAACGAGTTTGAGGCATTGGACCTTCACTGGCATCAACTAATAAGATAACTGTATCTACGGTACGGATAATACGTTCAACTTCACTTGAGAAGTCGGCGTGGCCTGGCGTATCTACAATATTAATTTTTACACCGTTATGAATAACGGAACAGTTTTTAGAATAAATCGTAATTCCACGTTCACGTTCTAGATCATTTGAATCCATGATACAGTTCACAACTTCTTCGTTATCACGGAAAACATCACTTTGTCTTAAAAACGCATCAACTAACGTACTTTTACCGGCATCAACGTGGGCGATAACGGCAATGTTAAGAATTTTTTCTTTATTGGACATGATGTCACTCTCTTTCTTGTCAAAAACAGTACAATTATAAAGCAAGAAGCCTTAAAACTCAATAAAATGTGATATAATAAAACAAAAATTTTCTGAAAGGGGTCTCACTATGCGGGTTCAATATATAAAAGAGTATTCAAATTGTTTAGATCGCGATATGGAATATAAAATATATGGGCAGTGCGGCAAATTATGTTTGGCCATACCAAGTCAAAATGGCCGTTTTTTCGAATGGGAAGATCGTGGCATGATTCATGAAGTTTCCAAATGGATCGAATCTAATCAATTAACGATTATTACGTGTGATACTTTGGATTTAGAAACATGGTCCTATCCGTATAATACAAAGGTGCGTATGTTGAAGCATGAATTGTGGTTTGAATACATCCTTTCTGAATTAATTCCTAGTGTGCAAAAAAAGATGGATAATCAAGATAAGTGGATGGTCACAGGCGCAAGTCTAGGAGCAACGCATGCCGCAAATTTAATCTTTCGTTTTCCAGAACAATTCGATACACTATTAGCTTTATCTGGTATTTATGATACAGAATTATTCTATGGAGACTACCATGATGAAAATACATACCATAATAATCCGTGTGCATATTTAAAAAATATGCCGTTGGATCATCCATATATGGAATTGTATAAACAATCTAAGTTCATTCTATGTGTTGGACAAGGCAATTGGGAACAAGAATGCGTAGAATCATTAAGACAATTTAGTTCGATTCTTTATGATAAACAAATTGATGCGTGGTGTGATTTTTGGGGTTATGATGTGTATCATGACTGGCCTTGGTGGAAGGTGCAGATTCAATATTTTCTAGAACAAATATTTAAGGAAGTATGACAAATATTAAGAATGAATTGGTTTCACTATGACATTACCATTTTTGGATCAGAAGGGCTCAATTAGTGCTTAATAATTTCCTTGCATTTTCACAGATGTGTGGTATATTACCAGTGACGAAGGTCGTCATCAGACGGCAAACTAGCGAATCACTATCGTAACCAATCGATAGGGCTCGCTTTTTATTTTTGAAAAGACTCAATATTCTTATATTTTTTGTGATTATAAAAATTTTGAATTGTTTTCCTTTATAGTTTGAAACATAAAATCTAAAATCCGTTTAGATTTTGAATTAACGCTATTTACATCCATATCAGCTTTTAAATCAGAAATCTCAATTTTAGAAAATTGGTCATCTAACAACTTTAAAGTGATGAATAATTTCGAATCTTCTATCTTTTTGTTTGTCATTTCTGAAATTAAAAAAGGCAACAAGGGTTCGTAGTGATTAATAATATTTCTCATTTGGCGTATTAGTTCTATATGCCCTGAAAAACTAATGATATCTTTATTGTCAATTTTTAATTTGTTGGAATTTTTCATGGCTGCAACTATTCTTTTTTGAGATACTGTATCCAACATCAAAAATAAAGTCTGAAGTTCCCCTAATGTAAGTGCATTTGGAACAATCCACAAGGGAACTTTTTTAGTTTCTTTTGATAAGTAATGCAAGACTAATTTGTTTTTACATTTTTCAATTTCATCTAGTTTTGAACCATTTACATGTTCTCCTTTACCTATTTGATAAATGTGCTCTAGCAAATCTCTCTTTCGCTCTAAATTATATGTGTCATTTTTCTTGTCGGTAGAATTTCGAACGATTTTTTCATAAATGTAAAAGTAATTCCCACAAAATCTAGGACACGTAACTCCATTTTCTAAAAACTCTTTAATTTCCTTTAAATAAATAGTACATGTTTTATCCTTTGAACAATCCTCACAGTTAACATATTTCAGACACATTTCGTTAAAAACCACTACCTTTAATTTCTTTTCAAATAGGCATATTTTTTCATACATTAACTTACTGAATTCATCATCAATTTTTATTATATTATAAGTTCTTTGAAGTTGTGTTCTTTTCGTATATTAATTTTCCTTTGTTGTTTCTGCCTGTTGAAAAAAATTGCTTGTAGGGGTTGATCATAGATATGTAATTTCTCTCAGAAAAGTAATGTTTATCTTCATCATCCACAATAATCTTTTTTGATTTATATAAATATTCAACCCTTTCATCAATTGATCTATATGTTTTGATTTCTCTTTTCTCATTCATCTGTAATACTCCATTTCTTCATTTTATGTATTATCATGGTGTCAAAATAAATACGATATTGCACTAAAAAAAGAGATGCACAATATATGCATCTCATAGATATTAAGCGTGTAACTACTCCTTTTGTGTTAGATGACTTTGTTTTTTAACCATTTATTGGATTTAAAACGAACTAAGAATATAAATGAGCGCACTGTCCAGTCAGCGCCCATACCAATCCATACGGCTAATGGTCCCATATGGAAAGTATGAACTAAAAAGATTGTGACAACCACTCGACAGATCCACATAGATAAAGTGGATGAGATCATACTAAATTTTACATCGCCAGCAGCTCTTAAGCCGTAGGATGGAAGGAAAGATGGTGTCCAGAAAATCATTTTATAGGCGAATACGATGCGTGTTAGCCAAATGGCTAGCTTTGCACTTTCAGGCTCCATTCCAGCAAGACTTGTGATTTGTTTGATTGGAATCATGATTAGAGCACAACATATAAAGCAGGCTATCCATGCATATTTTGTGAGTAAAATTGTATAATGTTTAGCTTGTTCGTATTCTTTAGCACCCACACATTTTCCTACGACAGTCATCATTCCCAGTCCTACACCAATACTGGCTTGACAGGCGAAACTTTCAAGCATGGCAACCATGGCTTGTGCGGCAATAGCCGTTGTTCCCATAGTGGATACAGTGGATTGAATGACCAGCTTTCCAAATTGAAACATACCATTTTCGATGCCGGTTGGAATACCAATCTTTAGAATTTGTTTAATGCCTTCAAATTCTGGGTGAATACTTAGGTAGGAATCAATATATAAATCTTGTTTGGGCTGTTTTAAAAGAATCAGGATAATAATTGCACTGATGATTCTAGATAATAGTGTGGATATGGCAGCTCCGGCTACGCCTAAATTTAGGGTAAAGATGAAAAAGATATTTCCAAGTATATTTAGAATGTTAGAACCAAACGCAATGGTCATGGGAAGTCTTGAGTTTTGGCTAGTTCGAAAGCTTGCAGCACCTGCATTGTACAGGGCAATAAATGGATAGGATAGTGCTGTGATGAACAGGTAGCTTAATGCATTGCCCATAACGCTTTTTTCTACGGATCCAAAGATCAAGGCTAATAGTGGTTTTCTAAAGAGAATACAGGGAATGGTAATAATGAGTGAAATAAGGGTTACGGAAAAAATCAATTGTTTCAAGGCTTGGTTGGCCTTGTCTTTTTGGTTGGATCCTAAGTATTGGGCGCAGATGATGGCACCACCTGTTGCCATGGCGGCAAATATATTGATAATCAAAATATTTAATGAATCGACAAGGGAAACGGCGGAAATAGCAGCCGAACCTATGTTGGTAACCATAATGGTGTCAACAGATCCCATAAGGGCATTTAAAACTTGTTCGAACATCAATGGAACTAATAATCTTCGTAATTGTTCTTTGGTGTACATAATCAAAACTCCTAAAAATAAAAAGATATCTTTCGATATCTTAACCTACAAGTACAACATCACGAATGTTTGGCACTTCTTCAAGCAATAAATCTTTAATTCCACTTGAGAAGTCTTCACTAGCCATCATACATCCTTGGCATGCACCTTTAAAAGATACATATACAACATTGAATTCATCAATTCCAAGTAATTCAATGTCGCCTCCATCATGTTGAATGTATGGGCGAATTTTGTCTAAGCAATCATTTACGCTTTTACTATCTACTACACTATCCATAATAACACTCCTAACTTATAAAAATAGTGGACACAAAATTAATGGGACAACTAATCCAACCACGAAGCCTCCAATAACTTCGACGAATTTATGACCAAGAACATTCTTTAATTTTTCCTGATAGATTGGATCATCAAATCGAAGTCCGGTCATCTCGCGTAGGTCTTTGACCAATTGCTGAGTAAGCTCAATATTTTTACCTGAATAATAACGTACGTGACATGCATCATACATAACGATAAAGGAAAAAATACAGGTTACGGCAAAAATGGCGGAGTCAAAGCCTTCCTGCATGCCGATTGAAAGGGATAAGGCAGTTACGGTTGAACTGTGACTGCTTGGAAATCCACCACTTGCGATGACCCAATGCAGGTCCCATTTGCCAGTTCTATAATAATATACGACCGTTTTTCCAACTTGTGCAAGTATATTGCTCAAAAGTGCAGTGACAAGTGGAAATAAAGACGATGGTATCATAAACTCACTCTCCTAACAAAATTCATTATAACACACAATGAAAAATCATGGTATAATCATCTTTGAAGATAGCTATGGAGGGAAAATAAAATGATGCAGTTAGATTTAAATCATGCTTTCTTAAAAGAAGATGTTAAAGCTTATCAAGAAACAGTAAATGCGATTGATGAGACTTTAAGAAATGGTACTTGTAAAGGTAACGACTTTATTGGATGGCTTAACTGGGCTAATGATTATGATAAAGAAGAATTTGCTCGTATTAAAGAAGTAGCCGCTAAGGTTCGTGAAAATACAGAGGTATTCGTTGTTTGTGGTATTGGAGGATCTTACTTAGGTGCTCGTGCTGCCATTGAAATGATGAATGGTTTATATGGTGACAACAAACCAGAAATTATTTATATGGGAAACACTTTCTCATCTACATATATTTCACAGGTTATGAATTATATTAAGGATAAGGAAGTAACAGTCAATGTTATTTCTAAATCTGGTACAACTACAGAAACATCTTTAGCTTTCCGTATTTTAAAACAATTCATGGAAGAAAAATATGGTGCAGAAGCTAAGAATCGTATTATTGCGACAACTGACAAGGCTAGAGGAACTTTGAAGGCTTTAGCTGATAAAGAAGGATATGAAACATTTGTCATTCCAGATGATATTGGTGGACGTTTCTCAGTCATCACTCCAGTAGGATTGTTACCAATCGCTGTTGCAGGTATTGATATTGATGCCTTGATGAAAGGTTTACATGATGGTATGGGTGAATATGGAGATGCAGATCTAGATAAAAACCCTGCTTATCGTTATGCAGTAGCTCGTCGTATTCTTCAAAACCAAGGATATGATGTGGAATTATTGGTAAACTATGAACCTCAAATGCAGATGGTTGCTGAATGGTGGAAACAGTTGTTTGGTGAAAGTGAAGGAAAAGACGGAAAGGGTATTTTACCGGATTCAGTATGCTTCTCAACAGACTTACACTCTTTAGGACAATTTGTTCAGGAAGGTAAAAAAGTATTGTTTGAAACAAACTTATATGTTGAAACACCAATGATCGACTTAACATTCCCTAATGATGATGCAAACGAAGATGGAATGAACTACTTAGCTGGTAAGAGTGTAGACTGGGCAAACAAAATGGCTGCCAAAGGTACATTGCAGGCTCATGAAGAAACTGGTGGAGTTCCAAACATCCTATTAACAATGCCAGGAATGACTTCTTATGACTTTGGTAATATGTGTATGTTCTTCTTCAAGGCTATCGCAATGACAACTTTGATGAATGATTCAAATCCATTCAACCAACCTGGTGTCGAAGTTTACAAAAAGAATATGTTCAAATTATTAGGTAAAGAATAATGATGAAAATGGAGATGTAAGCAAGTGTTTACGTCTCTTTTTTATACGCTTACAAATTAGACACAACTAACCCCTATAAGCAATTTAATCTTTAAAATTTGACATGAAGCTCGTATAATAAACTATGGTATTGAATATCTATAAAGGAGGAAATATTAATGCCTAGAGCAAAACAGTCTATGGATGGAAATACGGCTGCGGCTCACGTTGCGTATGCTTTTACAGACGTCGCTGCAATTTATCCTATTACTCCATCTAGTCCAATGGCAGACTCTATTGACCAATGGTCTGCAGCTGGACAAAAAAATATTTTTGGAAATCAAGTAGTTGTAAGTGAATTACAATCAGAAGCAGGTGCTGCTGGTGCTGTTCACGGATCATTAGCTGCTGGTGCATTGACTAATACATTCACTGCATCTCAAGGTTTATTATTGATGATTCCAAACATGTACAAGATCGCTGCTGAACAATTACCATGTGTATTCGATGTATCTGCACGTACAGTTGCAACTCACGCATTGAACATCTTTGGTGATCACTCAGACGTTTATGCTTGTCGTCAAACAGGTTTCGCTATGTTATGTGAAACTAACCCACAGGAAGTTATGGACTTATCTCCAGTAGCTCACTTAGCTGCTTTAGAAGGAAAAGTACCATTCATTAACTTCTTTGATGGATTCCGTACTTCTCACGAAATTCAAAAAATCGAAAAATGGGACTATGAAGATTTAAAAGAAATGTGTCCAATGGAAGCTGTTGAAGAATTCCGTAAACACGCTTTAAATCCAGAACGTCCAACTATGCGTGGTTCTCACGAAAATGGAGATATTTTCTTCCAGCACCGTGAAGCATGTAACACTGCATATGATGAATTACCTGCTGTAGTAGAAAAATACATGGGTAAAATCAATGAAAAATTAGGAACAAACTATGACTTGTTCAACTACTATGGAGATCCTGAAGCTGATCGTGTAATCATCGCTATGGGTTCTATCAATGACGTTGCTGAAGAAGTTATCGACTACTTAACTGCAAAAGGAGAAAAAGTTGGTTTAGTTAAGGTTCGTTTATATCGTCCTTGGTCAAGCAAACACTTATTAAAAGTTCTTCCTAAGACAGCTAAGAAAGTTGCAGTACTTGACCGTACTAAAGAACCAGGTGCTCTAGCTGACCCATTATACTTAGATGTAGCTACAACACTTCGCGAAGCAGGATTAAATGACATCACTCTTTGCGGTGGACGTTATGGTTTAGGATCTAAGGATACTCCACCTTCAAGTGTATTCGCTGTTTACACTGAATTGTTAAAAGACGAACCAAAACCTCGTTTTACAATTGGTATCGTGGATGACGTAACAAACTTATCATTGCCAGAAGTTAAACCAGCTCCTAATACTTCAACTCCAGGAACTGTTGAATGTAAATTCTGGGGTCTTGGAGGAGACGGTACTGTAGGTGCTAACAAGAACTCTACTAAGATCATCGGTGACCACACTGACAAATACATTCAGGCTTACTTCCAATATGACTCTAAGAAAACAGGTGGTATCACAATTTCTCACTTGCGTTTTGGAGACAAACCAATCCGTAGCCCATACTACATTAACCAGGCTGACTTCGTAGCTTGTCACAACCCTTCATATGTAGTAAATGGATACAAGATGGTTCAAGACGTTAAACCTGGTGGTGTATTCATGATCAACTGCCAATGGTCAGACGAAGAATTAGACAAACACATGCCTGCTGAATCTAAAAAATATATCGCAGACAACAATATTCAATTGTACACAATCAATGCCATTGATAAAGCTATCGAAATCGGTATGGGTAAACGTACAAACACAATCCTACAATCAGCATTCTTCAAATTAGCTAACATTATGCCAATTGATGAAGCTGTAGATTACATGAAAGCAGCTGCTAAGAAATCTTACTCTAAGAAGGGTGATGCAGTTGTAGAAATGAACTACAAAGCAATCGATGCTGGTGTAGGTGCAACTCACAAAGTTGAAATCCCTGCATCTTGGGCTAACCCAGAAGCTGATGCTCCAAAACCTGAATTGTCAGGACGTCCTGCAACAGTTAAGATGGTTAAAGACATCATGGAACCAGTTAACAAAATGGATGGAGATTCATTACCTGTATCTGCATTTACTGGAAACATCGATGGTCAATGGGAAACTGGTGCTAGTGCTTACGAAAAACGTGGTACAGCTGTTACAGTTCCTGAATGGGATCCTGAAAAATGTATCCAATGTAACCAATGTGCATTCGTATGTTCTCACGCTACAATTCGTCCATTCTTATTGAGCGAAGAAGAAGTGAAAGCTGCTCCTGCACAAATCAAATTAGCTGATGTTAAACCAAAAGCTACAGAATTTAAATATACAATGAGCGTATCTCCATTAGATTGTATGGGATGTGGTGAATGTATCACTGTATGTCCAACTCAAGCTATCAAGATGGTACCTCAAGAATCTCAAGCTGAACAACAACCAGTATTCGATTACTTAGTAGCTAATGTTTCTAAGAAAGATTCTGGATTCGCTGATGATACTGTTAAGGGATCTCAATACAACCAGCCATTGTTAGAGTTCTCTGGATCATGTGCTGGATGTGCTGAAACATCTTATGCTCGTTTAATTACTCAATTATTCGGTGAACACATGTATGTATCAAATGCGACTGGATGTTCTTCAATTTGGGGTGGTCCAGCATCTGTATCTCCATATACAGTAAACAAAGACAGCTTACAAGGACCAGCATGGGCTAACTCATTGTTCGAAGACAATGCTGAACACGGTTTCGGTATGCAATTAGGACAAAAAGTATTACGTGAACAAGCTATCGAAAAATTAGGCGCTATGAACGAAAGCGAAAAAGCAACTCCTGAATTCAAGGCTGCATTCGATAAGTTCATGGAAACTAAAGAAAATACTCGCACTAACACAGAAGCAACTAAGGCATTATTAGTAGAAGTAGAAAAAGCTGCTGAAGCTGGATGTCCAGATGCTAAGGCTGTATTAGACAAGAAAGAATACTTAGCTAAGAAATCTGTTTGGATCTTCGGTGGAGACGGATGGGCTTATGATATCGGATTCGGTGGATTAGACCACGTTCTTGCATCAGGTGAAAACGTAAACGTTATGGTATTCGATACAGAAATGTATTCAAACACTGGTGGACAGGCTTCTAAAGCATCTAACATCGGTGAAGTTTGTCAGTTCGCTGCAGCTGGTAAAGAAATGAAGAAAAAATCTTTAGCAGAAATCGCAATGAGCTACGGATACGTTTATGTAGCACAAATCGCTCTTGGAGCTAACCCTGCACAAGCAGTTAAATGTATTGCTGAAGCAGAAGCTTATCCAGGACCATCTTTAATCATCGGTTATGCACCATGTGAATTACACGGTATTGCTAAGGGTGGAATGAACCACTGTCAAGATGAAATGAAGAAAGCTGTTAAATCTGGATACTGGAACTTATTCTCATTTGATCCAGCTAAGAAAGAAGCAGGAAAGAACCCATTCACATTAACTTCTAAAGAAGGAGATGGAACTTACCAAGACTTCTTACACAACGAATCTCGTTACACTCGTTTAGTGAAACCATTCCCTGAAAGAGCAGAAAAATTATTTGCTAAGTCAGAAGAAGTAGCTAAAGAACGTTACGAACACTTACAACGTTTAGTTGAACTTTACAAGTAAGAAAATAAATGAAGGAGCTGATTAATTTCAGCTTCTTTTTTTGTGAAAAATTTTTAAATTCATTATAATAGTTTTAAGAGGTGTTTAATTATGGAAAAAGGCAAATTAAATCGAATTACAGATGTAGAAGGTGTACTTGTCGGACATAAGACAATCTGTTCAAAAACGCATCAAACAGGTGTGACATTTATTCGTACAGCTGAAGATGTATTTCATCAAAAGCTAGCTTGTGGATGTAGCATTCTAAATGGTTTTGGAAAGACGACTGGCTTACCACAAATTATGGAGTTGGGAACACTAGAAAGCTATATTTGTTTGACAAATACTTTAAATGTGGGTGTTGTTCAACAAGCCTTAGTCGATATCATGGTCAAAGAAAACGAAGATCTAACGAGTGTGAATGTCGTTGTTGGAGAATGTAATGACGGTTATTTAAATGCGATTCGCGATTGTGTTGTTACAAAGGAAGATGTTTATGATGCCTATAGGGATTGTAAAAAGGAGTTTGAACTCGGCAGTGTTGGAGCAGGGCGAGGCATGTCTTGTTTTGAAATGTCAGGTGGTATTGGATCAAGTTCAAGAGTTTTTGAAATTGATGGAAATACATATACTTTAGGTGTTTTGGTTTTATCAAATTTTGGTTTAAGAGAACAATATTTATTGGATAAAGTAGAGAGTAATGTTTTACCTTTAGAACAAGAAAAAGGTTCAATCATGATGATCATTGCGACTGATGCTCCATTAAGTGATCGTCAGCTTCATAGAGTTTGTAACAGAATGCCAGTTGGTTTAGCTTTAACAGGATCGCATATGGGCAATGGTTCAGGTGATATTGCGATTGCGTTTAGTACAGCAAATCGTTTTGGACCTGACGAAATTCATTCTTTAACACAAATCAATGACAATAAGATCAATGTTGTATTTGATGCAGCCATTGAATCTTGTAAAGAAGCTGTGCATTTATCGTTGATTGAAAATGAAGAAGTAACAGGTCAGTCTGGACATGTTCGTAAGTGTTTAAATCAAGTGAAGATTCAGTAGTCGAATCTTCACTTTTGTGTTATATTTCATCTGGTGATTATATGAAGAAATTAATGTTTGATTGTGATGATACACTTTATGATTTATCTTGGCCATTTCGCAAGTGTATGGAAGAATTCCTTTCGGATGTAGATGTGGATATGGATTTATTTTATGCGGATTATCGTAAGTTTGGGGATTTGATTTTTGATCAGCTTCAACAAGGAAAGATTACGATTGATGAATCTGGCGTTTATCGTATTGAAAAGGCTTGTGAAAAGTATGGGATTGAATTGAGTCATGAAAGTGCTGTAGAGTTTCAGTCTCGCTATAAATATTATCAGCATCATATTGAAATGGATGCACCATTGATTGATTATTTTTCAAATTGTGAAGATGAACTTGCGATTTTGACAAATGGAGAGGACGCGCATCAAAGAATGAAATTAGAAGTGCTTCATGTCTTTGATTATTTTAAACCTGAAAATGTATTTACGAGTGGTCAAATTGGTGTCGCAAAACCGGATGTGAAGGCATTTAAAAAGTGTATGGATGCAATGCAGGAAGATATTACTGAATGGTATTATGTGGGTGATAACTATATCAATGATATGCAGGGGGCTAAAAGTGCAGGCATGAAGACGATTCATTTTAATCGTCATCATCAGGCAAGTGGTCCTTGTGCAGATCATGTGGTATATTCGGCTGAAGAATTGGTTGAATTGATAAAAAAAGACTAGATTGAACTAGCCTTGTTAAGAATGTCGTAATGGCATTCTTTTTTTCTACAATTCTTCCTCACCAATGATTTCATCCGATCATATTTCTTCTTGCTCTGTGGGTTCATTGTAATCTTCAAATCTCTTATTAAGTGTTTGTTTGTTCATATAGTATCTTCTAATATAAGTATATATGAAATTAAGTCCGATTTAAATAGGAGGTTAAGTAGGCATAAAATCACATTTGTGGTAAAATAAATCTGTATGTTTTGATAAGGAGTAATTATGTTTATAACAACAATTCATTCTATTGATTCATTAGAAAAATTAAAAAGGGCAAAGGCCGATGCTGTAATTATTGGAGTTGAACATTATTCGATTCGTTCAAGTATTACGGTAAAAAAAGAGGATTTACAGTTTTGGAAGAAGAAGTGTAATAAGTTGGGCCTAAAACTATATATTAACTTTTTAAGACTTTGTATGGATGAAGATCTATCGGGTGTACGTGAATATTTTACTATTTTTAAGGATATAGATGTGGATGGTATTTACTATGCGGATGAAGGTCTATATTATGAGGCAAAACAATTGGGTATTGAATCGAAATTGATTTATCAACCCGAAACATTAGTGGCTTCAAGTGCAGATGTTGATTTCTATATGTCTTTAGGCATTCAGTCTGTATCTTTAGCGCATGAATTGAGTCTTGAAGAAGTGGTAAGTATTGGAAAGCATAATCCGAACATTGAAATCTTAGTACATGGGTATTTCTCAATTCTATATTCGAGAAGACCTTTGGTCACTAACTATTTAGAGGCTGTAAACAAGCCGGTTTGTTCACTACCGTGTCATTATGACTTGATTGAACAAACACGTGAGCAGCGTATGCCAATCGTACAAGATGAAACAGGTACACATATCTTTAGTGAAATGCCTATCAACTCTTTACAAGAGATGTGGGATTTTACGGATGTTGGAATGCACCGCTTCCGTATTGATTCTTTATTCTTTGATGATGATTGGACCGTAGAAATCTTAGATTTATATGATCTAGCGTTACAAGGGATTAAGATCACGGATGATGAATCTACAAATCGTTGGTATTTAGAAGAGACAATTAAGAAAAAGGAGGAGCAAGTAAATGAATAAGATTGAATTATTAGCTCCTGCTGGAAATTTAGAAAAGGCAAAGATTGCGATTTTATATGGTGCAGATGCCGTATATATTGGTGGAAAGCAATTTAGTTTACGTTCTCGTGCTAGTAACTTTTCCATTGATGAAATTGCTGAACTAGTTCAGTTTGCGAATGCACACAATTCTCATGTGCATGTAACTGTCAATATGCTTCCGCATGAGTCGGATTTAGATGGAATTGAAGACTATTTAAAAACGTTAGATTCGATTGGTGTACATGCGATTATTGTGGCAAGCCCATCGATTATGATGTTGGCAAAAAAGCTTGGATGTAAGTTTGAAGTGCATGTATCTACGCAGCATTCTTCAACCAATTCGAGTGCTGCAAGATTCTGGAAAGAAAAGGGTATGGATCGTGTCGTATTGGCTAGAGAATGTCAAATAGATGATATTCGTTCGATTTGTGAAGAGAATATTCTTCCAATTGAAGTCTTTATTCACGGAGGTATGTGTATTTCATTTTCAGGACGTTGTGTATTGAGTAATCATATGACGCTTCGTGATGCGAATCGTGGTGGATGTGCACAAAGCTGTCGTTGGAAATATCATTTAATGGAGGGCGAAACTGAATTAAGTGATCCGACAAATTTATTCTCCATGTCTTCAAAGGATCTACAGGCCGTAGATTATATTGAAGATTTCATTCATATGGGAGTAGCCTCATTGAAGATAGAGGGCCGTATGAAGAGCGCTTATTATTTAGCTACGGTGGTATCAAGTTATCGTATGTTGATTGACTATATATATGAGCATGGGCATGCGGACGTTAAAATTATTGAGCGTGTGAAAAAGGAAATCGCAAAGGCCGAAAATCGACCGACAGGACCGGGCTTCTATAATGGTCTTCCTGGATATAAGGTGCAGTTGTATCAAGATCATGATGAAACAGTGACACAGGAATATGTGGCCATTGTGCAGGATTATGATGCTGAAAGTCAAATTGCGACTTTACAGGTGAAGAATCATTTTATGCCAAATCAAGATTTAGAAATATTTGGACCACACATTCCAAGTACGATCGTACATGTAGATGATGTATATGATAGTGAAGAGAATGTGTTAGAGGTATGTAATAAGCCAATGCAGATTGTGCATACAAAATGGTCTGGGCCTATAGAAATAGATGCGATGATTCGTAAGATAAGATAGCAGGAGAGGTAAGTAAAGATGAAATTAAGTCAAAGTTTCTTTTATACATTAAGAGAAAATGCGAAAGATGAAGATAGCGTATCAAGTAATTTATTGGTGCGTGCAGGAATGATCAAAAAATGTTCAAATGGAATTTATATGATCATGCCTATGGGAAAGAAGGTTCTTTCTAAAGTAGAAAATATTATTCGTGAAGAAATGGATGCGAAAGATGCACAAGAATTGTTGATGCCTGCATTGATTCCAGAAGATGTATATGTACAATCTGGTCGTCGTGAAGCTTTTGGATCAAACATGTTTTCATTGAGTGATCGTTACAATAAGCGATATGTTTTGGGCCCAACACATGAAGAATTATTTGCGGTCGCAAGTAGTATGGATGGAAAATCTTACAAGGATTTCCCTTATAACTTGTATCAAATTCAGACAAAATATCGTGATGAAACACGTCCTCGTTATGGCTTGATTCGTGTTCGTGAATTTATTATGAAGGATGCGTATACATTTGATGTGGATGAAGCTGGATTAGATGTTGCCTACAACAAAATGTATGATGCGTATTGCCGTATCATGGATCGTTTAGGCTTGGAATATAAGATCGTTAAAGCGGATACTGGAGCTATGGGTGGTTTATTATCAGAAGAATATCAGGCTCTATCAAGTATTGGTGAAGACGTTGTTGTTGGATGTGAAGGTTGTGACTATTCTAGTAATCTAGAAATCACAGAAGTAGTAGACACAATGGAAGATTCTTGCGAAGAAGAATTAGCTATGGAAGTTGTTGATACGCCAAACGCAAAAACAATTGAAGAGGTGGCTGCTTTCTTTGGTAAAAAGGAAAGTGACTTTGTCAAAACATTACTATATAACGTGGATGGAAAGGTCATCGCATTCTGTATTCCTGGGGATCGTGAATTAAATGAAACAAAGGCATTGAAATTATTAGGTGCAAATGAAATGGAAATGGCAAGTTTTGAAGAAGTTGAAAAGGTAACACATGCTCGTGTTGGTTTTGCAGGTCCAGTTGGTATTGACTGCCCAGTATATATGGATCGTCAAATCAAACATATGAAAAACTTCATTGTAGGTGCTAACCAGTCGGATCGTCACATTAAGAATGTAAACTGTAAAGATTTTGAGCCTGTTGAAGTGGCAGATCTTTGTCAGGTTAAAGAAGGGGATATTTGTCCTAAGTGTGGTAAGAAGTTAACTTTCCAACATGGTATTGAAGTTGGTAACTTATTTAAATTGGGTACAAAATATTCTAAGAGTATGAATCTATACTATACAGATGCCAATAACCAGTTACAGCCAGTTTGGATGGGAAGCTATGGTATTGGTTTAGAAAGATGTATGGCTGCTGTTGCGGATCAGCATCATGATGATTTTGGTATTAAATGGCCAGTTGAAATTGCTCCATTTAGACTTGCGATCGTTCCTGTATCATTAAAGGATGAAGAACAAGTCAAGATTGCGAATGATCTATATGAATATTGTAAAGAACACAAATTCGAAGTTATTTTAGATGATCGTAATGAGCGTCCAGGTGTTAAATTTAAGGATATGGAATTAATTGGTGTTCCTTATCGTATTACTGTAGGTCGTGGTGTAAAAGAAGGCAAGCTTGAGTGGACAGATCGTTATACGGGTGAAAAGAGTGAAATTGCGATTGAGGATGTTTATTCTGAAATCGAAAAAGTTTTTGCCATGTAAACGCTTGTGCTTGAAATATAAACAAAAAATTTAGTTTCACATTTACTTTCATTAGGTTTTCATGTATATTAGTCGTAGTTAAAGGAGTGTAATTATGCAAAATAAAATTGAAATTTTTAACAATCAGGTTATTATTAACTACAATTTGGCGTATCCAAAAAGTCGTGAGGTTTTATTAAAATCTCATACATTCGCAAAATTCGTTCAATATTTTATTGAATATCAGGAAACGGATAATATTGAAATGTATGATTATTTAACTAAAAATAAAGAATTAAGTTCAAAAGAAGCAGCTTATGATTTCTGTCATTTCTTACGTTTATTGTCAATTTTTACTTGTGAAGAATTAAAAGATGAATATTATCTTTCAAATAAAGTTGCAACTTTAGGTGTTATTGAAGAAATGTATCGTACTTGGCGTTCTTTACAACGTTTTGGATATATGAAGAGCGATAATTCAACGGATTTTGGTATTAATACATTAGTTGCTTTTGATTCTGCAGCCAATGATTTATTACTTCGTACTTATCGTTTGTTCGAAGAAAAATTAATGGGACGTCCAAACCTAGTCTATCGTCAGGTTCAAGCTGGTACAAATGCATGTTTCTCTATTCATACTTTAGATAAGGTATGGTCTGATGAATATGCTGCATTGCAAGATATTCCGATGATCGATACAGTTATGTTAAGAACTCCAATGATTTTGCATCCAAAATCAAGTAAACGTACTGGTATGTTTACTGAAATAGATACACAGCCAATGACATATTTTAATAAGGGAGAATCAAACTGGTTCTGTTATCCTTGTAAGGTTGGAGCTTTATTATGTTTTGTATACTTCAACTCAAAATATATGTCTAGTGCATTGAGCATGGCTAATTTATTTGAATTGGCTACAAAAGAAGAAAGTGCTCAAAAACCAGATTTAGTTGTTATTTTTGGTAATGATGATGGAAATGATGCGACAAACTTCTATTATGATGATGCCAATGATATTTGGGTAGGATGTATCAGTGATAATCCTCGTATTGAATATTTTGGATATTTAAAGAAGATGTGTTTAACACTACACAACTTAGCACAAATGAAAAAAGGATGGTTACCAATCCATGGTGCTTTTGTCAACATCTATTTAAAGGATGGAACAAAGAAAGGTATCATGTTGATGGGTGATAGTGGTGCTGGTAAATCTGAGTCTATTGAAGCATTAAAAGCTGCTGCTGGAGATATGATTCGTGAAGTTGAAGTTGTATTTGATGATATGGGTACAATTCATTTAGAGGATGGTGTGCCATATGGTCAGGGAACTGAAATTGGTGCCTTCATTCGTTTAGATGACTTGGATCCAGGAACTCCATATCGTGACATGGACCGCTCAATTTTTATGGCTCCAGAAAACCCAAATGCACGTATGATTCAGCCAGCTGCTCCTTATCGTGTTGTTGTTCACAACCATAAGATTGATTTATTTGCATATGCAAACAACTACACAAATGAATTTGGTTTAAAGAAATTAACTGTACAAGAAGTAAAGGATACTTGTAAGTTAGGTAAACGTATGGCTTTGGGTACAACTCAAGAGGTTGGTATTTCAACAACTTACTTCGCAAACCCATTTGGACCTATGCAAAAACAAGAATTGTGTGAACCAATCATCGACACAATGTTCCAGGCTCTAGAAGACAATGGAGTATTTGTTGGTGAAATCTATACGCACTTAGGATTTGATAAATCAAACCGTAAAGGATTAAATATTGCAGCTCAGCAATTACTACAATTTATTCAGAAAAAGGACTAATATGTTTAACAACGATTCAATGAATTATTATTCAACAAGCACTTTAAAAAGTGCTTTGTTGAAGTCTTATGCATGGATGGCAATTGCGCTTGTCATCACGGCAATTGTATCTTATGGATTATATGCTACAAATGCCTTATTGATTTTATTAAGTGCAGCGCCATTTCTATTTATGTTGTTTGTGATTGCACCATTTATCTTATCCATTGCATTTGGTGTTTCGATGGCTAAATCAACATCAAGTACAGGAATGAAGATCATGTTGGTGATTTATGCTGCTTGCATGGGAGTATCTCTTACTTCCATTGGCTATGTATATGATGTAGCTACAATCGGTACAGCTTTTCTAGTCAGTGCAGTTTACTTTATTAGTTTAGCTGTCATTGGTACAACATCTAAAAAGGATTTTACAAGCTTTGGCTCATTATGCATGGTTGGACTTTTTGTCTTAATCATTACACAATGCTTTATGATGTTGTTTAGAGTGAATATGGATGTTCGATTGATTTCAATCATTGGACTTCTAATCTTTACAGGCATCACTGCTTGGGATGTACAAAGAATGAATCGTCTATTGATTCAATCGGACGGTTCTGTTATTGAACAAGAAAAAATTGCAATCTTCATGGCATTACAATTGTATTTGGATTTCTTGAATATCTTCTTAAGAATTCTACAATTGATTGGAATGGGAAATCGTAACAATAACTAAATTTAAAAAAGGAAATGTATTTTAATGATGCATTTCCTTTTTTCATGCTTAGAATGGATGAAATACGAGATTTGTTTGATGATATGTATGATAGGGTGAGAACCTATATAAAAGTATTTAAATCGTTTTAGTGTGTTAATCATGATGATTATGTCATAAGCTTTAGAATGCCTCTAGACTGCGTTAAATTGAGAGGAATGGTCTTGGTAGTAGAAATTATCAATATTATATAGAATGAATTGTTTCGTATCTTAAAGTAAACAGTAGCAAAAAAAGGAGTAGTTGATACTACTCCAAAGGTTTTTGATAGAAATTACCGTAGAAGTTAACAGTGTTGTAAGTATTGATCAATACTTTAGGATCGACCTTTCTTACGTTATCTATGACGTCTCTTAATTCATATGTAGAAATAACGGCTTTACATACATAATACTTGCGATGACTGTAAGCTCCATAACATTCAAATACGCTCATACCATGTCTGCATGAGGCCATAAAAGCATCAATGAGTGGGTCTGGATCATTTGTTGTAAATTCAACGGTGATTTGTGCATAGCGTTGATATAAAGATGAGATTGTCTTTGTAGAAAGGAATTGGAATAAGATAGAGTATCCTGCATAGATCCATCCACATAAATAACCAAAGGTTATAATCATAGCACAGTTATAAAAGAATACGTAATCCCAGATTCCTCTATGAATCTTACTTGAAACGTATTGGGCAATAAAATCGGTTCCTCCTGTAGATCCGCCAGCTCTTAAGGCTAGGGAAATGGAGAATCCCCATAAGAAGCCACCAAATAAAACGTTAAGAATTTGATCTTTAAAGAAGGGTTCAAAATGGAAGATGGAAATAAAGAAGGATACTAGAAAGAATTGTGCGCAGCTCAAAAATGTGAATCTTGGTGAGATGTGTTTGTAACAAAGAATGGCAGCAGGAACATTTAATACGATGATTCCAACTTGAGTAGGAAAGTTAATGTTCCATAGAGCACAAACTTTATTGATCAATAGGGCAAGTCCAGTAAATCCTCCAGAGATTAAGTTACACGGCGCCATAAACACATTCATTATATAACATTGCATAAATGCACTGAATATAATCATAATGGTCGACGTCAATAGTCTTAGCTTCTTTTCTTTTTGAAGCTCATGAATAATGTGTTGCATATATATAATACCTCTTGTACACTAGCCATATTATCATAGGCTATTTCATAAATAAGTTCAACCAAAAAGGCAAAATGTATTATTTTTTAAAAAATGTAAAAAAAATTAATTTTTTTCTTGCTTTTTGTTTTGTGTTGAGGTATTATATATGGGCAGTCAACGAAATGGTTCCGTAGCCAAGTGGTAAGGCAATAGACTGCAACTCTGTGATCATCAGTCCAAATCTGATCGGAACCTCCAATCACATGGGGTCGTGGCGGAATAGGCAGACGCAACGGACTTAAAATCCGTTGGGAGAAATCCCGTGTGGGTTCAAGTCCCACCGTCCCCACCATCGTTTATTAAAATCAGCAAGTTACGGTTCCGTAGCCAAGTGGTAAGGCAATAGACTGCAACTCTGTGATCATCAGTTCAAATCTGAGCGGAACCTCCAATCACATGGGGTCGTGGCGGAATAGGCAGACGCAACGGACTTAAAATCCGTTGGGAGAAATCCCGTGTGGGTTCAAGTCCCACCGTCCCCACCATTTTTTGGAAAAGATAGCTAGAAACATTTGTTTCTAGCTTTTTTTGTGCTTATTTGGACAACTCAAAGACCAAGTTTACCATATATAATTATATCTTAACTTGAATTGCTAAAATATAATTAAAGTGAGGTACGTATTATGGGTTGGATTGATAGAACAACTAAAAAGCGAATAGCTGAATTGGATGAACATCCAGAATTGAATTCGCATGATTTTGCGAAAAAGCACAAAGAAATAATGAAAAATATTAAATTCTATGTGATTCTAATCCTTGCAGCTATATTCGTTTTGGCGCTTTGGTATGATTGGAATCATCCAGAAATTAATATATTCCCGATTCTATTTCCAATATTAGTGTAATGAGGAGGAACAACTATGAGCTGGCTTGATAAAATAGTTAAGAAAAGACTGGAAGAGCTCGATGCACATCCTGAATTGAATTCAGATAAATTTGGGGAAAAAATGAGTACGCTGTATTTTGCTATTGTTTTGTTGATTGTTACTGTTCTTATTCTTTTGCTTTGGTATGATCTGGAACATTATGAAATCTGGATCTTTCCGCGAAGATGAAAAAAATAGCCACAATAGTGGCTATAATAACATAAATCCAATTCCTACGATAACTCCCGTTATAAATAGAATGGAAATGGTTCTTAAAATGTCTTTCTTTCTTGCTTCATAACGAATCATTACAATTAGGCCTAGACCTGCATTTGTGACAAGCCCTGCAAGTAAGGATCCAAATGAAAGTTCTCCAGCTGTATAAAGCTGTGTAAGAACGACCGTAGCTGCGCAGTTAGGAATAAAGCCAAATAGAGCAGCAATAATAGGTTGGAATAGATTATTTTGAAGAAGAATCATAGAAAGCGTCTTTTCGCCAATCCATTCCATTAATAGTGTTAATACAAAGCTTGTGATAAAGATAAATACATAGATTTTTAAAGATCTTAACAGGGCACTGATCCATAGTGGATACTCAGGATAGCAACATGGACAGCTTGAACCTGAGCTTTCTTCTTCCTCGTATTCATCCTCATCATAATCCTCTTCTTCCATATCTTCGAAGCGGAGGATTTTTTGGTTACGGAATAATACGAGATCGGTGAATAATCCTACGACAATCGCAATGATGAGTTTTAATCCTAATATACCAAGTAAAGATGAATACATTTTAGGATTACTAATCAGAATCGGAATGGCTTCATCGCTTGTCGCAATCATAACACTGACTAATGTTCCTAGCGTAATGTTGTTTTGAACAAACAACATAGCAGCTAAAATACTAAAGCCACATTGCGGAATTAGGCCAACTAAAGCACCAAGTATGGGGCCTAGTCTTTGTAGCCCGAAGAAAAGTTTATCATCTTGTGTATTTTTTCTTTCAAAAACTTCTAAAACACAATATGTGACATACAACAAAGGAAGCATAGCCCACGTATCGTGTATTGTATCTAAAATAATATCTATAAAATTCAAAGGTAGTTCCTCCTAACTTTATTAAGTATACACATTTTTTCAAAAATTGCACGTAAAAAGCAGGTCTATTAGTCAATAGTACCTGCTTTGTCGTTTACTATGATTTTTTTATGTCTTAATCGAACGGTAATATAATCGTGAATACCTGCATAAATTAAGGCAAAGATTGGAACACCTAAGAACATTCCAACAACACCAAATAATGCACCACCAACGGTAACGGAGAATAAGATCCAGAAGCCAGACATACCTAGCTTATCACCAAGAACGATTGGCTTAATGATATTTCCATCGATTTGTTGGATGATAAATATCACAATCGCAAATATTAAGGCAGATAATGGATCAATCAAACAAAGAATAATAATTACGGGGATGGCACCTAAGAAAGGTCCAAATACAGGAATAACATTTGTCACACCTATAATTAAAGCAATCATATTTGTATATGGGATTTTAAGGAATAAAATCACCACATAACATAAAACACCTACAATAAATGAGTCAATGATGTTTCCAACGATGTATTGTTCAAATACGGTTTTCGCATCATTCGTCCATAGTGTTAAATAGTTCGCAAAGTTTTTATCAAATACCGAATAATTCAGTTTTTTGATTCCTTTTACCAAGGTTTCACGGTCTAGTAAAATATAGAATGCGGAAACGAAAGCTAGAATTAAATTGATAAATCCCTTCACAAAGCTATAAGAATAAGAAGCGATTTTAGGAATGGATTCCGTTACTATACTAGTGATTTTTTTTGTGATGTCAAAGTTGATCAACATTTGTTCTACTTGTTTTTCTGAAATATTCATTCGATACGCAAAATCTTTTGTATAACTAATGAATGTATCTGAATAAACCGCAATATTTGTTGAGAATTGGCGTACAGAATCAACTGTATTTGGAATGATGATAGAGAAGAATAAAATCAAAAATCCGATGGCCAAAATAAATACGATTAATGTAGCTAAAATTCTTTTGTGATTCTTTTGTAGAGGTACATTCTTTAAAAGTTTATTTTCAACCCATTTTTCTGGATTGTTTAAGATAAAGGCTATTCCAATACCAAGTAAGAAGGGGAAAAGAATCGTTATTATAAATTGGATGGCTTGTTTGATATCTTTAAATTTATTCAATATCGTGAAAAAGAGTATTGCGATAATTAAAGATGTGGAATAAACAATGATTTTTTGTTTCATTTCCTGAGTGATTTTAAAATGCATGTATGTCAAGGCTCCTTCCATACCATATATAATACCATCTAGAAAAAAATTAAGAAAGACATTATAATAAACCTATGGAAAAAATATTTGAAGGGGCCATTTCCTGCAAAGCCCTATTGGAAGCAGGTACAAGAAATTGTATAAAATTATATATTGATAAGAAGAAAAATACTAAGGATACTAAATATTTAGTGAGTCTTGCCAAGAATAAAAGTTGTGAAGTTATCTTTTGTTCGCGTGAACAAATCAATGATATGGCAACAGGTAAAACACATGGTGGTATCTTACTTTTAGCTGAAGAAAAAGTGATTCCTCAGCTTACGGATATAAAGGCACATGGATTTTTATGTTACATTGATGGAGTGGAAGATCCATATAATCTAGGAAGTATTTCTAGAACACTATATGCATCAGGCTGTGATGCGATGATCCTACCTAAAAGAGACTGGAGCTTTGCCGAACAAACAATATTAAAGGCAAGTGCTGGAGCCTATGAGAAGCTTCCTATATATTTTGTGGATAGTGATGAAGAATTAGTGGATTATTGTGCTAAAAATCAACTTCCAATTCTATGTGCACACAGAAAAGATGCCGTAGGATTATATGATTATAGTTTTGAATCTGATTTCTGTTTATGCTTAGGCGGAGCTTTAAGAGGATTAAGCTCAACCATTACTTCGGCTTCGAAACAAAATATTGTCGTAGAATATGGAAGAGATTTTAGAAACGCTCTAGATTCAGCCAGTGCTGCAGCCGTATTTAGTTTTGAAATATTAAGACAAGAAAAAAAGAAGAAATTTTAATATAAAGTGTTTCTTCTTTTTAATTTGTTGAATAAATTTTATGTGCTAATTCTTTGTCGGCAAAATCAACAATGATGATTCCATAATTTTTCTTTATCCACTTATAATTCATAAGATATTCGTTTGTTTTCATTGCGCATTTCTTTGGATGACCAATCTTGCCTTTGCCACTAGTAGAAGTGAAATTTAAATAGAATGTAGAATCATCTGCCTTTGCGTTTTCCAAACCATATTCAATCGCATCTATTTTATCTTCTATATCATAATTAAAACGATCCTGTATATAGAGCGCTTCATTATTGTTGATACTTGATTTTGTGACAGGAACTTTTAATATTGTACGATCTCCTTGTTCTTCCCAGTTAAAATAAAGACCTTCTTCACTTTCAAATCGAGTGGCTAATATGATTTTATTTCGAACTTCACCAAGCGTAGGAATGCGATTTTCTAAATACCAGTAAGATGAATTGGAGTGAATTTTATTGGTTAGAAGTTGTTTCAAAACATCTAAATTATCTTTACTGTTTTCTTTCTTTACACAAAAGATGACTGCTTCAGAAGGGTGTTTGTCAAGAAATGTATAAATGTCCTTTAAGACATCATCTAAGGATAATGGTTTAGAAAAAAATGAATTATTGTTCTTACACTTCGCAAAGTTGTGTTTTAAAATCAAATCTTGACCATCAATCACAAGGCGGATATCTAAATAGCGATAGCCATTTTCTAATTGTGTTTTGATGGCTGTGTCTTGACATTGAAAGATTGAATTTAAACTTACATATTGTGTGGCTGAATCATGTGTACCTGGAATCGATAATGCACTCAGCTTTGTTTCATCACGGATTCTTTCCATCCAGTTTGATGATGAGTTTTCATTTGCCTGAATCGGTGAAATAAGCATGGAAAAGAGGATTATAAAAATCCCAAGTGTTCTTTGAATTGTTTTCATATTATTATTTTCCTTTAAGTATGTGTATGCCTAAGAATAGTGTAACGTATTTTACAAAGATTTAATTTCAGTTTGTATGTTCATTAATAAATCTTTTGCAATCTTATAATTGTGAACAAGAAAAAAAGCACTATTGAAAATTTTAGATACAAAAGTTATTTATCCTGTGTTTCAATTCCTGAATAGTAGGATAATTGTGGTATAATATAGGTATAAAAAGGAGATAATAATATGCCACAAATAATACCGATTAAAGAATTAAAAAATACTTCTGAAATATCAGATTTATGTCACAAAACTGATGAACCTATTTATGTAACAAAAAACGGATATGGAGATATGGTAATCATGAGTATTGAAAATTATGAATCAACTCTGAAAAAACTTGAAATGTACCAAGATATTGCGATTTCTGAATACCAAATTGATATTGGAGAGACGAAAGATGCAAAACTAGCCATTCAAGAAATGAGAAAGAAGTATGGCCTATAATTTGATTATTACCAAACGAGCAGAGGAATTATTGGATGATCTCATTTATCAATTAATAAATAAATATAAGTGTGAAGATACTGCTAAACGATTATTGAATCACATAGGATGTATTAATGATCGTTTAATTGACAATCCATACCAGTTTCCGTTAATAAGAGATAGATATCTTTCTATGAAAGGGTATCGTATTGCGATAATTCCAAAGACGAAATATATCTTTGTATTTGATATAAGAGAAGATACTGTTTTTGTGTTAGGAATATTTCATCAATTAGAAAATTATTGGATAAAAGTATAACAGCACCGTTTATTTGGTGCTTTTACTAGTTTTTAATGGCCTTTCGAATGATTAGAATACCATTGATAAAGAATAATAAGGATGTACAAATATTCAACACTTGGTTGTTGAAACAGATGAGAATAACAGCAATAATGTTTAATATTCCTTTAATTAGATATAAATATACTAAAATAAATATAAATGTCAAAACTGTATTAATGTTATAATAGATACATGCTGATTAATGTATATGTAGAATATAATCGTTTACGCAATACCTTTACATATTCCTGTGATAGTCATGTTGAAGTGGGATGTCGAGTTCGCGTTGAATTCAACAATCGAACGCTTATCGGATTTGTAGAGGAAGTGGATGTAGAAAGCGATTTTAAAAATATTAAACCTATTATTGAAGTCATAGATGAAAAGCCATTATTGAATTGTGAATTAAAATTATTGGCAGACTATATGGCTGATTTTTATGCGAGCTCTAAGGTGACCTGTTATAAAACGATGCTGCCACCTGCACTTCGTCCTTCTAGTAATCATTCTAAAGTTATCTATGAAGAGTATGCTGTGTTAAAGGAATCCAATTTGCCATTAACATCAAGACAAAAAGAAGTGCTTACTAGCTTTACTTATCCATGTAAAATGAGTGAGATAAGAAAAGTCAGTTCATCGATTGCGAAAGCTTTATTGGATAAAGGTTATATTGTGATTGAAAAAAGAATTAAGGATTCCAATACGCACGTATCTTCTATTTTGGACGTTCAACATGAACTTACCTTTGAACAAGAACATGCGATTGAAACCATACAAAGTACAGATAAAACGGTTTCCTTACTTCATGGAGTAACTGGGTCTGGTAAAACAGAAGTCTTTTTGCGTCTAGCTGAAAATGTACTGGCTTGTGGAAAACAAGTTTTATTTTTAGTGCCAGAAATCGGATTGACACCCATGATGATTCAAAGGGTGCAGGCGCGCTTCCAACAGAAAATCGCAATCTATCATTCGGGGTTGAATGCGCAGGAAAAACTAGAACAATATAATTTAGTAAAAGAAAATAAAGTAGATATTGTGGTAGGAACTCGCAGTGCCTGCTTCATGCCTTTTTCTTCCTTAGGCTTGATTTTAATGGACGAAGAACACGATTCAAGCTATAAACAAGATAATACACCAAGATATCATACGCGCGATATTGTTTTATTTCGTGCTGCTTACCATAAATGTAAGGTTGTTCTAGCTAGTGCTACACCATCCTTGGAATCATATGCACGTGCCTATAAGAATGTATATGAGTTAATTGAATTAAAGCATCGTATTCATGAAATGCCAGAAATTCAATTGGTGGATATGAAAAAGGAAAGAGTCACAAATGGTTTGTCACAAACATTGCTGCAAGCGATTTATGAGCGTCTTTCTAGAAAAGAACAGGTTATCTTACTTTTAAATCGAAGAGGCTACTTGCCAGTTGTTAGATGCAGCGACTGTGGACATGTACGTATTTGTCCGGATTGTGGCATTGCCTTAACGTATCATAAAAACCAAAATGCGCTGGTTTGTCATTGCTGCGGAAGACAATTTCCATTTCATGAAGAATGTCCAAGCTGTCATTCAAAAAATTATTTTAAGGCAGGTATGGGAACAGAAAGATTAGAAGAACAAATTCTAGAGATATTTAAGGATTATCATGTCGTTCGTATGGATGCCGATAGCACACGAAGAAAGAATGCACATGAAAAGTTATTAAAGGAATTTGAAGAATCAGGAGATCTTTTGATTGGTACGCAGATGGTGGCCAAGGGCTTAGACTTTGAAAGAGTGACCTTAGTCGGTATTTTAAATGCGGATGCCACGCTTTGTCGAAATGACTATCGTGCCAGTGAAACAGCGTATGAAATGTTAGAGCAGGCAAGTGGAAGAAGTGGAAGAGGTACATTAAAGGGTGAGGTTCTCATTCAAACCTTTGATCCGGATCATTTTGTGATGCAATGTGTGAAGCTGCATGATTATAAATTGTTTTTTAATCAAGAAATGAAATATCGCCATTTGGGTATGTATCCACCTTATGTATATTTATGTACATTGGTATTTACTCATTTCGATATTAACGAAGCCTACAAACAAGCCAATGAGGCGAAGGCTTATTTTCAATCAATTCGAGTCTTAGGTCCAATTGAAATTCGTATGCAACAAAAGAAGCGTCGTGTGCGTTTGATTTTAAAGTCAAAGGATGATAAATTGTTGCATACACTCGTTAAGAATTATTTAGATACAACAAAACAAATTGTGGATGTGAATATGCATCCTGTGATGATGGAGGAATAAAATGCGAAAGTGGTTATGGAAAGCTTTAGATGAGGTAGTCAATAAAGAGGTATACTCCAATTTATATTTAAGAAATCATTTACATGAAGTAAGCGAAAGGGATCGTGCCTTAGCAACAAGAATTTTTTATGGAACCATTCAAAATTATCGTTATTGCAGAGCATGCTGGTCTAAATTTGTAGAGAATAAAGTAAATGACAAAATGGATGTTTTACTAACAATGAGCACATATCAATTGTTGTTTTTAGATAAAGTGCCAAGCTATGCGATTGTGAATGATGCGGTAAATATTGCCAAAAGAATAAATGTGAAATATGCAGGATTGACCAATGCGGTTTTACACAAAGTAAAACACATTGAAACAAAGGATGTAGCTTTAAAATATTCCTTGCCAGATTGGCTTTATAAAATGTGGGTGAGTCAATATGGACAAGAACAAGCCTTAATTATGGCTAAGGCAAGTGTAAATATTTTACCTTTATATGTCAGAAGAAACGTGTTAAAGACAGAGGTTGAGGATTTTTCCTCTTCTGAGTTTATTTGCGTTAAGGACCCTCTTTATATCTATACACAGAATGATTACTTTCATCATCCATACTATCAAAAGGGATATATGAGTGCACAAGATGAGGGGAGTTTTGCGATTGCCAAGTTCGTAGATCCAAAGGAAAATGAAAAAATTTTAGATTGTTGTGCGGCGCCAGGAACAAAAACAATGGCCATGGCTGAAATGATGTACAATAAGGGGCATATTGATTCATTTGATTTACATGCACATCGTAAGGATTTAATTGAAAGTGATGCCAAGAGATTAGGTATCGATATTGTCCATGCAGGTGTTCAGGATGCGACTAAATTTAAAAGCTCAGTTTTGTATGATCGTATTTTATGTGATGTGCCATGCTCTGGTTATGGGGTGTTATCAAGAAAGCCGGATATAAAATTGCGTATGTTGCCAGAGGATATGGATACATTGATTCCTTTGCAGTATGCCATATTAAATAATGTATGTCAGTATGTTAAGGAGGGTGGATTTATTGTATATTCCACTTGCACGATGAATAAAAAAGAGAATGAAAAACAGATTCAGAGATTTTTAAAGGAACATGATATGTTCCGTTTGGTTGATGAAGTAAACATTTTCAGCGATTCTAAGCAGGATGGCTTCTATATGGCAAAACTGGTACGTAAATGATATAATGAAAGATAGAAATTGAGGTGCTATTTTGGAAAGTTTATACAATTTAAATTATGATCAAATGTGTGAATATGCATTGGATCACGGATGGAAATCGTATCGAGGACATCAAATTTTTCAATGGTTATATCGTAACCGTGTATTTGATATTGATGAAATGACGAATGTATCAAAGGAAACAAGAGAAATCTTAAAGAAAGATTTTATTGTGAATCCTTTAGAATTAATAAAAAAACAAGTTTCACATGATGGAACTACAAAATTCTTGTTTAAAACAAGTGATGGTGCACTACTTGAAAGTGTTATGATGGTTTTTGATTATGGTAGAAGTGTATGTGTATCTAGCCAGGTCGGCTGTAACATGGGATGCGCTTTTTGTGCGAGTGGTTTGACGAAGAAAAAAAGAGACTTAACAAGTGGTGAAATGGTCGCTCAGGTTATGTATGTTCAAAAGGAATTGGATAAGGATAATTTGCGACTTTCACATATCGTTGTTATGGGGACTGGAGAGCCATTTGATAACTATGACAATGTTATGAATTTCTTGGCGACTGTAAACCATGATCGTGGCTTAGGTATTGGTTCTAGACATATCACGATTTCAACATGTGGTATTGTTCCTAGAATTTATGATTTTGCGAATGAACATACACAATATAATTTGGCAATTTCTTTACATGCACCAAATGACGAGCTGCGTGATAAATTAATGCCAGTCAACCATGCTTATCCATTAAAGGAATTAATGGAGGCTGTAAAATATTATGGTCAGGAAAACAATCGTCGTTTGACTTTTGAATATATTTTATTAAATGGTGTAAATGACCATCCGGAGCATGCCAAACAATTATCGAAGCTTTTACATGGAATGAATGCCTATGTGAATTTAATTCCATATAATGCCGTCGATGAAAAAGGCTTTAAATCCGTGAGCCATGACGAAGCCATGGTTTTCTATGATTTGTTGATGAAGAATCATGTGCGTTGTACGATTCGAAAGGAACATGGAAACGATATTGATGCAGCGTGTGGTCAGTTAAGAATAAAGGAAATTAAAAAGGAAGGAATTTAGGCAGATGAAAGTTTTTGGGAATACAAATGTAGGTCTTGTAAGAAAATTAAATGAAGATGATTATTGTATTGCTCATAATGCCAATGATGAATGGATGTTGATCGTTTGTGACGGAATTGGTGGGGCAAAGGCAGGAGAAGTGGCTAGTCATGTGGCTGTCATGACGATGTATGAAGCGTTTATGAAATCTCCTGAATTTAAAAAAGATCGACAAGTGGATAACTGGATTCGTGAGAATTTAAATCAGGCCAATGATTTTATTTATTCCAAAAGCTTAAAAAACCCTAATGAAAGAGGCATGGGAACAACGGCTGTCGGTGTTATTGTTGCCCATATTGGAACCTTCATTTTTAATGTTGGAGACTCAAGAATCTATGCAGATTATAATAATGAATTGATTCAAATGAGTGAGGATCATAGTGTGGTTGCCCAGCTTTTAAAGGAGGGAAAAATCACACTTGAAGAAGCAAAAACACATCCTAAAAAGAATACTTTGAATAATGCTCTTGGAGTTTGGCATGTGTTCCGTATTGACATCAATAAAATTGAAAATACTTATAAATATTTATTGGTTTCAAGTGACGGATTACATGGATATGTTGAGAAAAGAGTGATTTCGGATATTGTTCATGATGATACGCTTTCTTTAAAGGAAAAAACAGAAACACTGATCGCAAGAGCTAATCAATCAGGTGGATATGATAATTGCACGGTGATTTTAATGGAAAATAGTGGAGAATAGTATGATGATGGAACAAATAGCGAACCGCTATGAAATTTTATCTTTGATTGGACAAGGTGGAATGGCGGATGTCTATAAGGCAAGAGATACGATATTAAATCGTGTTGTCGCAATAAAGGTTCTACGTGCAAAATTAAGTGATGATGCGATGGCACTTGTGCGTTTTCAACGCGAGGCAAGTGCTGCAAGTCGCTTATCACATCCTAATGTTGTCGACATATATGATGTAGGCGAATATGAAGGTATGCACTATATTGTCATGGAATTTATTCGTGGAAGAACTTTAAAGGAATTGATTGCGCAACGCGGTGCCCTTGATGTAGATGAAGCCATTGGTGTTATGAAACAATTGGTGAGTGCCATCAATCATGCACATGAGCATAAAATTATTCATCGTGATATCAAACCGCAGAATGTTTTAGTTAAAGATGATGGAACAATCAAGATTACTGATTTTGGGATTGCGGTTGCGAATGGAAGTGTACAGCTGACCTATAATAATACGGTTATGGGTTCTGCACACTATTTAGCGCCTGAAACAACACAGGGAAAGGAACCCAATGAACAAGTTGATATCTATTCATTAGGAATCGTATTCTATGAATTATTAACGGGGCATGTCCCTTTTACAGGAAAAACACCAACGGAGATTGCGATTAAGCATTTACGCAAACCCATACCATATGTGCGTGATTTTAATCCGAATATTCCTCAGTCGGTTGAGAATATTGTTTTAAAGGCAACCGCAAAGAATTTAGAGGATCGTTATGTTTCTTGTAAGGAAATGCTTTATGATTTGATTCATTGTTTAGATCCTGAATACAAAAACATGAGTCGTATTCGTGTGGATGTAACTCCAAGCAAGGATTTAATGAAATGTGAGGATGGTCATATTGAGTTTGTGGATGAATCCGATAAAGAAGATAAAAAGTCAAGAAATTGGATTGCCGCATTAATGATTAGTGCAGCTATAATTATTTCGATTATTGTGCTTGTCTTGATTGCCAGTATTACAGGCTTGATTAAAATCGATGGCTTTTTAGGTTATCAAACAATGCCAGATGTGAAGGATTTAACACAGGAAGAAGCTATTGATACGCTTCAGGCTGCTCATTTTAATACTTCAAAGGTCAAATATGAATATAAGGTCAGCGATAAGTATGATGAGGGCAAGGTCATTAAGTCTAACTATAAAGAGGGAGAAGTCATTTTAAATGATTCAAAGATTGTATTAACGATTTCAAAGGGCGCTACATATTTAGTACCTGACTTTACAGATAGTTCTTATGCGGATGCTCAGTATCAGTTGTCACAGAATGCCCCTAATGTCGAAATAAATGTTGAATTTAAGGGTACAAAGGATCGCGATACAGGTATAATTCTAGAACAGAAGGGTTTAAAGCCTGGAAAGCGAATTGATCCAGATAGCAGTGAGAAAATTTACTTTGTAGTAAGTACTTATCCTTCGATTGTGATTCCGTCCGATTTAATTGGGCAAGACGTATTGAGTGCGAAGGATGAATTAAATGATTTAGGAATTGCGGTTGTTGTCACAAAGATTGACGGAGGACAAGGGACAAACAAGGTTGTCAGTGTTTCTCCAGATGTAGGAACCGAATATGTACAGGAAGGAACAAACAGTGTAGTTACATTGTTTTATGATTAATATGCAGCAGGGAAGAATTGTAAAAATTATTTCGAATCAGTATACGATTCAAATTGAAACGGAAGAGATCATCGCTAAGCCAAGAGGCAAGATGCGTCAACAAGAGGCTCCTGTTGTCGGTGATTTTGTGGAATATGAAAAGATTGAAGACGCATATCGTATCCACAAGATTCTTCCACGTACGAATCGTTTACTACGTCCGGCCATTGCGAATGTGGATCAGGCTTTAATCGTAACAAGCTTAAAGGATCCAGATTATTCATGTCATTTGTTGAATCGTTTGATTTTTTTAGTCAGCTTAGCACATGTAAAGCCAGTTATTTGTGTGACAAAGCAGGATTTATTAGAGGATTCTCAAGCTATTTTGGCAGATTTAGGAAAATATAAAAAGGCCGGATATGAGGTTGTGTTCTCAAATCCAGGAAGTGATGATGTAGAGCTTAAACAAATTTTAAAGGGCAAGGTATCTGTACTTTGTGGTCAATCTGGAGCTGGTAAGAGTTCTTTATTAAATCGTTTAAATCCAGATTTTGAATTACAGACACAAGCCATTTCGAAAGCTTTAGGTAGAGGAAAACATACAACGCGCTATTGTCAGCTTCATGAAGTTTGCGATGGCTTAGTTGCGGATACACCTGGTTTTTCGAGCTTAGATTTTACACGATTAGATACAAGTCATCTTGATGAATGTATCCTTGATTTTAAACCTTATATTCATTCTTGTCGCTTCTCCGATTGTAAGCATTTGAATGAACCAGACTGCAAGATTAAGGAAGCAGTCAAACAAGGCTTGATCAACGAAACGATTTATGAGGATTATAAAAATATTATGGAACAGAGAGGTAAGTTTTAATGAATGAAATCGTAATTGCACCTTCTATTTTATCGTTGGACTATTCCAATGTGAGTGTACAATTAGAAGAATTAAAGGCGTCTAAGGCAAAATGGTTACATTTTGACGTGATGGATGGTCATTTTGTACCGAACCTTACTTTTGGTCCGGATATTTTAAAAGGATTCAAAAAGGCATGTCCACTTTTTATGGATGTACATTTGATGGTTACAAATCCAGAAAAATATGCGCCGATCTTTATTCAAAATGGAGCGGATTTAGTTAGCTTTCATACTGAAGCCTTAGATAATGATTTGACTCGTATTCAAGGCTTGTTAGATGAAATTCATCGTTTAGGTGCAAAGGGTGGAATTGTTGTAAAACCAAATACGCCTATTGAACCTTTTGAAGAAGTATTAGAGGCATGTGATCTTGTACTAGTTATGAGTGTGGAGCCAGGTTTTGGTGGTCAGAAATTTATGCAAGATATGCTGAAAAAAGTAGAGTGGTTAAAAGAAAAGCGTGAAGCATTAAAGCTTTCATATCGTATTGAAATTGATGGAGGAATCAATCAGGATACATATAAATTAGCACTTGATGCTGGGTGCGATACTTTAGTTGCGGGTAGCTACGTATTTAAGAATGATATTGCCAAGACTATAGAAGGTATGTTGAAGTAAGATGACTTGTGCTGTTTTAATTACACCACTTGTTGATGTTGTGCCAGTAATTCAGGATTGTGATTATATCGGTGTGGATGCAGGTGCCTTAAAAATTATTGATCAGGGATTTCCTATTAAAATGGCTGTAGGTGATTTTGACTCATTAAAGGAAGAGGACCTAAAAAGAATTACGTGTCCGATTGAAAGACATCCTATTATGAAGGATGAAACGGATTCCGAATTGGCAATCCGCCTTTGTAAGGATTATGACACAATCTATCTATATGGAGGTATGCAAGGAAGAATCGATCATACGATTGCGAATATTCGTTTGGCGATGTATCGTTTCGATAATCTTGTCTTAATAGATGATCATCAAAAAATATCAGTTATGAATGTAGGAATTCATGAAATTGATGACAGCTATCATCATATCTCTTTTTATCCTATCCAAGAGGGTGTGCTCTCTTTAGAGGGATTTTTGTATCCGTTACAAAAAAGACGGATTTATATTGAGGAAATTTATACGACAAGTAACTCGCTTGTAGCTAATAAAGGGATCATTCGGGTGGATGAAGGCAAATTTTTGTGTGTGCAGTCAAACTGGAGGTAGTCTATGTTCTATGATGTAGCTATGAATTTTGTGATTGGAACACTTTTAATCATAGCCGGAACCATTATGGTCTGGATTCCGAATCGTGTCTTTGCGTGGATCTTAAGCGTTTCAATTTTATTTCTATTGATTAATGGATGTGTTCTGTTGTTTCGTTTTGTGAAACAAAAAAAGAATAAAGATTTTTTCTTTTCCATATTATCCTTTGCGTTTATGTTCTTTTTGATGAACTTTCGTTATCTTCCACAATGGATCTTACGCGTAAATTTTGGGGGATATTGTATTTTATGTGGAACGGCCTGCTTCATTCAGCTAGTTATTGATAAAATCAATCATTTGAAGGGAAAATTCTTGAACTCTATTTTTACCTTTATTTACATTTTCTTTGGCTTTTATCTATTGTTGAATCCAGACTTTCATACAGACCTATTAATGCGAGCTTTTGGAATTTACTTCATTATTTTAGGATCTCGCTATCTTGGCGATGGATATGAAGGTATCAATCCATTAACGAAATATAAGTGGAAGCGCAAGGTAAGAATTACTTTACCTGCCTTTCTTTGCGCTTTAGTGCCAGATGCAGCTTTAACAAGTATCAACCGATATTTGGAAGATGGAAAGCCAGAAGATTTAAACACCTATAAAAAGGATGAAATTGTTCGTTTAAAGGTAATTGTGCATGTGGGTCCTAAGGGTTTTCAAAAGGTTGGTCACATTTGTTTCGCATTTGATAATATAGTTTATAGCTTTGGGAATTATGACAGTGATTCCTTTCGGTTAAATCAAACTATAGGGGATGGAACCTATTTTACAGTTCCTTTAGAGAAATATATTCCGAATATGATTACGGCCGAAAATAATTCGATATTCGAATATGGTATTTATACAACACCGGACCAAAATGAAGCGATTGAAAAACAGATTCAAAAAATTAAGGAGAATGGATATCGCTGGTATAGCCGAATCGAGAAGGCAGATGGGTATGATCGTTTCAATGAATTTGAGATGGATTATCCAAGTCGTCTGCACTATCGTACGGGAGCTAAGCTTTATAAGGTAAAGCGAGGCAAATTCCATATTTATTGGGCTTTAGGTGATAATTGTGCTTCCTTTACAGATTTAGTGCTTGGTACCTTAGGAGCTGATGTATTGAGTATGCGTGGTATTATTTCGCCAGGAACTTATTTGGACTGGCTTCAAAAGGAATATTTAAAAAAGAATAGTCCAATCGTATTCCGTCAAATCTATACAAAGGATACGATTTCGATTTAGAAATGGATAAAAGAATGAATGGATATTTTTATGTACTGACATCAATCGATATATTTGTCCTTGGCTTTATGTGTGTTTTGACTAAATTAAGCGAGTCACTGAACCAAAAACAGAAGCGTGGTTTCCTTTTTGCGTTTGGATTGATTGCGTTTATTTCTTTATTAGAAGTTGTAACATTAAAGGTAGATGGTTTACCAATAAAGTATCGTTGGTTAAATATTATATCGAACTATCTAGGCTTTGGACTAACACCCTCTGTATGTATATGTTTAGTATATGTGCTAGATAAAAAGATGAAATTGAAATGGGAATTAAAGATTGCCATTTTATGTGAAATCATATATCTTTTGATTCTTGGATTTTCTATTCCATTCGGCTGGGTGTTTTCTGTGAGTCAAAGTAATATATATTCGCGAGGTCCTTATTTCTTTATTTATATTTTTGCGTATTTCTTGAGTATATTATATTTATCTTTATCAACAATTATATTTTCAAAACAGTTTCAAAATCGAAGCAAGGCATTGGTTTATCCGCTAGTGATTTTCTTAGGCGCAGAAACAATCATACAAATAATCGTTCCAAATCTTCATGTGAGTTGGATGTGTGTGACGTTACTTTCAGTTTTATATTTTATATATTGTAGTGAAATGTGGCATCAATTAGATGCATTGACTGGATTATTAAATCAGAATAGTTTCTTGAATCGTAGTGAAGAGATGCATTATACAAATGGGATGTTGATTGTGTTTGATGTGGATGATTTTAAGCATGTCAACGATGTATATGGGCATGTTAAAGGAGATTTGTGTTTAAGTGTCATTGCGAATTGTATCAAGGGGGCTTATGCCCAGTATGGATATTGTTACAGAATTGGTGGAGATGAATTCTGTGTACTCTTAAAAAATAATCGGAATGAGGATGCGTGTTCATTAAAATTTGAACATTTAATGGAAGTAAAGCGTAGAAAGCTTGCATATTTACCAAAGGTTTCATATGGATCGGCTTTATTATTGACAGGAGATATTGTGAGTGTCAAGGACTTGGAAGATCAAAATATGTACATGCATAAACATCAGAAGAAAGAAAAGGAACAGTGATTTCGCTGTTCCTTTTAAGATAGAAGCCAAGTTAGAATTTCACTGATGACATCTAAAATGGTAACTCCTTTTTTGATTTCATCATTCTTTTTCTTGATATTAATGATTTCGGTTTTTGTATATCCTTTTTTAGAAAGCTTTTTAATATCTTTTTCACTTATACAAAGTTCGAGTAATTCATTCATATCTTTTTGATTCATTGTTTTGAATGATCCTTTCTATATTGTAATGGGGAAATACAGGTTGCTTTTTTGAATGCTTGGGCAAAGTAGGATTGACTCGTAAAGCCAACGATAATAGCAATTTCTGAAATTTGTAGATTGGTTGTTGAAAGGAGAAGCTTGGCTTCTTCAATTCTTTTTTGAATCATATAATTAATGGGAGAAATTCCTTTATATTGTTTGAAGACATGTACAATATGATATTTATTTAAAAATGTAACTTCACTTAATTTATCAAGTGTGACATCCTCTTTAAAGTGAGCATCAATATATTTTTCAATGAAGACACAATCCTTATTGGCTTTATTGACAGGTGTGGTTTTTAGACTAATATGAGCACGACGCATTAGGTTGATCAGTAAAACTTCTAAGAGATTTTGACAAAGAGACTGGTATTCCATGTCTTTTGTCTTCACCTCAAGTAATATGGTTTTTAAATAGAATAAGACTTCATGTTTATAGTCATAATAGTTGGCAATGCTGCAGCCTTGTTCTTCATCTTGTTCCTTTGAGAAATAAGTAATACCTTCAATTCCCATAACGATATATTCAAAATTAACATTCTCAATCCCGCGTTCTGTATGTGAAACTAGGGGATTCACAATAACTAAATCGTCTTCCTTTACAGGATAGGCTTTATTATCTAAACATAGAAGACCATTTCCTTTTGTCACATAAAACATTTCGGTATATAAGTGTGTGTGCAGCATGGAATTCCATTCGTGATCAAATTTCGATTCCGTAATATATAGTAGCTTAGATCTAGATTGATTGAAGTTGACTTGGTCGATTTGAAAGCGTTGTGTACTCATAAAACACCTCTTTTTTATTATTATATATTCTTTTTTACTGTTTATCAATTTTGTTTTTTGAAATCATAAATCGCAATATATCTAAAAAGAAGGACCATATATTTATGATAAAGCGCTTACAAATAAGATATACTTAGCGTGTAAGAAAAAGGAGTTCATACGAATTATATAGGAGGTAAAGTATGAAAAAATTTATTACTGCTGGATTATCATTTGCCATGGCAGCTTCAATGTTGGCAGGATGCTCAAGCAAACCAGCTGATGATTCTGATTCTGGAGATAAACGTGTTCTTAAATTCGATTCATTCTCTGGTGGAAATGGTGAAGAAGTATTCACAAAATTGGCTAAGGCTTTTGAAAAGGCAAATCCAGATGTAGATGTTCAATTGCGTTTTGAAAAAGAATTGCCAGATGTATTAAATAAAGAAAATGCGAAGGGTGAATATTCTGATGTTGTTTATTATAATTTAGGTCAACCTTCTGGATATACAGAAACGCAATTAAATACACATGAAGTATTAGACATTTCAGATGTTGTTGAAGAAGTAGGTATGGATGAAAACTATGCGAATAGTAGTATCGTACAATATTATGGAGATGGAAAATCTTATTTGATGCCACTTAAGACTACACCTGCTGGATTCTTCTATAATACTGAATTAGTTGGTGAAGGCAAGAAATACGAACTTCCAACAACTTGGGAAGAATTCTGGGCATTAGGTGATCAAGCTAAGAAAGATGGTATAGCATTATTCACATATCCAACAAATGGTTACTTTGATAATACATTAAATGCATTGTTGAAGGAAACTGGTGGAGAAGAATTATTAACAAATGTATTAAATTATGACAAGGATGCTTGGAATACAGATGGTGCTAAACAAACTATCGATATTTTAGCTAAATTAGTAAGTCCTGATTATTTATATGGAGATACAGTAGCGAATGCGAATGCGAAAGATGGATTCACAATGAACCAACAGGCTGTTATTGATGGAAAAGCATTATTTATGCCAAATGGTGACTGGGTAGTGAATGAAATGGCAGATACAACTCCTGAAGATTATCACTGGGGATTACTTCCATTGCCTGCTCTTGAAAAAGATGGTGAACGTTTCGTAGGTTCTATGACTGAACAAGTATGGATTCCTGCTCAAGCTAAAAACGTTGATGATGCGAAAGCATTCTTGAAGTTTATCTATTCTGAAGAAGGCGTTAAGATCATGGCTGAAGGTGGAAATATTGTTCCAACAAAAACTATGTCTGATACAATCGCAGCTATGGAAGATGGATATACAAAAGAATTCTTCTCAGTATATGACAATGCTTCTGCAGCATTAGGTGCATTTGCTCCTTATAACACAGATAATTTACCTGATTTCGACCGTGCAGCTACAGTATTTGGCTCAATCGATTCTTTAGCTACTGGTGAATTAACTACAAAAGACTATCAAAAGAAATTAACAGATGCTTGGGTTAAGTTATCTAAAAATAAGGCAGTTGCTGAATAATTAAAATTAGTATATTAAACATGAAAGCGATGAGCAAATTGTTGCTCGTCGCTTTTTCAAAGATGGGAGGTAACTCATGAATAAAAAGAAAGCACAAAACCGTTTCGTATTTGCGTGTCTTGCACCGGCCGTTATTTTAGTTGTCATTTTTATGGTTATTCCAACGATTGATGTATTTAAGACGGCATTCTTTAAAAAGAGCAATTTCGTAAGTGATGCCACTTTTGCGGGCTTGTTTAACTTTAAGGTTCTTTTTAACGATATGCGTTTTATTGAGGCCATGCAAAATACAATCTTGTATGTTGTGCTGATCACAATCATTACATTGGTGTTAGCGGTTTTATTCGCAACCTTATTAACTCGTGAAGAATTTATTGGAAAGAACTTCTTCCGTGTTATTTTCTATATTCCGAATATTTTAAGTATTGTTGTTATTGCGGGAATCTTCTCAGCAATCTATCAGCCATCAAATGGTATTTTAAATACCTTCCTAGGCATGATTGGACTTGAATCTTGGCAGCAAAAATGGATGGGAAATCCAGCAATCATCAACTATTCGATTATTGGTGCATTGGTTTGGCAGGCCATTGGATATTACATGGTTATGTATATGTCAAGTATGACAAGTATCCCTGAAAACCTTTATGAGGCAGCAAGCCTTGAAGGGGCAAGTAAAGTAAGACAATTCTTTATGATTACGTTGCCTTTGATTTGGGATAATATTCGTACAACTTTAACTTTCTTTGTGATTTCTACAATTAATTTATCGTTTATGTTTGTGCAATTAACAAGTGAAGGTAACTTAGGCAGTGAAGTCGCATTGAACTATATGTATAACAATGCGTTTGCAGGTAAATATGGATTTGGTATGGCCGTTGGAGTATGTATCTTCGTATTCTCATTTGCGTTATCAGCCATTATAAATAAGGTCACTGAACGTGATGTATTACAGTATTAGGAGGATGAGATATGAAAAAGCGTAATTTTCCTTTATACAAAATCTTTGTTTATGTTGCATTGATTACTTTGGCAATATCGATTATTGTGCCAATCGCATGGGTGTTTCTGGCATCTTTAAAATCACAGCTTGAACTTGTTAGCGGTAATCCATTTGATTTTCCTAAACAAATGCTATGGTCAAACTTTGCGGATGCCTTCGTAAAGGCAAGAATGGGAGATTATTTGTTAAATACAATTATTGTTACGGCATTATCTCTTGTAATCTTGTTAGTGGTTGCGCTACCTGCATCTTATGTTCTTGCACGCTTTGATTTTGTGGGCAAAAAATTTTTTAACGGATTGTTCATGGCTGGATTGTTTGTCAATGTAAACTATATTGTATTACCAATTTTCTTAATGTTATTTAATGCAGATATCAAGCTAGGTGTTGATTTCTTCTTGAATAGTAAATTCTGGTTATCTGTTGTTTATGCTGCAACAGCTTTGCCGTTTACGATTTATTTGTTGACTGGCTATTTTAAAACGTTGCCTAAGGCATATGAAGAAGCTGCTCGTATTGATGGCTGTGGTTATTTTAAGACCATGACTAAAATTATGATTCCGATGGCACGCCCAAGTATTATTACCGTGATTTTATTTCAGTTCTTGGCATTCTGGAATGAATATATTATTGCATTTACTTTCATGGATAAAGAAAATGCGACCTTGGCCGTTGGTGTTAAATATTTGATGGCCGATGCTAAATCACAAGCTAACTTTGGTGTTATGTATGCAGGATTGGTAATAGTTATGATTCCAACATTGGTTCTTTATATTTGTGTTCAAAAGAAGATTACACAAGGTATGAGTATTGGTGGAATGAAAGAGTAAGGTGTCTAATATGAGAGATGAAAATAAAGTAATGAACATAATTATGATCGTTTTATTCTTTGTGTTCTTGGGCATGATCATTTGGGCACAGAAGACGGTGAGTGTTCGCAATCTGATGATTGAAATCGTTGGATTGACGGGTTTACTAACATTGTTGTTTTTATACAACAGGAAACATAAATAGGAGGAAGAAGTATGGCAGAGTTATCATTGCAGCATGTTGATAAAATATATGACAACAATGTGCAAGCTGTATTTGACTTTAATTTAGAAGTTAAAGATAAAGAATTTATTGTGTTTGTAGGGCCAAGTGGATGTGGTAAATCAACTACACTGCGTATGATTGCTGGTTTGGAAGAAATTAGCGCAGGGGATTTCTACATTGATGGAAAAAGAATGAATGATGTGGAGCCAAAGGATCGTGATATTGCGATGGTATTCCAGTCTTACGCTCTATATCCACATATGAGTGTATATGAGAATATGGCTTTTGGCTTGAAACTTCGTAAATATAGTAAGGAAGAAATTGATAAGCGTGTTCATGAAGCAGCGCGTATTTTGGAAATTGAACCTTATTTGGATCGTAAGCCTAAAGCTCTATCTGGTGGACAAAGACAGCGTGTTGCCTTAGGTCGTGCCATTGTACGTAATGCGAAAGTATTCTTAATGGATGAACCATTATCGAACTTGGATGCAAAATTACGTGTACAGATGCGTTCTGAAATCATTCAGCTACACGAAAGAATTGGGGCTACTACAATTTATGTAACACACGATCAAACAGAGGCCATGACAATGGCAGATCGTATTGTTGTTATGAAGGGTGGATATATCCAGCAGATTGGTACGCCAAAAGAAATTTATAATAATCCTGCAAACTTATTTGTTGCTGGATTCTTAGGGGCTCCTGCTACAAACTTTATTAAAGGTGTTTATAAGGATGGATTCTTTATTGTGGATGATATGAAGATTGAAATTCCTTTGATGTTTAAAGAAAAGCTTTCTGCATATGATGGAAAAGAAGTTATTATGGGTATTCGTCCAGAGGATCTACATGGAGAAGGTATTGTTGCGGATACGTATCCAAGTGCAATTTTCGATTTTGAAATTGAAGTTGCCGAATTATTAGGCCATGAATATATATTGCACGGATCATTAAAAGGACAAAACATGTGTGCTAAAGTAAATTCTCGTTTGGAGCCAGAAGCACATACGACAATCAAGCTAACAATGGACTTATCGAAAGTGCATTTCTTTGATTTAGAAACTGAAAATAGAATTGATTAATTTAGGAGAAAATAAAATGATTGAAACAGGACGAGTAACTGTACCGACAGATGTGGATGTAATTGATGCAACCTTAGAGATTATTAAACGTTGGAAAGCCGATGCGATTCGTGATTGTGATGGAACGGATATGCCTGAAGAATTGCGTAATATGGATATCAAGCAATATGCGACATATTACACAACTAGAAAAGATAATGAGTGGGCAAAGGCCAATCCAGATGAAATTCAACAGATGTATTTGATGAGTGATTTTGTCACTGCAAAATCAACAGAATTAAACATCAAAATCATGGAGCATTTCTATAAGGATCAATTAAAGCCAAATACAAAAGATAATCACAGATGGTGGGAAGTTATTGATCGTACAACAGATGAAGTTGTCACAAACTGGGATTATGATGAAGAAACAAGGGAAGTAACGATTCATGATGCGATTCCTTATCATGCTTATACGGTTAGCTTTTTAGCTTTTGTGATTTGGGATCCTGTACACATGTATAATGCCCTAACAAATGATTGGAAGGATGAAGAGCATCAAATGACCTTTGATGTTCGTCAACCAAAAACACAAAAGCATTGTTTAGATAAATTTAGAAAATTCTGCGAAGAAAGAGATGATGTAAATGTTGTTCGTTTTACAACCTTCTTCCATCAATTTACTTTGCAGTTCGATGAATTTGCACGTGAAAAATTTGTTGATTGGTTCGGATATAGTGGTTCGGTATCACCATATATCTTAGAGCAGTTTGAAAAGGAAGTTGGATATCCATTTAGAGCTGAATATATTATCAACAAAGGTTTTAATAACTCAACTTTCTGTGTACCTACGAAAGAATATCGTGATTTTATGGACTTCCAGCAGCGTGAGGTTTCTAAATTAGCTAAGAAATTCGTTGATATTTGTCATGAATATGGAAAAGAAGCGATGATGTTCTTAGGGGACCACTGGATTGGTACAGAACCATTCGGTAAATATTTTGAATCAATTGGTTTGGATTCTGTCGTTGGTTCAGTTGGTTCAGGAACGACACTTCGTTTAATTTCAGATATTAAAGGCGTTAAGTATACAGAAGGAAGATTTTTACCATACTTCTTCCCAGATGTATTCCATGAAAATGGAGATCCATTAAAAGAAGCTAAGGTAAACTGGGTAACGGCTCGTAGAGCTATCTTGCGTAGTCCAGTCGATCGCATTGGATATGGTGGATATTTAAAGCTTGCCTTAGATTTCCCTGATTTTATTGACTATATTGAAAAGGTTTGTGATGAGTTCCGTACATTATATTCTCATATCAATCAACAAGTACCACACAACCTATTAAAGGTAGGCGTAATCAATAGTTGGGGAGAACTTCGTCGATGGGGTACACATCTAGTGCATCATGCGATCTGGTATAAACAGATTTATTCATATACAGGTGTTATGGAGGCTTTAAGCGGTTTCCCATTTGATGTTCATTTCATAAGCTTTGATGAGATTCGCAAAGACCCAACTATTTTAGATGATATGGATGTTGTCATGAATATTGGTTCAGCTTATACAAGCTTTAGTGGCGGTGCTGAATTTGATGAAACAGTTATTACAGCTTTGCGTCGCTATGTAGATCAAGGTGGTGGATTCATTGGTGTGGGTGAGCCTACAGCTATTAATCGTAATGGTAAATACTTTACATTATATGATGTCTTAGGTGTGGATGAAGAGCTAGGCTTTACAATGCATACAGACAAGTATAATTGGGAAGTACATCCAAATCATTTCATTACTGAGCAATTAGAGCATGAGGATTGGGGAGAATGTATTAATAATGTATATGCACTTCCTGGAACAGAAATCTTAGCTGAAAAAGATCTTCATGTGAATCTAGCGGTGAATGAATATGGAAAAGGTCGTGGTGTTTATATGAACGGACTTCCATTTAGTTTTGAAAATGTAAGATTACTATATCGTGCTATTTTCTTTGCGGCTCATAAAGAGGATGAAATGAAACGTTGGTATTCAGATAACTATAATGTCGATGTTAACGTTTATCCATCAACAAACAGTTTCTGTGTAGTTAATAATACATATGAACCACAGACAACTACGATTTATAAGGGTGATGGATCAAGCTTTGAAGTAACATTGGATGCATGTGAAATCAAGTGGTTTGAAATATAATAATTATTTTTAATAAAGTAAATAGAGCCAAGCTAGAGGTGTAGAAATCATTCTACACCTTTAGCTTATTGTAGATGGGATAGTGAATAATATGAGTGTTGAAAACAGTATTCTTTTCGATGATGAGAATAAAGCATTTTCAATATGTGATGGTAGTATAGGAATTTATAGATACGAGGATGTTGTTAAAGGTCAAATTGTGTATGAACATGCAAAGTATAAAGGAAAATCACCAATGTTTTCTCATCGAGTGTTAGTTAGTACTTTGAATACGAGTATTTTCGTCGAAATGAAAAAAGTGTATGTGGGTGTTGAAATTACATTATTAAATGGAGAAAGGGTATATGTATATATATCGAAAGGTCCGGTGATTCAACATAACTATCAGTTCAAAGAAGATTATAAGGTTGCAAAACAGATTGTTGAAAAGATGGATAAAAGAAAAAAAGAAGAGTGAACTCTTCTTTTTTATCTTATGCATAATTTTTTTAAGGATCCTAATTATCTAAAATTAAATAGCGTTTTGTTTCTTTAAAGTTTTTAATGTTCTAGCAGAAACACGGATTGTTTGAGGCTTTCCATCTACTACAACACGAACTTTTTGAAGATTAACGTTCCATTTACGGCGAGAAGCACGCATTGAGTGAGAACGTTTATTTCCAGATAAAGGACCTTTTCCAGATACTGCACATACTCTTGACATCTTAATGTCCTCCTTTACTTTCATTTACGCAATCGCTTAACTATAATACCATTAACAAGCCTGTATTTCAACCCCTGAATTAAAAATTTGTTTGAGATAGAATAGAATGATATAATATATTTGTTTTGAAAAAAGGAGACGAAATCATGTTGAATTCGAACTATTTATGGATAGCCTTCATGTGTGTGATTACACTTGTCATAATGTTGTTAATTATGCCTGGATTGATTGATTATTTACATAAGATTAAATTTGGCCAGACAGAAAGAGAGGAGGGGCTGGCAAGCCATAAAAAGAAGAATGGTACGCCAACAATGGGAGGACTTGCCTTTATCATTGTACCTACTGTAGTGTATGTCGTATGCTCTTTCTTTACACCATTTAAATTGGATATGAATACAATGATTATTTTGTTGGCATTTGTTGGTTATGGTGTTGTTGGCTTTATTGATGATTATATTATTGTTGTTCAAAAGAATAATGAGGGATTGAAACCTAAATATAAATATTTACTACAATCTATTTTGGCCGTTGTCTTTTTCTTGTTATATTGCAGAAATTCAACGACGGATATTTGGATTCCATTGATGGATGTCACAATTGATTTAAAATGGTTCTATTTTATTTTAGTGTATTTTATGTTTACTGCCGAAACCAATGCCGTCAATCTAACGGATGGCTTAGATGGATTGTGTGCTGGTCAAATGGTTATTGCCTTGATCCCATTTGCTATCTTTGCGTTTGTGCAAGGCGTAAATAATGTGGCATGTCTAATTTTGATTGTCATTTTCGCTTTATTAGGCTATTTGAAGTTTAATAAGCATCCTGCCCAGATCTTTATGGGGGATACAGGATCATTAGCTTTAGGCGGATTCATCGCTGCTGTTGCCATGGTATTAAAACAGGAGATCTTATTGATTATCATTGGATTTGTTTTTGTGGCTGAAGTTTGCAGCGTAATTATACAGGTTACGTATTATAAAAAAACACATAAGAGAATTTTTAAGATGGCGCCTTTGCATCACCATTTTGAAATGTGTGGCTGGTCAGAACAGAAGGTTGTTTCTCGTTTTAGACTTGTCGGTGTGATCTTAGCTGTTCTTGGACTTGTTTTGGGGGTAATGTAGAATGGAAACTGTATTAGTCATTGGGGCTGCCCGTAGTGGAATTGCCGTTAGTAAGCTTTTATTAAAGAATGGGTATCATGTAGTTTTAACAGATTCGAATGAAATCAAGGAAAAAGCTGAGTTGCAAGACTTGGGTATCGAAGTTTTTGATGGGGGTCATCCAGACTGCTTAAAAGATAAGGAATATGCTTTTATTGTAAAGAATCCTGGCATTCCGTATCGTGTTCCGTTTGTGCATTATTTTGTGGAACAAAACGCTAAAATCTATACTGAAATTGAAGTAGCTTATCGCTTTGCGAAAAACTTTAATTATGCAGCTGTTACGGGTACAGATGGAAAGACAACTGTCACAACTTTGTTGTACGAGATGTTGAATCGTCAAAAGAAAAGTTTAGTGGCAGGTAATATTGGTACGCCATTATGTGAGCTTGTATTAGAGCATACAGATACAGATTATAATGTGGCTTTGGAATTAAGTAATTTCCAATTATTAGGAATTGAAACATTTAGACCTCATGTTTCGACTGTGACAAATCTAGCACCAGATCACTTGGATTATATGGATAGCTTAGAGGCGTATTACCAGAGTAAGATGAGAATCTATGAAAACACAAATGCGGATGATTATTTCATTCGTAATGTGGATGATGAAAATGTAGTTAAGTATGCACAAAATATTCCTTGTAAGGTCATTGACTTTTCTTTAAAAAGAAAAGATGTGGATCTATATAAGGATGATAAATATGCATATTATAAAGATACACAATTATTTACCTTATCCGACTTAAAGATTGTGGGTGAATTCAATTGTGGAAATGCGATGATGGCAAGCTGTATGGCTTATTTGATGGGTGTATCCTTATTTAATATTCAGGAAGTAATTCGTGAATTTAGTGGGGTAGAACATCGTATTGAATATGTAGATACGATTGATAATGTTCGTTTCTATAATGATTCAAAGGCAACAAATACACATGCGGCATGTGCTGGTTTATCGGCTTTTGAAAAGAATGTTATTTTATTATGTGGCGGTAAAGATAAACATATTTCCTTTGATGATTTGAAGCAATATGATGCGGTAGTTAAAAAATGTATTTCATTTGGTCAGACAAAGGATAAATTTAAAGATATCTTCACAAATCAAACCAGTGTAGAGACAATGAAGGATGCATTTGAAAAGGCTATACTCAGTGCAAAGCCGGGAGACATTGTCTTGTTGTGCCCAGCATGCTCAAGTTTTGACCAGTTTAAAAATTATGAAATTAGGGGCGAAATTTTTAAACAAATGGTTCATGACTATGCATCGAAAAGGAATGAAGAATGATATTCTTAATCAATATCATTAAAACGATATTATTAGGAATTATACAGGGGATAACAGAGTGGCTGCCGATTTCTTCGACAGGACATTTAATATTATTTGCGAGTATTTGGCCGATTGAACCAGCCCAATTCTTTGAGGTATTCAAGGTTGTTATTCAGTTTGGTAGTATTTTAGCTGTTTTAGTCTTGTACTATCAGAAGCTAAATCCTTTTGATAAAAGAAAGACGAAAATCAAGAAGAAACAAACGTTGCAATTATGGTCAAAGGTCATTGTGGGTGTCATTCCTGCAGCTGTCATTGGTTTTTTGTTTGATGACATTATTGAGGGATACTTATCTAAAAATTTTGTGATTGCGGTTGCCTTGATCACGTATGGTATTATTTTTATTTTAATTGAGAAGCATCCAAGACAAGAAAAAATCAGAACGCTTGAGCAAGTTAATTATTTCTCAGCCTTAAAGATTGGATTCTTTCAATGTCTAGCTTTGATTCCAGGTACATCTAGGTCTGGAGCTACAATTCTAGGTGGCTTATATTGTGGTTGTTCAAGAACAGTCGCAAGTGAATTCTCTTTCTTTCTAGCTATTCCTGTCATGTTTGGTGCAAGTTTATTAAAGGTTATCAAATATTTTGTGAATGTTGGATTGTTTAGTTTGTCTCAATTGGTTTTATTGTTCGTGGGAACGGTAGTAGCGTTTATTGTGAGTTTATTTGCGATCAAAGCTTTATTGAACTATGTAAAGAAACATGACTTTACTGTATTTGGCTGGTATCGTATTATTTTAGGTATTTTTGTGATTTTATTTTTCTATGTATTATAAGAGGTAGGATATGAACGAATTTGATTTGCATATGCATTCTAATTATTCTGGGGATGGTCAGTTTACACCTGCAGAATTGATTGGAATCGCAAAAGAAAGAGGTTTAAAGACCATTGCACTAAGTGATCATGATTGTGTCAGTGGTGTTAAGGAAATGATCAAGCTTGGAAAAGAAGCTGGCATCGAAGTGATTCCTGCCATAGAGTGTTCTACAAGCATTGGATATACGGATGTTCATTTATTGGGGTATGGCATTGATGTGGATGATGAATATTTTCAAAGCCTACTTGATAAGACACAGGTTAAATCTAGAAATGCGTTTTCAACTCGTTGTGATAGGTTAAGGGCAAAGTATGGTGTAGAAATTGATGAAGAAGCTATCTTGAAAGAGGCAAATGGTACAAATCCTTGGTTTGTGATGTGTACGCATATGTTTAATGATCCTCGTTATCAAGATATTCCAGATTTTAAGGATTATATTCCTGGTGGAAAAAGAAGTGATCCTGCACCCGTTAATTTCTTTTGGGATAAATGTCAATATGGATCGGATTTGTTCGTGTATGTCCCAATGCCTGATTTTGTAGAATCTGTTAAAAAGATTCATGAGGCAGGAGGCCTTGCCGTAGTTGCACATCCTTTTAATACTTTCTACAAGAATGATGAAATGTTGAAGGTATTATTCGATTCTGGTGTGGATGGTATTGAAGCTTATAGTAATTATCATACGCCTGAACAAAATGTATATTATGAAAACTTAGCGAAAGAACATAACTTATTGATTACTTGTGGAAGTGATTTCCATGGTGAAAAAAAGCCAAGTATTCAAATGGGTGAATATGGTTTAAATAAGGATGGTTCGGCTTGGTTAGAAAAGTTTAAGGCAAAATTAAAAGCAGCATAATAGCTGCTTTTTTAAAATGTAAGTACAAAGCTAAATAAGACGCAATAGCTTAATAGATTGTTTGAGCGACTGGCTCTAAATAGTGATTGAAATCCCATTTCTGTAATGGCACAGAATTTATCTATAGCCTGAATAATCCATCCAACACTTGTATTAGGTCTTGTAGTTTTTAAAGGCCACATGTGATGTAGAATAGCATCGTCAATTGTGCTATTTGTTTGTGTCAACATTTTTGCGTTTTCTAGTGCGATAATAGGATGTATCTTTGCATGATTGCCTTCAATAGGACGTTTGTCATCTGTTTTCCAGTCATAGTAATATAAATCATGTAATAAACCAGCACGAGCTGCGCTATAGGCATCCAATCCTAGTTTTCTACAAATTAAAAAGGAATAATAGGAAACGTTTAAAGAATGCTGAAAGCGAGATGTAGCTAAATGTTGGCTGCATTTTTTTAAGTCTTGTACTTCTTTTGTATTAATTAAATCTTCAATAGTCTCAAAATATTCTTTTGAGATATCGCAATCTTGTGTTTTTAAGTTGATTCTAGATAAAATAGCTTTTTCCATTTTTCATCCTCACTGAAAATGAATATAGCACATATAATTATAAGATACAACTATTTCTTTTAAACCTAGTACTATGATATAATTAGTTGAAGGAGGACTCATTATGGTAATTTTATATACATCTCCAGGTTGTGCAAGTTGTCGTAAGGCAAAACAGTGGTTAAAGGACAACCAAATTGAATTTGTTGAAAAGAACATATTTACTTCTTTATTGAAGGAAAGTGAAATTAAATATTTATTGTCGCGATGCGAAAATGGTACGGAGGATATTATTTCGGTTCGTTCTAAAGCCTTTCAAGCGTTAGATAAAGATATTGAAGATTATTCCATGAAGGAACTCGTAACTTTGATTCAGCAAAATCCTTCGATTTTAAAAAGACCTATCCTTTTATCTGAAAAGAGTCTTGTGGTAGGTTATGATGATGATGAGATCACGACAATGATGCCTGCACAGTTAAGAACGGTTGTAGACAATGCGTGTACAGAAACTTGTCCAAACTATTCAGTTTGTGGTAAGTGTAGAGAACAGGCTAATGTGAACTAGAGTAAAAATCTAGTTCTTTTTTTATATTTTAAGATTTTGGTTTAAAAAAAATAAATATAGAAACTTTTTGTTCATACATAAAGCTAGAAATCGGGAATATATGAAAAGAAGGATTTTACTATAAAAGTATTTTCTTCTTGTTTGTTGACAATATATAAATGAAATGTTTGAGTTTTATTTGATTGATTTCGAATAATGTATATTTTGTTTGTGAAATTTTAAAAAAAACTATCACTATGTAAATTTGTGTGTTATAATAGTTTACACATGTAAACGGTTACAAATAGGAGGTAAAATAATATGGATAAAAAATATGTCTATGAATTTAATGAAGGCGATGAAACGATGCGTGAATTGCTAGGTGGAAAAGGTGCTAACTTAGCTGGAATGTCTAAATTAGGTATGCCTGTGCCTTATGGATTCACAATCACTACAGAAGCTTGTAACCAATATTATGAAGATAATGAAACTATCAATGATGGTATTAAAGCTCAAATTATGGAATATCTAGATTTATTAGAAAGGAAGTCTGGAAAAAAATTGGGGGATGTAGAAAATCCTTTATTAGTATCTGTTCGTTCTGGGGCACGTGCAAGTATGCCTGGTATGATGGATACTATTTTAAATTTAGGTATGAATAAAACAGTTGCAGAAACAGTCGCTAGTTTAACAAATAATGATCGTTTCGCATATGATTCATATCGTCGTTTTATTCAAATGTATTCAGACGTTGTTATGGGGTTGAGTAAAAAACGTTTTGAAGAGATCATCGATGAAGTAAAGGCTGAAAGAGGTATTACGGACGACTTGGATTTAAATGCGGAGGATATGAAAAAATTAGTAGAATTGTTTAAAGCGTTCTACAAAAATGAATTAAAATCAGAATTTCCAGAAGATCCAAAGGAACAATTGATGGGGGCTATCGAGGCGGTATTCCGTTCTTGGAATAACCCTCGTGCAATCTACTATCGTAAGATGAATGATATCCCTTCAAGCTGGGGAACTGCAGTTAACGTACAGATGATGGTATTTGGTAATATGGGTAATGATTGTGGTACAGGTGTTGCCTTTACACGTAATCCAAGTACTGGTGAAAATAAACTATATGGTGAATTCTTAATGAATGCACAGGGGGAAGATGTTGTTGCGGGTATTCGTACACCTCAAAAGATTGATCAATTAAAAGAAGTGGCTCCAGGTGCATATGATGATTTCGTTGAAATCACAAAGAAATTAGAAACTCACTATCGTAATATGCAGGATATGGAATTTACTATTGAAAAAGGTAAATTGTTCATGTTGCAGACACGTAATGGTAAACGTACTGCGCAGGCTGCCTTAAAAATTGCGTGTGACATGGTAGATGAAGGTATGATTTCTACAGATGAAGCCTTAATGATGGTAGAGCCTAAACAATTGGATTCTTTATTACACCCAATGTTTGATGCAGAAGAATTAAAGAAGGCAGAACCAATCGCATCTGCATTACCAGCAAGTCCTGGTGCTGCTTGTGGACAAATCGTATTTAGTGCTGAAGAAGCCATTCAAGAAGCAAGTCGTAACCACAAGGTTATCTTAGTTCGTTTAGAAACAAGTCCAGAAGATATCGAAGGTATGCACGTATCTCAAGGTATCTTAACAGTACGTGGTGGTATGACAAGTCACGCTGCCGTAGTTGCTCGTGGTATGGGTGCATGCTGCGTAAGTGGTTGTGGCGATATCAATATGCATGATGATGAAGGATATTTTGAAATCAATGGTGTGAAATATCATCGTGGAGATTGGATCAGCTTAGATGGTTCAACTGGAAATATTTATGGTAGTGCTATTAAAACAGTTCCTGCAAGTATTTCTGGTGACTTTGAACGTTTCATGAACTGGGCGGATGAAAGACGTACATTAAAGGTTCGTACAAATGCGGATACACCTCATGATGCAAAACAAGCACATGAATTTGGTGCACAGGGTATTGGTTTAGTTCGTACGGAACACATGTTCTTTGAAGGGGATCGTATTAAAGCGGTTCGTGAAATGATTGTTTCTAAAACATCTGCACAAAGACGTGTTGCATTAGAAAAAATCTTGCCTATGCAAAGAAGTGATTTTGAAGGAATCTATGAAGCTATGGAAGGTCTACCAGTGACGATTCGTTTCTTGGATCCACCTTTACATGAATTCTTGCCTACAAACTCATATGACATTACACAATTAGCTAAGGATATGCACATTGGATTGGATGAATTGAAATCTGTTATCTCTAGCTTACATGAATTCAACCCTATGATGGGTCATCGTGGATGTCGTTTGGCAATTTCATATCCAGAAATTGCTGAAATGCAGACAACGGCTGTAATTCAGGCTGCATTAGCTGTCAATGAAAGACACTCAGATTGGAAGATTGAACCTGAAATCATGATTCCATTAGTTGGTGATGTTGCAGAACTTCGTTATGTTAAGAAGGTTGTTTGTGATGTAGCTGATAAATTGATTCAAGAATCAGAATTAGACATGAAATATCATGTTGGTACAATGATTGAAATTCCTCGTGCTGCATTATTGGCAGATGAAATTGCGAAAGAAGCTGAATTCTTCTCATTTGGTACAAATGACTTAACACAGATGACATTTGGATTCTCAAGAGATGATGCGGGTGGATTCTTACAAGACTACTATGATAAGAAAATCTTTGAATCAGATCCATTTGCACACTTAGATCAAAGAGGTGTCGGAAAACTTGTTAAGATGGCGACTGAACTTGGAAGAAGTACTCGTCCAAATATTAAATTAGGTATTTGTGGAGAACATGGTGGAGATCCAGCAAGTATTGAATTCTGCCATAGAGTTGGATTGAACTACGTTTCTTGTTCACCATACCGTGTACCTATCGCAAGACTTGCTGCTGCACAGGCTGCTATTAAATTCGATAAATAAAACACTTAGGAGTTGATGGATTTCAACTCCTTTTAGTATACTGAGTTAGAGGTTTTAAATAATGGATTATATATATGTGACGAAAGAAAATATAGAACAAGAACACATTTGTTGTGCAATTAGTAACAATTCAGACGTTCAAGTAAGATCAAAGAAAGATTGGCTGACAGATCGTTTTGAGGATGGTCTTGTCTTTATTAAATCAGTCTTGAGAGGGAAATGCTTTATAGAATATATTCCGGCAAAGAATGCGTGGATTCCAATCGATGCAGAAAATTATATATATGTTGATTGTCTATGGGTATCTGGATCTTTAAAGGGTCATGGCTATTCAAATGAATTATTAAATATGTGTATTGAGGATAGTCAAAAGAAGGGTATGGATGGAATTTGTATTTTATCCAGTAAAAAGAAGACACCGTATCTTGCAGACCCTAAGTTTTTAACACATAAAGGTTTTAAGGTTTGTGATGAAGCGGGTAATGGTATTCAATTGTGGCACTTGAATTTTAATGATTCTAAAGTTCCTCAATTTAAATCTTACGCAAAAGAATGTCATATAGAAGAGTCAGGCTTTGTCTTATATTATACGAGCCAATGTCCTTTTAATGCGAAATATGTTCCGATTGTTGAACAAGTAGCTAAAGAACATAATATTGCATTTAAAGCGATTCATCTAAATACAAAAGAAAAGGCGCAAAGTGCGCCTACACCCATCACTACTTATGCCTTATTCTATAATGGAGAATATGTGACAAATGATGTAATGAATGAGAAGAAGTTTTTAAAAGTTGTTGAAAAGCAAAAATAAGCATTAATTATCTTGAGATAGGATGGTTTTGAATAATAAATACAACATATAGAATAAGAAGATAGATAAGAAATAATTTTTGTATTGTTTCATGATTGATTACATATTGGCTTGCACTTTGTATTGTTTTGTACTAAAATTTTAGATGTAGTAAATAAATCTGGGGAGCTATTGCTGAGAGGAAGTTCGACTTCGACCCATTAAACCTGACGGATAATGCCGGCGTAGGAAGTATAGATGTTTTTTTGACCTGTCTTTTTACGGTGCAGGTCTTTTTATTTTATTACCTTGCTGTAGGGGAGCGCCTAGAGTATAGAAAACAAGCGAGGGAGCCTGAATTAACAGGATGAGAGAGGACTGTTTGTCTAATACCGAAACCACAGATGGTTTTTTGCGTGTTTTCTAGGCCATCTGTGTCTATAGGAGGTAGTATTTATGAATAAACACAATTACTTATTAAGCTTAGTCTTTTTTTCAATGATGGTAGCTGTTGGAGTGGTCATTTCACCAATTTTGCGTGTGGAAGGAATGTGTCCTATGGCACACCTTATTAATATCACAATGGCTGTATTTATGGGGCCTTGGTATTCATTTCTTTGTGCTTTAGCTATTGGTTTAATCCGTATGACTGTTATGGGAATTCCACCATTGGCTTTAACTGGTGCTATTTTTGGAGCTACGCTATCAGGCATCTTATATCGTGTAAGTAAAGGAAAAATCTGGGCTGCCGTACTTGGTGAAGTCATTGGTACAGGTTTATTTGGTTCTGTTGTTTCATATCCTGTTATGACATATTTATGGGGAAGAACAGGACTTACATGGATGTTCTATGTACCAAGTTTTCTAATGGGTACAATCATTGGTGGAAGTATTGCGTATATCTTATTGAAGTCGATGTCTCGTAGTGGTATTCTAGAAAATATTCAAAGAAAGTTAGGAGTGCAAAAATTTGTTGAAACAAACAAATAATTTGATTCACTGTATCACAAATCCGATATCAATTAACGATTGTGCAAATCTTATATTAGCTTTGGGGGCTAAGCCAATTATGGCTTGTCACCCCGATGAAGTTGATGATATCACTTGCCATTCTGCGGCTTTGGCATTAAACTTAGGTAACTTTGATGATGTAAGAGCTAAGTCTATGATGATTAGTGCTAAGTGTGCCAAAGAAAATAAAATTCCATTCATTTTAGATTTAGTTGGAGTGGCTTGTTCAACACTTCGATTGAATTATGCCAAAGAACTTGTTTCTTTATATTGTCCAACCGTTATTAAGGGTAATATTAGTGAATGTAAAGCTTTTTATGGAATGACAAGTCATGCGCACGGTGTAGATGCGGATGTTCTAGATGAAGAGGATATTCATGAAAGCGCGAAATGGCTAAAAGAGATGGCTATAAATCTAGGCTGTGTAGTGGTGTGTAGTGGCAAAATTGATGTCATAACAGATGGTAAAGAAGTGAATTTGATTTCTAATGGTTGTGACATGCTTTCAAGAATTACAGGAACTGGATGTATGTTAAATGTGGCGATCGCTACATTTTTAGCTAGTTATTCTCCATTATCGGCTTGTGTGAAGGCAACCTGTTATTATGAGGTAGCTGCAGAAAAGACAGAGTGTAATGGTCCAGGAACTTTCCATATGCATTTTATGGATGAAATCTATAAGCTTAGAAGTTTTGATGAATCTTTGTTTAAAATTGAGGTGTTAGGATGAAAAAAGTAGATTATACATTATATTTTATTACCAATTCAGATGGTTATGATGATGAAACATTCTTGCGTAAAGTAGAAGGAGCATGTCTTGGTGGAGCAACTATTGTCCAGCTTCGTGAAAAGAATAAATCAACATTGGAATATTATGAATTGGCATTAAAAGTCAAAAATATAACGGATGCCTATAATATCCCATTAATTATTGATGATCGAATGGATGTCGCAATGGCTGTAGGATGTGGTGTTCATTTAGGAAATGAAGATATGCCTATTTCAGTAGCGCGTAAAATCATGGGTCCAGATTGTATTATTGGGGCTACCGCAAAAACAGTAGAAGTTGCGAAAAAAGCAGAGGCTGATGGTGCTGACTATTTGGGTTGTGGTGCCATTTATCCGACAAAGACGCATGTTAAGACAAAGATTACAAGTGTTGAAACATTAAATGATATTTGTGCAGCTGTCAATATTCCAGTCTGTGCAATTGGAGGATTAAATAAAGATAATCTTTCTGTATTAGAAAAGAGTCCTATTCAAGGTGTTTGTGTTGTATCGGCTATTATGGATCAAGAGGATACAAAAAAGGCAGCTGAAGAATTGAAACAATCTATCAACAAGATCGTGGCATAACAAATGCCACTTTTATTTTTGTGAAATATAACCTAAAATAGTAATTATGAGGAAAAGAAAAATATTAATACTTTCAATCACCATTGTTGCCATAGCTCTGATTCTTGAAACATGTATTTTAAGATATGTGAATGAAAAGAATGCCCAAACTACATCAAACGTATTATTAGATCGGGTGATTGCGGTGATTGATAAAAATGAGTCGAATGAAAAACAGTTTGTGAAATCGTTAAAGGATGATTATATTGTTCGTGCTAAAGCCATATCTTATATTGTCGATGCTAAGCCGGAAGTGGAATATGATATTGATGAACTTCAAAAGATCGCATCTTTAATGTCAGTGGATGAGATTCATTTGATTGATGATACGGGAACAATCTATTCGGGTTCAATACCTAAGTATTTTGGATATAGCTTTGATTCAGGTGAACAAATGGCGTTCTTTAAACAAATGTTAAACAATTATGATTTAACATTATGTCAGGATGTTACACCGAATACGGCCGAAGCTAAAGAGATGATGTATGCGATTACTTGGAATGAATCGAAAACGCATATGGTACAAGTGGGTATTACGCCTAAGCGTTTATTAAAAGAATTGAAACAAAACCAAATCTCAAATGTCGTAGCCGATATGCCAGTGTATAAGGGAATGGAGATTTATGTCGTAAATTCAAAGACAAAAGTGATTGAGGGAGCTACAGATAAAAATAAAATAGGGAAAAAGATTTTAACTACTAATAAACAATATAATTATGTAACGCGAAAACACGGGAATTATAATGTGTCTGTATGCATGTCTGAATCGATGAATTCGCAAAGTAATATTGTTGCGATATTGATTGTTGGTATTTATTTAACACTTGCTTCTTGTTTGTTGGTGTTAATGCTTTCTCAAGTGTTAAAGGAGAAGTATGAAAAAGAAAAATATATCTATACTTCAAATACGGATGAACTTACAAAATGTTTAAATCGACATGCATATGAGGCGGATATTCAAAAGTTGGATTTAAATAGTGAATGGGTTTATATTTCATTGGATTTGAATGGCCTAAAACAAACCAATGATAAAATGGGACATAGTGCTGGGGACGAACTGATTTGTGCTGCTTCAAGTTGTATGAAATTTGCGTTTGCCTCTTATGGTAAAATCTATCGCATTGGTGGAGATGAATTTGTGGTCTTATTGACCCAATCCATATCCGATTTACAACATATATTAAAAGTATTTGATTCAACCATTTCAAATTGGCATGGTAAGTACTCAAATTCGATATCTGTATCGTATGGTGTCGTCAAGTCTTCAGAACAAGAATTTGATTCGGTTCAAGAAATAAGTAAGTTAGCCGATGAAAGAATGTATCAGAATAAAATGGATTATTATACAACGAGTGGTAATGATCGAAGAAGACAATATCTGTAATTGTTGTTAAGCATAAATTATTTGCGTTAAAGTACAAATTGAAGTATTATTTGTGTGTATCACGATGAGCAGGCATCGTTAAAAATTGTATTCGTAAGGAGGAATTCAAGCCCCTTCCCTAAATCCACTCACAAGAGGTAGATTTGATTAAAGGGTATCTTGGAAAGCCAGAGGATGTCTTTAATCCTCATCGAGTCCGTGCTACCTACATAATGCACGAAAGCCTGACAATCAGGGGAATAAACCTGCATAATGAGAAAGCGAACATCTTATGGTGTTCGTTTTATTTTAAAAATGATGGCGAATCTAAGATATCTATAATTTTTGAAAACAAATACAATATAACTGTAAAAAGCGTATAGAGCTTAGAAGGAGATTGTATATGACAGATGATAAAATGGGAATGATTATGGAAGTGGTAATTCGTTGGTTAATTTGTTTTGGAATTTCAATTGTAATCGAAATGGCAGTAGGTGTAAAATTTGATATGGCATTTGCACTCGGATGTACATCGTTTCTATATTTCGCATTAAAATTCAGAAGACTTACAATTTTGGGTGTATTTGTACTTGTATGTGTTCCAATTGGAATGGCACTGGAGAATTGTGGTTTATCCGGGGACGTATTATTATATTTCTTAGGAATTCTTCCAGTTTTAGAAATAGGATGTTGTATATTATTTGGCTAAAGTTAAAGAGATTTGATCAGGTTCTGATTGAATCTTTTTTTATTTTTTTGAATGATGGCGAATTGCATGATGAATAAAACACGATTTTGGAAGATGATATACATGACAAGAACGAGAAATGAAGGGTTTCTATCAATCAAGAAAGTAGAGGAAGATAAGATGAATAAAATGACGATTCGAAAAAAGGCAATGTTACTTGTAGCGGCTGGAATGGCAATGCAATCTATGGGACTTACTGCATATGCAAAAGAGGGCACTGAGCCTACGGCTTTGACGAGTACTGTAAAACAAACACAAAGTAAAGAAGATGTATTGGCAGATGCTATTTTCCAAGCACAAGATACAGTGAAATCTAAAAAGGCATTACTACTAGAAGCTAAGGCTGAATTAGATAAAGTTCAACCCAAATATGATGCTACAAAACAAGTTTATGAAAAAGCTTCTTATACATCCAATCAAATTGAGTCTAGTGCAAATGAGGCTGTATTGGATGCGATGAAGTCAAATCTACAAGATATTAAAAACAAGAAAGAAGATTTAAATCAGGTAGCTACGGAAAAGGCAAATGCTGAAAAAGCTAGAAAAGAAGCAGAGGATACATACAACAAGGCGGTTTCTGAATTAGAAAAAGCGCAAAAGACTTATGATGAAGCGGTACAAAATTTGGATGATGTTTCTTTTAAAGAAAACGTAGAAAAGGCAAAACAAGCTATTGATGAAGCAAAAAATGCTGTAATGCAAGCACAAACAGAATTGAATGATGCTAAGACTCAACAAGAAGAATTAAGTAGTAAGGTTTTAGAATGTGAAGCAGCATTAAGGGATGCTCAAAATAAACTACAAGAAGCACTGGACGCGAAAACAAATGCTGAAAATACATTAGCTTCTTTGCAACAACAATTATCTGAAGCAAATGGAAATGATAATTCTGAACAGATTCAAGCTATTCAAAATGAAATTCAAAATTTAGAATTGGAACTAAATAACTATAACTCTATGATTGAATCTATCAATAGTGAAGTAGCTACACTTCAATTTTCATTATCAAAGACACAATCGGATTTAGATGTTGCCAAATCAAAGGTTGAAGAAGCAAAATCAAATTATGATACAAAAGTAGAAGAACAAAATAAAGTGCAAGCAGAAATGGATGCGATGGAAGAACAGGCAACATTAAAGGATGGTGAAATCGCAAAACTTCAAGAAGCAGTCGAATTGGCTAGAACGAAATTTGAGGATGCAAAAGCTAAGTTTGATGCAGAATCAAGTCAATTGAATGATAAAAAAGCAGCGGTAGAAGCAGCACAAAAGAAACTAGAATCTTTAAATGATGCGTATCAAGATGCTTTGAATCAATGGAATCAAGGTTCTTATGGATATTTTAAATCGATCCATGCAGAATATTCTTTATATATGATGGAAGATGAAAATCTTATAAATAAGGATAATTTGTATGAATGTAAACTAGGTGCAGACACAGATCCAACCAATCTAGATAACATGATCGAAACGATTGATTATATTAAGGAATGTAATGCACTACGTAAACAAAATGGTTTGAATGAATTAAAGGTGGATTTAAGTTTAGTTGTGATTGCACAAATTGATGCGTCTGGAAATATTGCTCAATTAGAACATAGTTCGAAATGGAATCATTTAGGTTTATATACTTGTGGAGAGAATATCGCATATGGATCAAAACATTATAATCCATTTAAAGGATGGTATGATTCTGAATATAAGTTGTATCAAGATGCGATTGCTTCAGGTAAGTATCCAAATCTAGAAAACATGACAAGCATGGAAGTATATAGTACATGGCCTGATTTATGGGAAAAGATTGGGCATTACTACAATATTTTGGATGAAAGATATAACTATACAGGTTTCGCATTAGGACAAACAGTAAAAGTGAATCCTGGTTGTAATGATTATTCTCAAACATTTGACTTTACTGGATCTGATTATACTATGACAGTGGATGAATATGAAAAATCATTAACATCTTATGTGAATGGGCTTAATGATGTATTTAAACAACACGAACAGGCTTTAGAAGAATATACAAAGGCCAATGAAGAGTTGTTAAAAGCACAAAAGGAAATGGCTATATATAAAACTGTCGAAGAAGCGCAGCAAACATATTTAAAAGCTCTTGATGATTTGAGTAAAGGACAAACAGACTACAATTCATTTATGAATGGCTATTTGGCGCAACAAAAGAACTTGGAACAGGCAAAAGCGAATGTTCAAACTGCATTGGATGCGATTGACTTGGCAAAATCAAAACAAGAGGAAATTGAAAATCAGATTCATGATTTAAATGGTTCTATTTCAAATAAAATGGATGCGTTAAGTGTAACTAAAGAATTAGCAGCACAAGCACAAAAATCAATTCAGGATAAAGAAGCAGAGATTCAAAAATTAAATCAGTCAAAACTAGATGTAGATAAAATCAAGGCTAACATTTCAAAACAAGAATCTATTGTCAAAGATAAAACAGATGCATGGCAATTGGCATTCAATAAAGTGGATCAAAGACAATCAGAACTAGATAGTGCAGAGAAGAATTTAAAAGATCAATTGGATGTTGTAGATGAAAAGAAGGGAGTGTTAAAAGATAAAGAGTTGTATTTAAATAAAAAAGAAGAGGATTATCAAAACTTATTAAAACTAAATCAAAATGTGAATGATGCATTTGCAAATTTAGAAAATGCTAAGAATGCTGTAGTCAAGGCTGAAACAGTAAAAACAGATTTAGCAGCTAAAGTTAAAACATTAGAGAAATCTTTAGAACAATTGACAATGGAATATACTAAATTAAATTCAGAAAAGGATAAAGTGGATAGTTTAGTAGCTTGTTACAACGATTTAAAAGATAAGAAATTGGATACAGAAGTTTTAACTATTGATGGTTATGAATCTATTTGTACATTATTAAAACAGTATAAAGCAGCATTGTTAGATTTGAATGAAAAAGAACAGGTTTATCAAGAAGTAAAACATAAATTTGATGTTGTGAATACTGCATATCAAAAGGCGAAAGCAGAATATGATCAAGCAATCATTCAAGAAACAAATGCGAAGAATGATTTGAAAAAGCATTTAGAAGAAAGTAACAAAGAAGTTGAGAAAAAACAAAATGATACAAAACAATCAAGTTCAGTAAATACAGGTGTAGAAACGGCAATTGCAGGATTTGGTATGACAACAATGTTAGGTGCTGCTGGTGCTGTGGTTGCAACTTGTAAATTGTCTCGAAAAGAAAAACACACAAATAAATAAGAAGGATTACTATGAAAAATAAGTATAAAGATGATGTAGATGGAAATGGGTATCCATTAGATAAAGGATATTTAGAAGTTGGACTTCCAAGTATGTTGCAGGAGTCGATTGATTAAAGAAGGTAAACAATGTTTAGACTGGGATTGCGACTGGTGTGAGTTAAACAGTAATATTAATATATTTGAAGTAGAAGGTATTATATCCAGTGAACAAGCGTGGTATCTTCGAGAAAAATATTTAGGAATGAAAAAGGAAGATAATATAGGATGATAAACAAAAGAATAGGATTTCTCGAATATGAGGAATCCTATTTAACTCAGTCATTTTTTATTCTTAAAAATAGATCTAGAATTCATAATGATTTAAGACATATATATAAGATGATCAAGCAAGTAAAAAAAAACATCTCTAGGGATGCTTTTTGTCTTGATATTATCTATTTACGGCTTCTTTTAATGCCTTGGCTACTTTGAACTTAACAGATTTGCTAGCTTCAATTTGAATTTTTTCTTTCGTTAAAGGGTTAAATCCTTCTCTCGCTTTTCTTTCTGTGATTTCAAATTTTCCAAATCCTGCAAGATCCACTGTTTTACCTTCACTTAAACCTTCAAAGATTTGTGTAAGTGCCAAGTCTACAACTTCAGTGATGTCCTTTTTAGTTAAATGAGAGTCCTTGGCAATGCTTGAAATGATGTCCTTTTTAGTTAATTTTTCCATGTTTATAAGTCTCCTTTACATCCCTATAATACGCTATTTTTAACCATAAGCCAACCCATTAGATGAATTGGTTGAACAAATTCGTTGTTTTTGATAAGTTTGTTGATTTCATCCTCGCTATATTCTTTTACCTCAAGAAATTCAGTTGAATCTAGATGTTGATTTGATACTTTTTCACAATTATCGGCATAATATAAATACGCATAATTATCCGCTATTGTAGGATTGCTAGGAATCGTATAAATATGTTTCCAGTCATTAGATACATAGCCTGTTTCTTCTTCAAGTTCACGTTTAGCTGCTAATAAGGCACTTTCATGTTCGCTTCCTTCAATGCCACCCGCACAAAATTCTGTTGTAACAGTTTTAAGCCCATGTCTGAATTGTTTTACCGTTATATATTTATCATCCTTTGTTCTTGCGATAATCACAACGAAGTTTCTTCTTGAATAATTATAGAAAGGGGAGAATTCCTTTCCGTCTGGAAGAATAAAAGATTCTTTACGAAAGTCGATCCATTCATCTTGTACAATATGTTCTGTTTTACTTAATTTCCAATTTAAATCCATTTTTATCACCCAAGTTATTATAATCCAAACAAAAAAAATAGTGCAACCAAAGTTACACTATTCATTGATTATGCTTGTTGAGCAATTCCAACGTATCTTGAACTTAATGCAGTCGCTAAAGCCATATTTGAAACAACAGCTACGATGACTTCAGGAATCATATTTGTTCCAATGACACCAGCCATTACACCGTTTAGTGCTGCTTGGCTAATACCTAAAGCTTGTGAATATTGAGGACCGAATAAGATAACGATCAATCCTAATACCATGATTGTGTGGCATACTGTCGCAATAGCTGCTGCAATACCTGCAGCGACTGGCGTATTCTTTGCGTATTTTTTCGCAAAATGGAATACATAGCCAGCGATAACACCTAATAAAATACGTGGAACTAAAGCTATAACTAAACTAAAGAAGTTACCAGAAATACCACCAACTGTGATAAATGGGGAGAAGACAAAGCTTGTGATTCCAGGTGTCATTGTAGCTCCAATTACTGAAGTACAACCAAATACGAATCCTAAGAAAGCACCGGCTGCAGGTCCCATTGTACTAGCCAGGATAATTACAGGTACGTGCATTAATGTAACACTTAATGCGTTGATACGTAAGTATCCAATTGGTGTTAAATACATGATGATTTCGATGGCTAAAAATAAAGCCAAAACGCACATCTGGCGTACTGATAGTTTTGATTTGTTCATATTTCCTCCTACTTTCGTTTCTTTTTAAGAATACGATGTAACTAATCAAATTGATGTCTTCATACATAGATTATGGTCATGCGATCCATATCCACAAAAAAAACATCTTAAATAGTTTACTATAAAAAAAAACAGGAATCAAGTCCTGTTTTAGTTCCAAAAATCGAATGGAAATGTAGAATCATTGTCATCATCTTCATTATTTTGTTGATAATAAGAAGAGGAAGGCGTATTACTAGATGTACTTACATCTTTTCCTTGAAGCATTGTATTGATTGAATCTTTGACATCACTGATCGCAATCGCATAGCCCATACCTTCTACATCTGTATCACTTAATTTTGCCGAGTTTATGCCAATAAGCTCACCACTCATATTCAGTAGGGCACCACCTGAGTTTCCTGGATTGATTGCAGCATCGGTTTGAATATAAGATTTTGATGTATCTGTGTCTGAACTTGTTGAAACACTACGATTTGTCGCCGATACAATACCCGTTGTAACACTTTGGCCATAGCCTAACGCATTACCAATCGCAACCACTTGTTCACCGACTTGCAGTTTATCACTATCGCCAATTGTCGCAACCGCAATAGCTTTTAAAGTACTTTCACTTAAGTCTTTTGTCTTAATGGAAATCACAGCTAAATCGCGATCTTTATCGACGCCCTTTACAGTCGCTTCTACATTCGAGTTATCAACTAATGTACAAGTTAAGGTCTTGGCATTTTCAATAACGTGGTAGTTTGTCAAAATATCAATTTCACCATTTTCATTATTGATAATAACACCACTACCAACACTTGTACTTTCTTGTTGAGTAAATGGATTACTTCTTGAGTTATTTCCATACATACTGAAATAATTTTGTACATCCGATACAGATACATTAGTAATCGCTACAATGCTTGGCATACAGTTTTGAGCTACTTTACTTACATCTGAAGTAGTTGAACTTGAAGTTTTCACTACATTTGTATTCTGAACCGTTGTATTCTCCTTATTAAAATTATCAACTACATAATTTACGCCTTGAAAAGATCCGGCTGCCACAACACCAAAGGTTGCTGCACTTAAAATTAGTTTTGATCCTTTCTTTAATAATTTATGGTTTGTATTTGGAATTCTTGGCATTTCTTGTTTCATGTCCTTATACCTCCTTGTTTACAATACAAGGATATATCGAAAAGCTTAAAACAAGTTTAAATTATTCCATATTTGTATAACCCATTAAATACGTATCAATCTCTTTGGCACATTCCTTACCTTCATGAAGTGCCCACACAACCAATGATTGTCCTCTATGACAATCACCAGCCGCAAAGTATTTGTCCTTTACATGATATGAATCTGGTTCTGTCACAATGACATTTCTTGGTGTGACCTCAAGTTTAAATTTAGATTTTATATCATCTTCCACACCAATAAATCCTGCTGCAATCAATAATAAGTCACAATCTAAGATTTGTTCTGTACCCTTAATCTCTTCAAGATTACCATCCTTAAATTGCACTTTCACTGTCTTGATTTGTTTCAAATTTTTCTTTTCATCTAAAATACATTCCTTAACTGTGGTTTCATAGATACGAGGATCCTTTTTAAAGACGGCAATGGCTTCTTCTTGACCATAATCTATTTTACAGACCTTAGGCCATTCAGGCCAGGGATTGCTTTCTAATCTTTCATCTGGAGCTTTAGGCATCATTTCAATTTGTATAACACTTGCACAACCCTGACGAATACTTGTACCGACACAATCATTTCCTGTATCACCACCACCAACAATGACAACATGCTTATATTTGGCAGAGATTTCATCGGTGTTATTTAGTAAATGCTTTGTTGCCTTAGTAAGATAATCCACCGCAAAATAGATACCTGTACAATCACGATTCTTTACACGTAAATCACGGGCTTTTTTAGAACCCGTCGCAAAGACAATCGCATCAAATTCTTTTTCAAGCTCTTTTTTAGTAATTTCTTTTCCAACATTAATACCTGTTTTAAATTGAATACCCTCTGCTTGAAGAATATTTAAACGTCTTTGAATGACATTCTTCTCCAATTTCATATTTGGAATACCATACATCAATAATCCACCAATGCGATCTTCCTTTTCAAAAACTGTCACATGATGGCCACGATGATTTAAATCATGCGCAAGAGCAAGTCCTGCAGGCCCTGAACCAATGATCGCAACCTTTTTATCTGAACGAACCGTTGGCACATAAGGTGTCATCCAATTGTTTTTATAAGCTGTTTCAATTGTATATAATTCATTTTCCTTGATTGTGACAGAATCCCCGTCTAATCCATTTAAACAAGCTTTTTCGCAAAGAGCAGGGCACACACGACCTGTAAATTCAGGGAATGGATTGGTTTTTAATAATCTAGATAAAGCACGTTTATCGTTGCCATTATAGATTTCATCATTCCATTCCGGAATCAAGTTGTGTAAAGGACAGCCTGTCACCATATTTTTTAATTTGATAGCCGACTGACAAAAGGGAACGCCACAATTCATGCAGCGCGCACCCTGTTTACGTCTGGTTTCTTCATCTAAAAAAGGATGAAATTCATTAAAGTTTGTGATTCGACTAAGCGGCTCAATGGCTTCATTCTCTTGTCGTTTATAATCTAAAAATCCTGTTGGTTTTCCCATAATCCTTCATCCTTTCCTATGCGTGTACCTGTTCAAAAGCCATTAGGCTTGCTTCATCTTCATGATAGCCCTTTGCCTTTAATTCTTGAATCAAAGTTGTGACCTTTTCATAATCCTTTGGAACAATCTTTTTAAAGTTTGATAATTCATCATCTAAGTTTGACAAAATCTTTTTAGCTATATCTGAATCTGTATATGTATAGTGCTTATTTAAAAGCTCTTCTAATACTTCTTTATCGGCTTTGCCAGTTACTTCATATGTATTGACTAATTGCTTATTTAAACGCATATATAAATCATGATTTGGATCATATACATACGCAATACCACCCGACATTCCGGCAGCTAGGTTTTTACCCGTTCTTCCTAAAATGACAACAGTACCACCTGTCATATATTCAAGTCCATGATCTCCAACACCTTCAACCACGGCTTTAGCACCTGAGTTACGAACCGCAAAACGCTCACCAGCCATACCACGAATATAGGCTTCACCACTAGTAGCTCCATATAATGCAACATTACCAATAATGACATTTTCATTTGGTTTAAATTGTGCTTCTTTCTTTGGCTGAATAATCAATTTACCACCCGACAAACCCTTGCCAAAGTAGTCATTCGCATCACCATGTACATCTAAAGTAATTCCTTTTTGTACAAAAGCACCAAAGGATTGTCCGGCACCACCGTTACAATGAACTGTATATGTATCGTCCTTTAGTGTGTTATTAAATTGTTTTGTGACTTCACTCGATAAAATTGTTCCCACTGTACGATCCGTACTTGAAATGTCGATTGTTTCAGAGTGTGGTTTTTTCTCTTTGAAATAAGGCTCAAATTTAGGAAGCAATGTCTTCACATCCACAGTTTTATCTAATTCAAAGTTATACGTATCTTTAGACTCATAATGAATATTGTGTGGTGTCATCAAAATGTTTGAATAATCCAAAGACGCATCTTCATTTACTTCAAGATTATCTGTATGACCCACCATTTCATTAATTGTGTGATAGCCAAGCTCAGCCATGATTTCTCTTAATTCACGAGCAATAAACAACATGAAGTTCATGACATATTCTGGTTTTCCTTTGAAACGTTTTCTTAATTTTTGGTTTTGTGTCGCAACCCCAAACGGACATGTATCCAAGTTACATACACGCATCATCATACATCCCATCGTAACTAGTGGTGCAGTCGCAAAGCCAAACTCTTCAGCACCAAGTAAGCATGCGATCGCAACATCTTTACCCGTCATTAATTTACCGTCGGTCTCAATCAGTACACGACTTCTCAAACCATTCTCAACAAGGTTTTGATGGGCTTGTGCCAAACCCAATTCCCAAGGAAGACCCGCATGGTGGATACTGCTTTGTGAAGCAGCACCTGTACCTCCATCATAGCCTGAAATCAAGACTACAGTAGCACCGGCTTTGGCAACACCAGAGGCAATCGTACCAACACCTGCTTCTGAAACTAGCTTTACACTGATTCGAGCTTGTGGATTGGCATTCTTTAAGTCATAGATCAATTGAGCTAAGTCTTCAATAGAATAAATATCGTGGTGAGGAGGAGGGGAAATCAAAGATACACCTGGTGTAGAATATCTTGTTTTCGCAATCCATGGATAGACCTTTTTACCTGGTAAGTGTCCACCTTCACCTGGTTTTGCGCCCTGTGCCATTTTGATTTGAATTTCCTTAGCACTGACTAAGTATTCTTCGGTAACGCCAAAACGTCCACTAGCTACCTGCTTAATAGCGGAGTTCTTTTCTGTACCTAAACGCTCTGGTTTTTCGCCACCTTCACCCGAATTGGATTTACCGCCCAAACGATTCATGGCGATGGCCATACATGTATGGGCTTCTTCAGAAATGGAACCATAGCTCATGGCACCTGTCTTAAAGCGTTTAACGATTTCATATTCACTTTCCACTTCAGATAATGGAATGCTTTCTCTTGTCTTTTTAAAGTGCAATTGACTTCTTAAATGATGGTTCTGAGGATTGGAGTTTAATTCATTTGAATATTCCTTAAACAAATCATAATCATTGTTTTGTGTAGCCCTTTGAAGCTTCACAATTGTTTCAGGTGAATATAAATGATCCTCTTTTCCTTCACCCTTTCTTAGTTTATGGAAGCCAATAGAGTCTAGACTTGTATCACAAGAAAGTCCAAGTGGATCGTAGGCACGATCATGGTGATAGATCAAATCCTTTTCAATATCCTCTAGCGTAATGCCATCTACTTCACTGATGGTATTTGTGAAGTAAGTGTCAATGACTTCTTTAGAGATTCCAATGGCTTCAAAAATTTGTGCACCTTGGTAGGATTGAAGGGTAGAAATACCCATCTTAGCCGCAATCTTAACGATACCCTTTAAAATGGCTTCGTTATAATCATCAATCGCAATATTGACTTCTTTATCTAACATATTTAACTGAATCATTTCTTCAATGCATTCATGAGCTAAATATGGATAAATAGCGGTTGCTCCATAGCCTAAAAGCGTTGCGAACTGGTGTACATCTCTTGGTTCACCACATTCTACGATAATGGATACATCAGTTTTCTTTTTGGTTTTTACTAAATGCTGTTCTAAGGCAGATACAGCCAATAGGCTTGGAATAGCCATATGACCTTCATCTACACCTTTATCAGAAAGAATTAAAATATTTGCGCCATTGCGGTATGCTTTGTCACATTCAATAAATAAATTGTCTAAGGCTTCCTTTAAAGATGAACCACGATAGAACAATAAGGAGATTGTGGCATTTTTAAAGCCAGGCTGGTTTAACTGTCGAATCTTATCCATGTCACGAGATGTCAAAATTGGATTGTTGACCTCTAAGACTGTACAGTTGTTGGATTGATCCTTTAATAGGTTTCCATCACTTCCAATATAGATTGTTGTATCTGTGACAACTTCTTCACGTAAAGAGTCAATTGGTGGGTTGGTTACTTGGGCGAATAGTTGTTTAAAGTAATGGAATAAGCTTACATGATTTTGGGAATAAATTGCCAAAGGAATATCGGTACCCATCGCACTTGTTGGTTCAAGCTTGACGCGTGCCATTGGTAAAATGATGTCTTTTACATCTTCGTAGGTATATCCGAAGACTTTATATAAAATGTCTCTTTCTGGTTGAGAGTGGATGTGTGTTTTCTTATCCGGAGCTGGCAAGTCTTGAAGGTGTAATAGATAGGTGTCTAGCCATTCTCCATATGGATTTGAATTCGCATACTCGTTTTTTAGATCGTAATCTTCAATCAATTCTTTTTTCTTTGTATCCACAAGTAACATCTTGCCTGGTTCCAATCTTGATTTTTTGATGATCTTTGTTTCATCTAAATCTAAGACGCCGACTTCACTCGATAAAATCAACATGTTGTCGTTTGTAAGATAATAACGACTAGGTCTTAGTCCGTTACGATCAAGAACGGCTCCTACTTTTTCTCCATCACTAAATAGAATAGCGGCTGGGCCATCCCATGGCTCCATCATTGTGGCGTAGTAGTGATAAAAATCCTTTTTCTTTTGGTCCATATCTTGGTGTTTCCATGGTTCTGGAATAAGAATCATAATGGCTTTTTCAAGTGGCATGCCATTCATAACTAAAAATTCAAGGGCATTATCCAACATGGCAGAATCGGATCCTGAGGTATTGATGATTGGTAGGATCTTACTTGAATTTTTATCTAAGAAGGAAGAGTGCATGCTTTCTTCACGCGCTAACATCTTGTTGACGTTGGCACGGATGGTGTTGATTTCACCATTGTGGGCAATAAAACGGTTGGGATGCGCTCTTTGCCAAGATGGTGTGGTATTGGTAGAGAAACGTGAGTGTACGATCGCAATAGCGGATTTATAGTTTTTGTCTTGAAGATCTGGATAAAAGTTTCTTAATTGGGATACGAGAAACATTCCTTTATAGACAATGGTACGACTGCTTAAGCTAGCTACATAGGTTTCTTTGCAGCTTTTTTCAAATTCGCGTCGAATCACATATAAAATTTTGTCAAAATCCGCATCACTTGTAATATTTTCTGGTCGTTCAATAAAGGCCTGATAGATATTTGGCATGCAATCCTTGGCTTTTTGACCAAGGATGGATTCGTTACAAGGAACTTTTCTCCAAGTGATAAATTTGCAGTCTTCCTGTTCTACAAATTTTTCAAACATTTTTTTGTGTTGGTTTAATAAAAGCTTTTTGCGAGGTAAGAAAAACATTCCAATGCCATAATGTTCGGGAAGTTTTGTGCCTTCCTTTTTCAGTGTGGCATGAAAGAAATCATGACTGATTTGAAGAAGGATACCAACACCATCTCCAACTTTTCCGCTGGCATCTTTTCCAGCTCTATGTTCTAGCTTTTCAACAATGTGCAATGCTTTATCGACGACGTCATAGCTTTGTTTCCCATCGATTTGGACTACGGTACCAATACCGCAGGCATCGTGTTCAATTTCAAAATTCATAGTTTACACAACCCTTCTATTTTCCGCTGTCTCCATAGTTTGATAAATATCGAGCACTTGGATCGTTGACGTTACATCCTTCCCAGTTCTTGTTTGGCATCCAGAAATCTTTGATCATACTCGCTTGATTTGGATAGTAGGATTCAAAAATCTCTCGATATAATAGGGATTCTTTTGTGAATGGAGTACAGTATTTGTATTTCTTTATTTTTTCTTCAAAGTCAGAATCGGAATAATAATTTTCAGCATATTCTTTAATGTCATCACTCAATGAGTGTCCTACTGCATCGGAGAAGGCGGCTTTTTCACGCATCAAAATGTCATAAGGTAAAATTTCATCCTTTTCAAACGCATGACGAAGTAAATATTTTCCTTTGTTGTATGTATTCATTTTCTTTTCAGGATCAATCGACATGACATATTTGACAAAGTCTAAATCTCCAAAGGGAACACGAGCCTCGATGGAATTAACGGAAATGCATCGGTCGGCTCTTAAAACATCATACATATACAATTCATGTACTCGTTTTACACTTTCTTGTTGGAATGCATCTGGGCTTGGAGCAAAGTCGGTATATTTATAGCCGAATAATTCATCGCTGATTTCTCCAGTTAGTAATACGCGAATGTTACTTTGTTCATGAATGGCTTTACAGATGAGATACATACCAATACTTGCGCGAATTGTGGTGATGTCAAAGGTTGCCAAAGTTTTAATGACGGGTTTAATGGCATGTAAGACATCTTCTTTATTGATAATAATTTCATGGTGGTTACTGCCAATAAAGTCAGCGACCTCTTTGGCATATTTTAAATCAATCGCATCTTTCTCCATACCAATCGCATAGGTTTCAATGGGTTTGTTTAATAACTTTTGGCTGATGGCACAAACTAAGCTGGAGTCTAAGCCACCGCTTAATAGAAAACCAAGTGGCGCATCGGCATCTAGACGTTTTTTAACACATTCTACTAATTTATCGTGAATGTTAGAACAGATCGTTTCTAAATCTGAATCTACAACTTTATTTACCTTCGTAATATCCAAGTAACAAGTGAATTTACCATCGGCATAATAGTATCCTGGAGGGAAGGGAAGAATTTGTTCAACAATTGAAACAATATTCTTTGCTTCTGAAGCGAATACAATATTATGGTTTTTATCATAGCCATAAAATAATGGACGGATGCCAATGGGATCACGAGCGGCAATAAAATCGTTTTTCTTGGCATCATAAATAATGCAGGCGTATTCGGCATCTAGTTTTTTAAACATGTCTAAGCCGTATTTTTCATAGAGTGGTAAAAGAATTTCACAATCACTTTGTGAAATAAAGGTATAGCCATCCTTTTCGAGTTCTTCTTTTAATTTTCGAAAGCCATAGATTTCACCGTTACATACGACTGAGTTTCCATTTCGATTAAAGGGCTGCATGCCCTCTGGGCTTAGTCCCATAATGGATAGTCTTTGAAAGCCAAGATAGCCACATCCTACGATTTGAATTCTTTCATCGTCTGGACCTCTGGAATATGTGCTTTCTAAAGCTTTATGTATTGTATCTTTACTAATTTTTAATGATTTATATCCAATAATTGTACACATAAATTACATCTCCTTAGAACGGAAAAGCCGGCAAGTGCCGGTTTATAGAATTCCGAATAATAATTTTCCATATGTTGGGAATGGCCAATCTTCATTTGATGTAACAACCTCTAATTCGTCACATGGTTTTCTTAATGCAGCCATATCCTGGATAATGAAGTCACGTACATAGAAGGCTGATTTTTCAACATCATCGATCGCATGTAGTTTTTCAACATCCTTTTCTAATGTAACCATAGCTTGATAAGCTTCCGTTAAGGCTTCACTTACTTTCTTCGCTGTTTCAAGCTCATATGTTAAGTCAATGCCAATGGCTTTTTTATTGGCAATAGTATCTGTTAATTCTCTAGAGAATTTACTTGCGGCAGGTAAGATATCTTTCTTTGCGATATCTAACATAGTCAAGGCTTCAATATTGATTTCCTTTTCATATTCATCCATCAAGATTTCATAACGAGATTCCACTTCTTCTTTTGATAAGACTTTTTGTCTTTCAAACAATTCAATGTTTTCTTCTGTTTTAAAGTATGGAAGTGCATCTGGTGTTGTTTTTAGATTTAATAAGCCGCGTTTTTCAGCTTCTTCAATCCAAGAATCATCATAACCATTGCCATTGAAGATAATGCGTTTGTGGTTTTTGATTGTATCCTTAATTAAAGCGTGTAATGTTGTTTCAAAATCATCTGCACCTTCAAGGATGTTCGCAAATTTTTCTAATTCATCCGCAATAACAGCATTTAATACAATGTTGCATCCGGCAATGCTAGAGTTTGATCCTGGCATTCTGAATTCAAATTTATTTCCGGTAAATGCGAATGGAGAAGTACGGTTACGGTCTGTAGAATCTTTAGGGAATTTAGGAAGAACCGTAGCACCAATCTTCATTAATTCTTTTTCTTTTCCATCATATGGTTTATCGGCTTCGATTGCTTGTAAAACAGCCGTTAATTCATCACCTAAGAAGATTGAGATAATGGCAGGAGGTGCTTCGTTTGCACCTAAACGATGATCATTTCCAGCTGTCGCAACACTTAATCTTAATAGATCTTGATGTTCATCTACTGCCTTGATAATAGCTGTAAGGAAGACTAAGAATTGCGCGTTTTCATGTGGTGTGTCGCCTGGTTCTAATAGGTTTAGACCTGTATCTGTTGATAAAGACCAGTTGTTGTGTTTACCACTTCCGTTGATTCCTTCAAATGGTTTTTCGTGCAACAAGGCAACTAATCCATGTTTCTTTGCGACACGTTGAATCAATTCCATTGTTAGTTGGTTGTGGTCTGTCGCAATGTTTGTCGTTGTAAAGATAGGTGCTAATTCATGTTGGGCTGGAGCTACTTCGTTGTGTTCTGTTTTTGCCAAGATACCCAATTTCCATAGTTCCTTATTTAAATCGGTCATGAATTCTTGAACACGTGTTTTGATAGTTCCAAAATAGTGATCTTCTAATTCTTGTCCTTTAGGGCATGGTGCACCAAATAGTGTACGTCCTGTATAGATCAAGTCTTTTCTTTGTTCGTAATATTTTTGATCGACTAAGAAATATTCTTGTTCTGGTCCTACGGTTGTTTTGATTGTATGTACATCATCATGTCCAAATAATTTCACAATACGTAGGGCTTGTTTATTAATAGCCTGCATACTTCTTAATAGTGGTGTTTTCTTATCTAGGGCATGTCCTGAGTAAGAGCAGAATGCGGTAGGAATACATAGTACGCCGTTTTTGATGAAGGCATAGCTTGTTGGGTCCCATGCCGTATATCCTCTGGCTTCAAATGTGGCTCTTAAACCTCCATTTGGAAAGCTGGATGCGTCGGGTTCACCTTTGATTAATTCTTTACCACTGAATTCCATAATGACTTTGCCATCTTTGTCTGGATTGATAAAGCCATCGTGCTTTTCAGCTGTAACACCTGTCATTGGCTGGAACCAATGGGTATAGTGTGTTGCACCTTGTTCGATGGCCCATTCCTTCATGGCGTGGGCTACGGCATTCGCAATTTTTATATTCAATTGTTTTCCATCACGAATAGTCTTTTCTAATTCGCGATAGGTATCCTTTGCGAGCTTTTCTCGCATGACGGATTCGTCAAATACTTTACTTCCAAAAATTTCTTCTACGATCGATTTCATAATGGCTCTCCTTTTCATAAAAAAAGGGCAAGGACACGAAAAACATGAGGTAAATTCCTCTGTTTTATTGGCGTCCTTGCCATGTATGGACATAATTATATGCGGATATTTTGAGTTGTCAACAGGAAATTGTAAAAATGTAAAAATCATTGAAAACAACATGAAAATAGTGTATTAATTATTCGAGGTGAATATTATGACTTATGAAGATGTGATTGAATTTTGTGAAGAACAAGACGTACGATTTATTCGTCTTTCTTACTTTGACATTTATGGTATACAAAAAAATGTATCGGTTTTACCATCCGAATTAAAACGTGCCTTTACAGAAGGGATTAGCTTTGATGCGAGTGCCATCGATGGCTTTTTAGATGAAGTGAATAGTGATCTATTTTTATATCCCGATCCAAACACTATGAGTATCTTGCCATGGCGCAGTATGGATGGCAGTGTTATTCGTATGTATTGTGATATTAAATATCCGGATGGAACGCCATTTGAAAGGGATGTGCGTTATATATTAAAGAAAGCAGTCAATAAAGCGAAAGAGATGGGAATCAGTGTCAATTTTGGTTCGGAATTCGAATTCTATTTATTTAAGCAGGATGAAAATGGAGAGAATACTTATATTCCATTGGATCAGGCGGGTTATATGGATATTGCGCCTTTGGATAAGGGGGAAAATGTTCGTAGAGAAATTTGTTTGACTTTATCTGAAATGGGTATTGATCCGGAGGTTTCGCATCATGAGATGGGGCATGGTCAAAATGAAATTGATTTTCGTTATTCGAGTGCTTTACAGGCAGCGGATAATGCGGCTACTTTTAAATGGGTCGTACAAGCGATTGCGAATATGCAGGGCTTGGTTGCGGATTTTTCACCAAAACCGATTAATGATCAGCCGGGTAATGGTATGCATATTAATATGAGTGTTGAAAACCATGAAGAGTTGATGATGCCTTTTATGGCGGGTATCTTAAATCGTACTGAGGAGATGACTTTGTTTCTAAATCCGATAAAAGATTCATATAAACGATTAGGTAAGGATAAGGCGCCACAATATATTTCGTGGTCCTACCAAAATCGAAATCAATTGATTCGTATTCCGGCAACGCATAGTACGAGTCGTATTGAATTAAGAAGTCCGGATTGTAGCTGTAATATTTATTTGGCCTATGCCCTTTTGATTTGTGCGGGTCTTGAAGGGATTGAAAAGAAATTGGAAACAATTCCATGTACGGATGTTACGACGAATGATTTGAAAAGACTTCCTCAGGACTTAAAAGAGGCAAAAAGAAAAGCTAGTGAATCTGAGTGGTTAAGAAATATTTTAGGAAAAGATGTAGTGGATATCTATGTTGGGTAATGGCTTATGGAGGTTAATAAAGTTTTAGTGCTTGGAAATGAGAATTTCTTAACTTTATTAAAGAATACTGCCCACATGCATTATGTGCTTTCATCAACGCATAATGATGCCTTAAATAAGCTAAGAGAGACTCAATTTGATTATGTGGTTATATTGTATACGGGAAATAGTGCTATTTTAAATTTTGCGAAAAGTATCGCAATCACAAGGAATATGGGTGTTTGTCTAATTTGTAAAAAGGATATTTATGATCAAGTTTTATATCAATGTAAAGATAGTGGTATAATAGTTTTGTCGTATCCCATCAAGAAGGAGGTATTGCTTCAGGCTCTACTTGTCTTGAAAAGTATGCAAGAGAAGATTTTGAAGTATGAAAAGAAAATTACAAGCTTAGAGCAGAAATATTTGGAGTTGAAAATGGTGGATCATTGTAAGCTGATTTTGATTTCGAATTATCATTGGAGCGAGGAAAAGGCGCATCACTATATTGAAAAAATGGCGATGGAGCAAAATAAAACGAAGTTCTTGGTGGCAAAGGAATTGTTAGAGGAGTTTTCACAATGAAAAAGATTCAAAAAACAAATGCAATGCGTTTTCTAGATCAGCATAAGGTGGATTATGTAGCGCATACGTATGATCATAAAGAGGGGGATCCAGTGGATGGTGTGCATGTTGCGAATATGTTACATCAGCCAGTGGATGCGGTGTATAAGACATTAGTTACACAGGCAAACACAAAAGAATTTTTGGTGTATATGCTTCCAGTGGAAAGGGAACTGGATTTAAAGAAGTGTGCAAAAGTAGCAGGAGTCAAATCGTGTGAGATGATCCATGTGAAGGATATTAATAAGATTACGGGTTATATTCGTGGCGGTTGTTCTCCTTTAGGGATGAAGAAGCAGTTTCGCACCTTTATGTATGAGGATGCATTAAATCAGGATAAGATCTATTTTAGTGCAGGTAAGATTGGTATGCAGATTGAAATGGATCCCAAGACATTGATGGATTTAATTCAAGTGCAAGCTGTAGATATCATAAAGGAGTAACATAGTATGTGGGCAAATGAGAGTGTATTTTATCAAATCTATCCTTTTGGGGCTTGTGGAGCACCATTTGAAAATGATCATGTTTTAGAACATAGAATTCATAAGCTGGAGGAATTTATTCCACATTTAAAGAAATTAAAAGTGGATTGTATCCTATTGAATCCAATCTTTGAAAGTCGTACGCATGGTTATGATACAACGGATTTTAAAACATTAGATACAAGACTTGGCACCAATGAGGATTTAAAGGAAGTTGTAGATAAATTTCATGATAATGGTATTAAAATCATTTTAGATGCCGTATTTAATCATGTGGGACGTGATTTCTTTGCGTTTCAGGATGTATTAGAGAAGAAGTGGGATTCGCCATATAAAGACTGGTTCTATATTGATTTTAATGGAAACAATCACTACAATGATGGCTTCTGGTATCAGGATTGGGAAGGCAATGACATTTTAGTAAAGCTGAATCTTCAAAATCAAGATGTTGTGAATTACATTTTAAATGTAGTGGATTTTTGGAGAGAAGAATTTAAAATCGATGGTTTAAGATTAGATGTTGCGTATTGTCTAGATAAGAATTTCCTTCAAACATTACACAATCATGTTGATAGAGATTTCTTTTTACTTGGAGAAACGTTACATGGTGACTATAATCAGTGGATGAATGAGAACATGTTGGATTCGGTTACGAATTATGAGTGTTATAAAGGATTATATTCAAGTTTTAATTCATCAAACTTCTATGAAATTTTATATTCATTGAATCGTCAATTTGGCAAGGATCCATGGTGTTTATATACAGGTAAGCATCTATTTAACTTTGTCGATAATCACGATGTAGAAAGAGTTGCATCGATTCTAGAGGATACAAACCAATTGCCTTTAATTTATACGATGTTGTTTACTATGCCAGGTATTCCATGTATCTATTATGGCAGTGAATGGGGTATGGAAGGTAAAAAGAACTGGAATGATACCCAGCTTAGACCAGAAATCAAAGTGTTTGAGTGGAATGAGTTAACGGATATAATCAAAAAGTTAATCAACCTGAAACATCATCATTCAGCCTTATCCTATGGAGATTATACACAGATTGGTATCACGAACACGGCTTGTATTTATCAAAGACAAGATGAAAAGGAATGTCTATGGATTTGTATGAATATGAAGAATGAAGCTCAAACATTAGGTTTTAATGGAAATGGTAATTTTATCGATATTGAAACGAATGAAGAAGTACATATTGATAATGCACTTGAGTTCAAGCCTTATGAAATAAGAATATTAAAAAGATCGAGCGATTAAAGTCGCTCGATTTTGCATATGTGTTTTCTTGTTTTTTTGTCGTACGTAATTCCGACGAGTAATAAGTTGTCTTTGTATTTTTCTAAAACAGATGGATACTTTTTTTCTTTGATTTGTGCAATAGCTGTATTTACATCTTGGTTCCATTTTAATTCAACTAATATGGCTGGCTTATCTGTTTTAGGAATGAAGGCTAGATCCGCAAATCCTTTACCGGTTGGTAGTTCTCGAATCACAGTATAGTGATCTCTTGCGGCATAGTAGGCAAGATCAATTGTATAGCTTAAAGCATTTTCATCATTATATTGAATGTGGCTGGTTTCTAGATGGGCTTGTTCAATATAATCAGCTACTTTTGTTTCATTCATATTAAACGTAGCATCTAATAAGTTTCGTGAATTTTGAATGGCTTTAGTGGTCGCGTTCCAATCTGAATTTTTAATGGATGTAAAGAATGAGTCCATGACTTCTTTATTTGGAATGTAGCATGTTTGATCTTTTTGGTTGTATCCCAAATATCCTAAATGAATCAGTAATGTAAGAACATCATCTTTTGAACCAAATGTGGACATATCGTTTTCAAATGAAGATGTGTCGATATATACTTCTTTTCTTGCCAGCATTTGAATAATATTGTCTTTTAGTCCATCAAAGTTTAAATCGATATATATTTTTAAAGCTTCAAAAGATTCGGTTTTAGTCCAATAATTTGAAAAATCATGTTTTGAAATAGCTGCAACTACAGATCTTGGCGAAAAAGTTGAAATGGTATCTGTCATATGGTACCCATCATACCAATCTTTCATTTTTTGATAATCTACATTGTGTTTTTGACATAAATTCGATACTTCTTTTTCGGTAAATCCCATGTAGTTTGCCAGTGGCTTTGATTGTGTCATAGATATTTCATCAAACATATTTAAGGCACTGTGAGTTCCGTATTTTTTGATTGGTAATATTCCTGTCATGTAACACATTTCAATATAATTCTTATCTTTTAAAAGGCTCCTTAAGAAATCTAAATATGCTTCTTGTGCAGTTTTGTCTTCTTTGAATTCTCTAAAGATACAATCCCATTCATCAATAATAAAGATAAATTTGTTTTTTGTATACGCATAGACTTCATTGAATGCATCAATGATTCCGGTTTCAGTTATGACATCTTTAAATTCAAATTTCAAGTCTTTTAAAATCATTCGATTGATTTTCACAAGCATTTCATCAATTGAATTTGTGGTACTTAAAAAGTCTTGTATGTTTAAATGAATCACATTGTGCTTGTTTAAATGTTCAAGAAAAGAAGGACAGTGATTGATATTTAATGTATTAAACAAGTCTTTTGAATTTGTACCCTTTGAATAATAAGCTACCAACATATTCGCATCTGTACTTTTCCCGAATCGTCTTGGTCGAGATACACAGATACAATTGTTTTCAGTGTTGATAATCTGATTTGTGTATTCAATCAATAATGATTTATCTACAAAAATGGGACTGTTGCACAATCTTTCATATCGATTACTATCTGGATTTAAATAAATGCCCATAGTTGCACCAACTTTCTTAAAATATTATAACATATTTATTGTGTTATAATTAAAAAGACATTGAGGTATTTGTATATGGAAAATTGGATACGTAATCATGATTCGTTTTATATAACGAAGGATGATCAAAAAATAAATTTTAGGGATGATTTCATTTCATCCGAAGAAAGAGTGACTGGCTTAGGTAAGGGTACTTATAATACGTATAAGTATTTTGATACATATATTTGGAAAGAAAATAGTACGAATCATTATTATTTTGAGTGGATTCCCAAAGTGGATGAGAATATTAAAGAGGTTCATTTTCCAGATAGTTTTGTGTGTGAAGATAAGGATGGGTATTCAACCATTCCTTATATGCAGGGGTTATTGATTCCGAATAGATATGATTATGATTATAGTCATATTGCCTTTGATGGTCAGTTTACAAGTTGTGCGGCCTATATGCCTTGGCTTAGTCAAACCAATAATGGAAAAGGGTATATCGCAATCAATGAAACGCCTTGGGATTCTAAATATACAATTGATCATGATGACAAGGGAACTCGACTTCAATTTGTGTGGTTAACAAGTTTAGGTAAGATGCGATATAAGCGTGTTGTACGATATTCTTTTGAAAGTAATATGGATTATAATCGTGCATGTAAGGTGTATCGTGATTATGTTAAAGAGAGTGGTTTGTTTAAGTCTTTAAAGGAGAAGGAAGTAAATCTTCATAAAATATCAGATCTTCAACAGTGTGCTGTTGTACATACGGGTATTAAGGCGCATACGGAAAAGGATTCACGTTTTTATAGTGGGCAAGAGGATGTGATTCATTCTTTTGATTCGGTAAAAGAGATGATTCAAAGGCTTCATGAATTAGGTTCAAACAAACTGTATCTTCATTTGGATGGCTGGGGAGATCCTGGCTACGACAATTGTCATCCGGATTATTTGCCTGCATGTATAAAAGCTGGTGGCTGGGCTGGTTTAAAGAATTTACAGGATAGTTTAAGTTCTCAAAATGATTTATTTGGTTTACATGATCAGTATCGTGATTATTACTATACGGCTAAAACACATAATGAAAATGAAGCTATTCAATTAGAGGATGGTGTAGTGTATGAGCATGCCAATTGGGCTGGGGGAAGACAGAACTACTTGTGTGCAAGTCTTGCACCGAAGTATGTAAAACGTAACTACACTGAAATCTTAAACCATATCAACTTGGATTGCGTGTATTTGGATGTATTTTCTTGTAATGAAATGGATGAGTGTTTTAATCCTGAACATTTGATGACAAGAAAAGAGTGTATGGAATATAGAAGGGCTTGTTTTCAATATATGATTTCAAAGGGAATCATTCCTTCAAGTGAAGAGTGTAGTGATTGGGCAATGCGAGAACTTGTATTTTCACATTATGGTCCTTATGAGTTTATGATGAAAGATGAAAATGCGAAAAGAATGGGTATACCTGTACCTTTATTTAATCTTGTATATCATGATTGTTTCATTTTGCCTTGGCCAATGGATAAAAAGCAAGAAGACTACATGTTGTATGCGTTACTGAATGGTGGTATTCCTTATGTGGTAAGAAATGCGCCTTATGATAATGTGGATGGTAATTTTGGAAGTGATGGTCTTTCGATTCAAGAATGTATAGATAGGGCTAATACAGTGTTAAAGTTCTATCAACTTGTAAAAAATGAAGAGATGCTAGAACATAGAATCATCAATGATCATGTTCAACAGACTACATTCAGTAATAATATCACAATCGACATCAACACAAAGGAGAATACGTATAGAATTTTATGAGAATATTCGTTTTAGTTTTATTATTATTAACGGGTTGTACACAAGCTCAACCTGAGCTTAGGCAAACAAAAGAAGTTCAAACTTCAATACCATATTCAGATGAGGAATTGATCAAAAGTGCAAATGATCAAATAGAGGATGAAGCATATTATGTAGATGCGATTACAATGCAGTCGGATGGTGAAGTGTGGTTTTCATTAAAGAATAAAGATTTAAACAAGCAATATGTTTTCAAATATAAAGGTAATGAGTTGGTTTTAGACAGATTAGTAGATAATGTAGATTAAATGTATTGACTCAATATTTGAGATAACGTAAACTTGATTTAGTGATCGTTCTGTAGAAACTTGCGAAGCCTACAGGCGGGGAAGAACCTGCGGGTCTCTTCCTCTTTTTTTATGAATTGTGTAAATTGGTTAGATTTTATTAAAAAATAATTTCGTTTTATTGACTGAATCTTGTGAAATAAAATATACTATTAACAAATGGATATGGAGAAATAATATGTTTAAAAAAGGGAAAAGATTAGCTGCGTTATGCACAATCATTTTAGTGGTTTTATCTATGTGCATGCCTTGTTTGGCGGATGAGACACAGAAGACGATTCGTGTGGGATCTTTTGAAGATACATTTAATTATGTGGATGATCATGGTGTAAGGCGTGGTTATGGTTATGAATTAATGCAGGCTTTGGCTGGATATACGGGTTGGAAATTTGAGTATGTGAAGTGTGATTGGTCAAACTGTTTCGAGAAGCTTGAAAATGGTGAGATTGATATCATGGGTGATATTGCGTATACGGATGATCGTGCTAAAGAAATGTTATTTTCTGAGGAATCCATGGGTGATGAGAAGTATGTTTTGTATGCGAATTTATCGGATATGGATATTGTGCCTTCGGATTTTAAGTCCTTGGATGGAAAGCGTATAGGTGTGCTTAAAGGTGCTAAGCCTGAATATATGCTTACAGAATGGGAGAATAAGTATGGTATTCATACTGAGCATGTGAATGTAAGTGGTAATGAGGATGTAAAAATGAAATTGGCGAATAATGAGATTGATTGTTTTGTGTCTTTAGAAGAGTCAATTTGGTCTGAAAGAGGGATTTCTAGTGTAACTACAATTGGAAAGTCTGATATATATTTTGCAATCAATAAAGAGCGTAGTGATATTAAACAAGAATTGGATTATGCGATGCGCCAGTTGGATAGTGATAGTCCTTTTTTCAAGGCGGATTTGTATAAGAAATATTTTACTTTGGATTATACGCAAATTTTAACAGGTGTTGAAAAGTCATGGTTAGAAGAGCATGGTGGTATTCGAATTGGATTTTTAGATAATGATCCTGTTGTGTTTTCAATGGACAAAAAGAGTGGAGAGATTCGTGGTTCACTGCCTGAATATATTTCGTATGCCAAAGATTGTTTGGGGAATCATACATTAAAATTTGATATACAGGCTTTTGATGATTATGACAAAATGATTGAGGCTTTACAGAATAAAGAGATTGATGTGATTTATTATGCGAGTCGAAATTCAAATGTTGCCGAAAAGACGGGGTATGCACTTTCGAATACGGCTTGGACGTATAATTTGATTGCCGTTACAAATAAGGAAGATTTTAATGAGAATGATTCATATGTGGTAGCTGTACCGAAAAACAAGGTAGCTTTAAAACAACATATTGCGTATAACTATCCGCATTGGAAACTCGTGGATTGTGATTCGATTGAGGATGGGGCGAATATGGTTGTTGATGGTAAAGTAGATTGTTTTATCAAGGGATCGAGTCAGGTATTGAAATTTGATGGTAATAAGAATTTTAAAATTATTTCTTTGACAAAGACAATGGAGGCTTGTTTTGGGGTAGAAGATGGGCAGGCAACACTATTATCCATATTGAATAAGACGATAAAGGCTATGCCTTCGGATATGTTGACAAGTGCGATTGCGATGTATGATAGTACAGCTTATAAAATGACTTTTTATGGTTTTTTAAAAGATCATTTGGCTGTTGTTCTTATTTTAGGCTTTAGTATTATTATTGTAATTCTTCTACTTTTAAGAAAGGCAAGGCGAGCAGAGGCGAGTGCTAAGGAGGCAAATCTTGCCAAAACGCAATTTCTGCATAATGTATCGCATGATATTCGTACGCCTATGAATGCGATTTTGGGCTATTCTGAACTTATGAAGAATGAGTTGAAAGATAATGATTTGCCTAAGGTTTTAGAACATTTAAATAAACTTCAAAAGGCAGGCAATATTCTTTTATCAATTATTAATAACGTATTAGATATGGCACGCATAGAAAGTGGTCATATGGAATTGGATGAAAACTATGTGAATATTGAGGATATAAGACAAAGATTGTTTGAAATGTTTGAGGATGAGGCGAAGAAAAAGAATATTCATGTGAGCTACACTTTTAATGTTGAGCATAAACATGTCATGGCCGATGTGACAAAGGTTGAAGAAATTTTTGTGAATATTTTAAGTAATGCCGTTAAATATACACCTTCAAATGGTTCTATTGAAGTGAATGTGGATGAGCTTTCATGTGATGAGCCTGGATGTATGATTGTTCGTACAAGCATTATGGATACGGGTATTGGTATGAGTCAGGAGTATTTGGAGAAGATTTTTGAATCTTTTTCAAGAGAAAGAATGACATCCAGTAAAATTAGTGGTACAGGTCTTGGTATGGCCATTGTAAAGAAATATGTGGATCTTCTTGGTGGTACAATTGATGTGAAGAGTGTTCTTGGTAAGGGGAGTATGTTTATTGTCACGTTGAAATATAAAATGGCGGATGAAAAATATTATTTGAATAAACAAGAAGAGAATTGTGATGTTGATAATACAATTTTTAATGGTAAACATATTCTTTTGGCTGAGGATAATGATTTAAATGCCGAGATTGCACAAACCATATTAGAGCGTGCAGGACTTTTTGTAGATCGTGTAAAGAATGGTATTGAGTGTGTGAATAAAGTCATAGAAAATCCATGTGGTACATATGATTTCATTTTAATGGATATTCAAATGCCTAAAATGGATGGATATAAAGCTACGTGTGAAATTAGAAACTTACAAGACAAGGCAAAAGCATGTATACCTATTGTTGCAATAACGGCCAATGCGTTTGAGGAAGATAGGAAAAAAGCGATAGATGTTGGTATGGATGGTCATATCGCAAAACCAATCAATATTGAAGATTTGTTTGTGGTGTTAACGAATATAATAAATAAACAGAAAAGCTAGAGTCTATCTCATTCACATTAAGGAATGAACAATGTTTATCTTTTGTAGAAGAAAGTCAGGATCGTATGAAGTTAAGTACAATAGAAATGTCAAAAGTAGATTTAAATAAACCGCTTGAAGACATGAACAGGAAACGATGATTTAACAAATTGATATTAAAATAAAGATGATGATAGAGAAGGATGGGGTGAATCAAATGTTAGAGAAGCGTGTAGAAACCATATCGGATGATCGTTGGAAGAAAATAATAGAAGATTTTCAAAAACTACATGAAAATGAAGAGCGTATGGAACGACAGCTTGAACTTGAAGAAACTCAAAGACAAATGAAAGAAGTTCAAAAAGAAAAAGAAGAGGCTGAAAAGAAAGTAGAAGAAAAAGATCAAGAGATAAAACAAATGATTCAAGTGATGCTTGCAAATGGGATGAGTTTAGAGCTTATTTCTAAGTCATTGTCGAAGAGTGAAGATGAAATTATGGAGTTATTGAAATAGTCGCTTTCTAGAATTAAAACAAATGATGCTTTTAAGTACAAAATGAAGTTGATAATTGAGTCGCCTATAATATGGCGGCTTTTTTGTGTATAATTGAATAAAAGGAATTTAGGATTATGATTAGTAGAAAAAGAATATTGGGGTTTGCGATTGGTAAAATGTTGCGTCAGGATGGTTGGGCTGAGAAGTATAATCCTAAGAATCAGTTTCATGTAAATCAATATGATTATTCCACTTGCAAAGATTAGAAATCACTAGAATGGTGATGCAGGATATGTGGGCTGAAAAATATGATCCGGATAATCGTTTCGGCATCAATCAATATGATTATAATTCGGAAAAAGACTATTTATTCACGCTTCAAAGGGAATGGAAGAATTCTATTTGGGATTTGGATAGGGTTGCAAAATATGGAAATGTGCTAGTCTATACAAGCTTTGATGAGTATGAAGAGGATGTTGAAGAGTGTTTAGAACGTCTTAAAGAACAAAAAGCTCCTAATTAAAGGGGCTTTTGTGTGTTTCTAGACTTTTTGATATGTTGATATTCACAGATGGCAGTTTTATTGGAACTCAATTGATTTTCAACATATTGTTTAAGATTACGATATCGATCAAGCTCATTTGATTTTTCCTTGGCTTCTTTTCTTAAGCTTTCTAATTCAAGACGTTCTTGATTTAGCTGGTGATCAAAACTATTCTTTTTTTCTTGTAGCGTAACCATATCTTCAAGATTCACTCTGTATTTAGAGAATACAGTTGGTGCATCCATTAACATTTGCATATCAATCTTTTGTTGCGTTTCATAAATACAAAGAACGCTATAATCAATGTCTTTTTGTTTGTCCATGATTTGAATATCTGTATAGTGAAGATCATTATCGAGATAGTCAATCTTTTGATGAATCACATTTAGCATGTCTTCTAAATACTTGATGTTCAAGTAACAAGCTTTACTCGATTGATTTAAAGATTCAAGCTCACCATTTCTTGGAGTTTCAATCAAAGGCATCACGCGCATCTGGTACTATGTCAAGAAAAAGGACTCATAAAATAGATAAATTTTAAATTTTAATGCTT
>NZ_QRVI01000030.1 GCF_003458715.1 Eubacterium sp. AF22-8LB
ACAGATATTCTATCAGATTTTAAAAAGACTGTCGACAGTCACTTTGTCAACAGTCTGAACAGACTTCACATGAAGTCTGTTTTAATATACTCAGCTATTTTAAGAGCAAGTTCTTTATGCCCATTTTCAGATAAGTGCACACAATCAAAACTCATATCTAAAGGATTTCCATCAATACATTTCACTCCTATATGTTTATAAGCCTCATTTAATTGAACACTTTCATTATAGAATGGTGAATCTTTTAAAACGGGTGGACATACAATCAGTACTTTATCTTTATCAATTTTATCAATCAGAGTATGCATAAAGAAAATAATGTCATCAACCTTATAATAATGAATTATATCATTAGATCCTAACATCACACAAAATAAATCTATAGAATCCAACTCAAATATATCATCCTTTACATCTCTCAACAAACGGCCATTTTGACTATTTTCAAAAAACATCCATCCAGATACAAGTTTATTTAAATAATCCACATACGTTAAATCATATCTCTGTAGATAGCCTCTAGGGTCATATCCCCATGTATTGGAATCACCTAATATTAATGCTTTTTTCATTATGCCTCTTTTCTAATTCTTTTACGCACAACAAGAAAACAAAGCATATGGGCAATAATCGTAATCGTCCATGAAATTGGATACGAAACATAAAGTGAAAATTGTGTATGTAAAGACTTAAATACAGTAAATATCCATATAACACGAAAAACACAAACACCTGTCAAAGAAACTAACATAGGTAAAATAGAATAGCCTACCCCACGTAAGCTACCAACCATGGTATCCATCATTCCACACAAACAATACGTTGCAGCTATCACACTTAATCTTTCTATACCATACTGAATGACATGCCTATCGTTGGTATAAATTGATAATAATTGTTGTCCAAAAAAGTAAGCTCCCTGTCCAAGAACTAAACCAACAAGAGCCACAATACCTAAACATTCAATAAGAATCTTATCGATTCGATCAAATTTTTTTGCTCCAAAATTCTGTGATGTAAACGATAATGACGTTTGATATACCGCATTCATCGATGTATATACAAACCCTTCTATATTACTTGCAGCTGTATTTCCTGCCATAACAACAGAGCCAAAGGAATTCACACTTGATTGAATCAACACATTAGATATACTAAAAATAATACCTTGAAGTCCAGCAGGCAACCCTACCTCTAACATTTTTAATGCGAGATCTTTATGAAAACGCATATTCTTTAATTCAAAATGTAAAGGCCCATCCATATGTTTTAAGCACAATAAAATTAATCCCGCACTTATACCTTCTGAAATCATCGTAGCTAAGGCAACACCTGCGACACCCATATGTAAGACAATCACGAAGAACAAATTAAACACAACATTTATAATTCCTGATATCAATAAAAAATAAAGCGGTCTTTTTGTATCTCCAATCGACCTTAGAATAGCAGCTCCAAAATTATAGAGCATGAAAAAAGGCATACCTACAAAATAAATACGCATATATAAAGATGATAAGTCAATAACATCTTCTGGTGTAGCCATCAATTCTAATAATGGCTTAGAAAAAAAGAACCCAATAAAAATCATCAAAATTCCACCAACTATAGAAATAAAAATAGCCGTATGTACTGTTTTTGATGCATTCTCATCATCTCTAGCACCAATGTACTTACCTAATACAACATTTGCTCCCACACTAATACCAATAAACAAATTGACTAATAGATTAATTAAAGCACTTGTCGAACCTACTGCCGCTAATGCCTGGCTTCCCGTAAAACGACCTACCACAATAATATCAGCTGCATTAAATAACAATTGTAAACAGCCTGATAAAATTAGTGGAATCGCAAATATAATCAATTTTTTAAATATTGGACCATTACACATATCCACTTGATAACTACGCATACTTCTCTCCCTTAAACATATGTAAAATTATAAACCTTATGCAACAATTATGAAAGAAAAAAAGAATGAAATGTAATTTTTCATTCTTTATTGAACTCTTACTTTCATACGATCCGGATGCAAACTATATTGAATCGCAATTTCTTTTGTAATTCTACCTTGTTTATACAATTCAAAAATTGAATCATCCATCATTTGCATGCCATTTTGACGATTGGAAACCATAGTATTCTCAATTTGATGAATTTTATTCTCTCTAATCTGAGAACGAATAGCTGGATTCACATGCATGATTTCAAATACAGGGATCAAATTACCTTCTTTATCCGGAATCAACTGTTCACTCACAACCGACTCTAGAATCATGGATAACTGTGCCCGAACTTGATCTTGATGTCCTTGAAACATATCTACAATTCGATCAATCGTATTAACGGCACCTACTGTATGTAGCGTAGATAGAATTAAATGACCTGTCTCAGCAGCACTTAAGGCCGTCGAAACGGTTTCTTCATCACGCATCTCACCTAATAAAATAATTTCTGGAGCTTCACGTAAGGCTGACTTCAAAGCAGTTAAATAATTCTTTGTATCATGATAAACTTCACGTTGAGAAACAATCGATTTTTTATGTGAATGTAAAAATTCAATTGGATCTTCAATTGTAATAATATGACAGTTTCGTGTTTCATTCATACGATCAATTAAGCATGCTAAGGTTGTACTTTTACCACTTCCTGCTGGTCCACTCACTAAAATAATTCCTTTTCGACGATTAGACAAATTCAAAATAGATTCTGGTATGTGTAAATCCTCAGGATTAGGTAATCCAAATTTTACTACACGTAAAACAGCTGCTTCTGAATTTCGTTGATGATATACGTTTACACGAAATCTTCCTACTTGCGATAAAGAAAATGAAAAGTCATCCTCTCCTTCTGACATAAAATTGTCATAAGAACAATAAGGTGCAAACCCATATAGCTGTTGAACGATATCCTTTGTATCATTTGGCATCATTTTTTTGTCATTTACCGCAACTAATTGTTGTCCAATCTTCAGCATACACGGACTACCCGCAATAAAGAAGATATCCGAAGCATTTTCGTGTATTGCCCTTTTCAAAATATCAACAACATCCATTTAAGATTCCCCTTTCACTATTGTTTTAAAAGTAATGATTTTCCCATCTTTAACCTTAACCTTTAAATATGTTTTTTCCTTTACATGAACCAAAAAATCTGTTTTATTCTCCTCAATCAACGCATGTGCTTTGATTTCTGCTTCATAATACGCTTTTTTATATGCATAGGTCCGATTGGTTTGTTCATGAATTTGGTAAACCTTATCCGCTGAAAATAACACTAAAACACACATGCATACAACCACAAATATACTGAGCATCGTTACAACGCCTAATCCTATTCTTGACTGTTTCATCAATGATTCCCCTCTTGATAATAATTATAATCTAAAATCTTCATATCTTTTGTATAAACACGAATTCGATATTCATTTTCATTTATATTTGTGATTTTGATCTGATACGTATTATCATTCATTTCCTTTTTATAAACGCCAATATCTGCATGTCCCTCTATCTCATTTTGAGCAATAATCATCGCATCCTGACGATATGAATCCTTCTGAGAGATTTGCATCATTTTCGCATATATTTCAATTAAGATTGTCGAAGTAATCAAGAAAAAGAAGAGTACAAATAATAATTCCAAAAAGAATGAAAATGGTTTTTTTGTCATGATGCATCCTCACTTCTTAATTCGACTTGAAAATCAATGCCATTTATTTTACATAAAACACTGTTTTTTTCTTGTTTCACATCAAATTGATTACAAGGCATCAAAGCCTGACCCATAGTAAAATCCGGCTCCATATTTGACACCACACACAACTCCATCAAATTTGATTTTTGTTTATATAAATATGTATCACTTTTTGCATCCTGCAACTTAATGACTTTTTTACCATGGATTGAAAGAACACTCACACTATTTATTTCATCATAGCTATGAATTTTATTTGTGACATAAGAAACAGGTGTATACGTTTCAAAATCATTTTTCGTTCTTCTTTGTAGCACTGTATAATCTTCAATTTGAATATTCAATAACATAAAACAACACAATGTAAATAAAAACATTAAAGAAAGAGAAAAGAAAATACCTACATTTTTCATGATTCATTCCCCTTTCTATATACATAAATATTTGGATACACATTGTCCCCTTGCCAATCATACGTAATAAAATATCCATTTACATCATATGTAAATCCATAATACTTTTTTAAATATTGAATGCTTTCAGGATAACGCCCCTCCACACTGTAACAAGTAATCAATGCCGTATCTAAACTGTTTTTTACACGATCCGCATCTAAATTCTCTGTACTCTTATTGATATTTGAAAAACCAAATAATATCAATATCAAAAACAAGCCAAAGAACAATATGTTCTTTATTCTCATAGGACTACCCCAATGTTTGTAAGACATTCATCAATGGCAGCATAATAGAAATTAACACAAAACCAACTAATAAAGATAAACCAGCAATCATAGTTGGCTCAAGTCGATTTAAAAAGCCAGATAGCATTCTTTCTAAATCATCCTTATAGTGAATCGACAAGGTTTTTAACACTTCATCTTGATGTCCACTTTCATCTGCTGCTAACAATAAAGCACCATACCCTTGATCATAAACATTCTCATTGACTAGTGCCCTAGCTAAGCTTTCCCCTTCAAGCATACGCTTTTTTACTTTTTCAATTTTATCCTTTAAAACCGGATGATCAATCGATTGAAGAATAATCTCAACCGCATCCACTAAAGAATATCCACTAGAAACAAATAAAGAAAGAATGTATGTAAATTTTGTCATTTCTGTTTGATAATGTAATTTAGAAAACAATGGCAATTTTGTAGTCCAAGCCTTATTTGTGCTTCTCTTATATAGGACAAATAAGATACATCCACAAATAAGAATCATTAGTAGGATAAAAAATCCAATATAACTTATGATTCTTGCCGTATTCATTAACGCTAACGACATCGACATTTGTCTTAAAATATTTTCAAATATAGGAAACACTTTAAATATCAATGCTGCCACAATCACAAACATCATTACAATCAATACAAAAGGATATGTGATTGCATCTTGAATTTGATAATTCAATTTCTTTTGTCTTTCATAATATACACTTAATTCTTTCAATACAACATCTAAATTTCCAATATTTTGTCCTACAATAACCATTTGAATCATATAGTCATCAAACTCTTTTGATTTAGTAAGTGCATCCGAAAAAGGGGTCCCATCCTGCATAAAATCAACAATTGTTTTTGCACATCGACTCACACCTGCATCAAAGCCTGCCAGCATTTTTAATCCTTCATCAATTTGCAAACCATTTGAAATCGCCAAAGCCAATTCGCTGGTAAATATATATTTTTCTTCATTCGTTAACATAAATACGCCTCCTAATAGTGATACACTTCATCATATTTCCCTTCATAGTCCGAATTTTTAGAATCGGCAAAAGTAGGATCTACTAGATTCCACTTTTCCTTTTTAAAATATATTTTAGGATTGATCCATCCTTTGTCTTTTAAATAAATCTCTACCCAGGCATGATATTCAATATCCGTCCACCCTACAATGACCTTTGCAGGTATTCCCTGGATTCTACATAAAGCTGCAAGGCTAGCCGCATAGTCAAAACATATACCTTTATGACTCTTTAACGACCCATCAATATCAGGTAAAACAAAAGTTTCACTGACATCCTTCGCCTTTTGATCATCATAATTCAATGTATCTACTACATATTTAAATAAGTGAGCGATTCGAGTTAAATCATCTTTATCTTCTTTTACAAGTTCAAATGATTTCTTATATACATATGAATCAGCTGTGTAATCCACAATTTGATTTGGATATAAATAAGGAGCAAGATCATTAGTCAATTGTACATCCACCGTACAAGAAGCACATATCGCATATCTTGTTCCTTCTATTTGCTGCAAAATTTTGATTGTATAGCTTCCATTTCCCATATTTATTGGAAAAGTTTTAAAATCTGTTGTCTTTAAATCATAATTGTATTTTTTATCATTTTTTGCGATCTGTATCTTTATACCTTCTGTTTCTTGTAGTAACCTTGCGCAAAGATAACCATCATTTTTTTGACTCAAATCAACCAGCGCCAAGCTTCCATCACTCAAAACATCTGATTGTTCTTGTTTAGGCCACAATACTTGTTCTTCTGTTTGAGAAGGACTTTCCTTGCACTTTGTTGGATACTCTTTAGAATCTTGACATCCAAGACATATGCATAACCCAATCAAAATACAAAATATTTTTTTTAATTTCTTATAATTTTTCATACTGAATTAATAATACACCTATTTAGCACAAATCAAGTCACTAAATGCACAAATCGATAAAGGTCGTCCATAAAAATATCCCTGTCCAATATCTGCTTTTAGCTCTCGAATAAATACATCATCCTCGCTTGATTCGACACCCTCAACAACGACGAGTATATGTGATTTCTTAGCGAAGCTGATTATGGATTCTAAAATCCATTTTGTTTTTTGATTTTCCATTTCTGAATTTGTATGTAAAAAAATACGATCAATTTTCAACTCATCAATATGCAATTGAGATAAAACATTCAACGATGAATACCCACTTCCAAAATCATCTAAGGAAACAGAGAATCCGAGTTTCTTAACTTCCGTAAGAATTTGATTAAACATTTGAATATCTTCAATAACAGTACTCTCTAATACTTCCAAAGTGATATATTTAGCCGATACTTGATACTCATTTAATAATGCTTTTAATTCAGAAATATAATTTTCGTGATAAAAAACGATTTTAGATTGATTCACAGAAATATTAACCGGCTCTATTCCCATATCCATCCATTCGCGAATTTGCGTAAATGCTTTTCTCAACATATAAAAATCGAGTTTTGAACAAAAACGATTTTTTTCAAAAAGCCCCACAAAGCTAGATGGAGGCAGATACGTTCCATTATCTAATTTCCAACGCACTAATGCTTCTGCGGCAAACACTTTATTTGTATTTAAATCAATCTTAGGCTGTAGAACCATTTCAAAGCGCTCAGAATCTAAAGCCTGTTGCATATTTGATTCAACAAAGTTTTCAAATTCTTTTTTCTTATGAACCTCTTCATCAAAGAAACATATATTTCCAGAAGACATTTCCTTCGATTGAGCTAAAGCAAACATAACATTTGTCAGCATTTGCTCATATGAATACTTTTCTTCATCCGTCACATTACTAATAACTCCGCAACAAAACTCATACTCATATTGAAAATCTTTCGTATTTTTTCGAATCTCATCAAACATGGCATTTATACGATTAGAAATTTCAATTTCCTTTGTATCTGTTAATAAAATATAAAATACATCCGCACTATCTCTACATATAATTTCATCTTTTTTTAGCATCGGTTTTATACAAGCAACAATGCGACGTAAAATTTCATCTGATTTTCTTCTTCCCAAAATTTCATTCATAAATTTAAATCGTCGCATATTTAAAGCCACCAATGAATACTGATGATTATTTCCATCATATGTCTTCACCAACTCCATAAATCGAATCGTTGAAACAGCTTCCGTCAAACGATCCGTATAAGCAATGTTTTCCATTTCCTTATGGTTCTTTTCCATGATTCTATAAGCGATATAAAACAATAGAATAACAACAAGTACGAATACCACTAACACAAAATTGGTTGCCCTAGACATCATATATATTGGATTATTCAAAGACTTTGCAGAATTCACATAACAAATATACCACCCATGAATTCCCATACTCTTTACAACTATTCCATGCTCATCTCCATTGACACCAATCAAGCCATTGATTTTCTCTGATATATCGACATGCTTTAGCACAGCCAATACATCATTAGAGTCCTCATCCTTTTGGATTCCATAAAAATCTTTTAAATTTGTGATATACAGATTGCCCCCATTGATTGATTTTTTCAATAAAAGCGAATACGGAGTCAAACTACCATTTGCACATAGAACACCCATGATATGATTTGAATTGTCATAAACAGGGACCGTATACGTAACTATGAGTCTATTTTTGTTCATTTGTATAGATGTACTGTTCTTCCCTGAAAATCCTTTGGATATTTCATTTTTTAAATCTTTTGAAAGACCATTATATGTTATATGCATGTCCCCAGAAGAAACATGCATATTGTTATTTATATCTATATATAAAATGGAAGTAAAATCATTCTCCTCTTTCATACGCATTAATAAGGTATCCACATCAGAATCATAGATCAATTCTTTTGATAAGACTTTTAATAAAGTAAGATCCGCATCTTTTTGTGCAGAGATTCGCTGTGCACATAAATCCATCTCCTGATTCATTGTTGTATATGTTGCTTTATTCAAACTATTATCGGCATGGTTTATAAAAACAAAAGCCATAATTAAAATAACCATAACCATCATTATGGCAACAGTTAATAATTTATGCATTCTTTTAGTAAATACATTTATATCCATATACAACCAACAACTTTCTTCTACTTGTTATACTTAATTATTTCTATCCAATTCGGCTCTGTGAACTGAATAATTCATACGATAATTTTTCTTTCTAAACATGCTGTAGAACTTATTAGAAATACGCTGAATAATAATATGCGCATTTTCTTCTGTTTGACAATCCACCAAAAGCAATAACTGGGTTTCACTTGTTCTTGTATATAAATCATTACTTCTTAAACAAGATCCAACCAATCGTTTTACACGATCAAAATCTAAGCCCAACTTATCATAATCTAATGTACCATCTGAAAATTGCAGCATAATTAAAAAATAGTTTTGTTCATTACGAATCGAGTTTTTTAACAACAATTCATAAAAATACTTGAATATTTCATACGAACAAAGAAAGCCTTGATTCTGTTGATCACGCTTAGAAAGTTCCTTCATAATCGTTTCCATGTCTTTACTTTCTTCTTTTGCATGATCTGCAATAATAACATCATATAGCTGTTTAAATCGATTAGATAAGCCTGTACCTAATTCCGACATAAAAATATCATTTAACTCATCATAATACTTTAAAGCCTCTCGGTAATTACGCGTAGCTACTAATCCCTTCATATAATAATAGTGCAAGCCCTCATTAAATGGCTCAATCAATACAGCTTGATAATTCATCAGCATCATTTCATCATAGCGCTTTTGCGTAAACAAATAGCAGGATGTTCGCATCATTGTTTTTACGTACATTTGTCTAAATGATTCTTGTTTGTGTAAAACCCAATGTAGTTGACTTGGAGAAGCGTAGAAACGGCCTTGATATAATCTAAATATTTTTCGTGCAATTTTAAACTCTTTTTCATCCAACAATTCAGATCTCGTATTAATTTGTTTATATGCTTTTTCAAGTTCAACAAAATCAATATTCCAATCTAAATTTGGATTCAGGATATACCCTTTTCTTGTCGTTACAATGACTTCCTTATCTTTAAAGAAATCAATTTCGTTTAATTCTGCACGCAATCTAAAAATCGAAAACTTCAATGCACTCGATGGGTTTTTACTTTCTGGCCATAGAATATCAATCAATTCATCTTTCTGAACTGGTTTCTCACTATGAAACAACAAAACTTCTAATAGATTCACCAATTGTTTACCGAATAATTCAACAATATTCACAGTTACATTGTCATTCGTAATCTCTAGGCCACCAAATGTTTTTACATAATACGTATCACTCATATGAATTCTCCTTTCAAAAAATTATATAGTATCTAACCTAGTTTTATTTTACAATATTTTTGACAAACAAAAAAGCAGAGAATCATAAAAATTCTCTGCGAATGGTTATTTCAATATGTATTCGACATGATGGTAATGAATCTCATTTTCCCAAATGTCAGAAAGAATTATTTTCTGATACAAGCTTTTATCAAATTCTGGAAAATATACATCTGCATCTGCCTTTGCTTCAATTTCAGTCAACACAAGCTTATCTGCATAAGGAAGCATCTCTTTGTAAATCATGCCACCGCCAATACAATATATTTCCTCATCACTATCTTTATATCGATTTAAAAATTCTTCCACACTTGTACACATTTCAACATCTTTACCTAAATCCGTACAGGAACGTGAAATAACAACATGATGACGTTTTGGCAACATTGCTGGAAGACTTTCAAACGTTTTTCTTCCCATCACTATCGTATGTCCTTGTGTTTGTTTTCTAAAAAATTTAAGATCCTGAGGCAAATGCCAAATCATATCATTATTTTTACCTAATTCACGATTTTCTCCTATTGCTGCAATTAATGTTAACTTCATAAATCACCTACTGTGCTAAAGGAAAACAAATTTTCCCCATATGCTCATAGCCTACTAGTTTTACATCTTCTTTAGGATCAAAATCATAAAAATCGCGTATTTCTGGATTTAGCCATAATTTTGGTGCTGGTAATGAACCCTTTGTTTCATATCGATTTAATTGTTCTTTAATTCCATCAATTTGGTTTACATAAATATGTGCATCTTTAATTGACCAGTCAATTGTACCTGGCTCAAGTCCAGTTACCTGTGCAACCATCATTAATAGAACTGCATACTGTGTTACATTAAATGGTAATCCTAATGGTACATCACAACTTCTTTGATGTACCCAAATATTTAATTTTCCATCCGTCACATCCCACTCAGAACTCCATACACAGCTTGGAAGTACAGCTGTGTCTAATTCACTATCTTGCCATAACGAGATAACACGTCTACGATCTTCTTTATCATACTTTAGTGAATTTAATAATTTATTCATTAGATCATATTTTTTTACAATATACCCATAAGCAGTGCCAATCGTATGTGCAAAGTTAGGATCAAAATGTTTTAATACCTTTCCCGTATTTTCATCAATCCAGTCACCATTCTCGTTAATTTCCCATTTATCCCAAATGTGGACATTTCTTTCTTGAAGCCAACGAACATCATTGCTTTGCGCCTGATATATCCAAAGCATTTCTGTAACAGCTTGACGAATGAATAATTGTTTCGTTGTTAGGATAGGAAATTCTTGAGATAAATCTAGATGAAAATGAGCACTTGGAATCTTTACCGTATCAATTCCTGTACGATTATGTACACGAACACCATTTTCTAAAATATCCTTACACAATCTACAATATACATCATCAAAGTATGACATCCACATTCTCCTTTAAAATATTCTCTTCTATAAAGTGCGCAATAGCACTTTCATCATTCGTATAAGGACTTACATATGAGCTCACATCTTTTACATCCTGCAACCCATTTTGCACGCATACTCCCATACCTACTTTTTCAAGCATTTCCTTATCATTTTGTTCATCGCCAAAGGCCACACAATTTTCAAGTTTCACCCCAAAATGTTTAGCCACCTTTTCAATTCCATATCCTTTATTAATTCTAGGATCCACATATTCAAATAGATTATTGGCAGTTAAGAAACCTACACAAGCACCATTTTTATATTGTTTAGCACGTTCTAACACTATCGGCATATATTCTTTATCACAATGAATAATCAATTTATTGCATGTGTTATTTTGTAAATAAGGCTCTAAATCAATTTCAATTTCCGTCTCACCAAATAAGCGCGCATGTTCCTGCGTTTCAATACTTGTGCGATTTGTATAGCGCGTTGCTCCTTCTAAGATCCAGAAATCTACATCCAAATCTTGAAAAAAATGAATAATATCCAAAACAATCTCACCATCAAGAACATGATATTCTTCTTTTGTACGTTGTCTTAAATCATACACAACGCCACCATTCATGCCCATTATGAAACTTACACTATTCTCAATCTTCCATTCCTTCAACATAGCACGCACTGTTTCAACAGGACGTCCTGAGGCAATCCCAAATAAAATTCCATGATTCTTTAATTTCGAAATTGCCTCTCGATTTAGGTCAGTCACTTTCTTTTGTGAATTCAAAAAAGTTCCATCTAAATCCGTTGCGACCAATGTTACTGGCTCCATAGACTATCCTTCGTATGTTAAGAAAGCTGCGTATCCTTTTTTAGCTTCATAGATATCAGCTTTACTTGCTAATTCATAAGGTGCATGCATATTATGCAAAGCCACACCACAGTCAATAACTTGCATTCCGTAGTTAGCTAAAATATAGGCGATTGTTCCTCCGCCACCTTGATCTACTTTTCCAAGTTCACTTGTTTGCCAAGCCACATTATGATCATCCATAATACGACGAATCAATGCGATATATTCTGCATTCGCATCATTACATCCACTCTTTCCACGAGCACCTGTATATTTATTAAATACAATACCTTTACCAAATTCAGCTTGGTTTCTAGGACTTGAAGCAGATGCATAAATTGGATCATGCGCTGCACTTACATCACTTGAAAGCATTGTAGAGTTCATCATAGCGCGTTTTACACTTAATGCGGAATAATCACCCATACATTCCATAACTTCAGCAACAAAGTTTTCAAAGAACATTGAATGCATTCCTGTAGCACCTTGTGATCCTACTTCTTCTTTGTCTACTAATAAACAAACAGCTGTACGTTTCACATTTTCAGCTTCTAATTGAGCTATTAAGCTTGTATAAGCACAAATACGATCATCATGACCATATCCCAATACCATACTTGAATCAAAACCACAGCTTCTTGCGTGTCCTGCAGGAACAACCTCTAGCTCAGCTGAAACAAAATCTTCTTCTTCAAAGCCATATGTTGATTTTAAAATACGAGCTACATTTGCTTTTACTGCATCCTTCTCTTCATTTTCTAAAGGAATAGATCCAACTGTTACATTTAAATCTTCTCCTGCAATTACCTCAGTTGCTTTTTTCTGTAATTGATCTGCACTTAAGTGAATCAATAAATCACTAATCACAAATACAGGATCACTTTCTTTATCTCCAATCGCAATATCTACAGTTGTTCCATCTTTTAAACAAACAACGCCATGAATAGCCAAAGGCAAAGTTACCCATTGATATTTTTTAACGCCACCATAATAGTGCGTATCTAAATATGCGATATTTCCATCTTCATACAATGGATTTTGTTTTAAATCTAAACGTGGACTATCAATATGAGCCCCCAAGATATTCATTCCTTTTTCTAATGGATTTGAACCAATATGCATAAGTGCAATTGATTTATTCATCATATTTACATAAACCTTGTCTTGTGATTTTAAAATTTCTTTATTTTCAATAACTTCTTTAATATCACGATATCCATATGATTTTGCCAATGCAATCGTATTTTTTACACAAGCTCTTTCAGTCTTTGAATCGGATAAGAAATCAATATATCCTTCACTAAACTTCATTACATCTTCAAATTCTTCTTTTGAATATTTATTCCAAACTACTTCACTCATGCTTCTACCTCCAACTTTTTAAACAAGCATTTTGACTGTTCAATTTTTGAATCCATCGTATTCATCCATTTAATGGTTCCTTCTTCACTACTTGTATTTAATAATCCTTTTTGCTCCAACAAATCCTTTGTATGCAACGTTGTTCCTACACTACCCTCTACAATATGAACTTCAGGACAAAGTTTTTCTAAATACTTCGTATAGAAAGGAAAATGTGTGCATCCCAATACAATACTGTCCAAATTTTTATAATCCGATGCCTGTAAATACTCTTTTAACACGGATTCTACAAGAGCTGTATCATCTAGCTTATCATCCTCAACCATTCTGACAAGTTTAGGGCAAGGCACCTTCACAATATGATGTTCATCTTTAAAACGGTTCATTAAATCTGCAAACTTCTTTTCCGATAAAGTCAGATCTGTTGCCCACACCGCAATTCTTTGATGTGCACTCCGATCACATGCTACCTTTAATGCTGGCTCCATCCCAATGATGTCTACATCATATTTTTTACGTAAAAGCTTAACACAGGCACTCGTTGCTGTATTACACGCAATAACAATCGCCTTAACATCCTGGCTTATAAGCTCATCACATATCGCAATACAACGCTTTGTGATCTCTTCTTTGGTTTTTGTTCCATAAGGATTGTATTTGCTATCCCCAAAATAAATCAAATTCTCATTGGGGAGCAAACTATGCATTGTATGTAAGACACTAATTCCACCTAATCCAGAATCAAAAACACCAATTGGACTTTTTGAATTCATACAAAACGCTCCTTTTCCATCTTTACAATTATACAACGTTAAAAGAAAACATCCAAGTCCTCAAACCTGGATGTATCAATGACTCATTCGCTTTTGCATTTCCTTCAATATTTTTAACAACTCACAATTTCCAATTCCATTATGAATCAAGCTATCTGGATGAACTCGATCTTCATGAAACAAATGAATTAAACGCGCCTGCAATTCCTTCAATGACATAGATTCCAATGGTGCTGTTGTCAAATAATCTTCATAATCTTTCATATCCACTAAATCTGTCGCATAAAAAGAAAGAACCATCTCCATCAATAACGATTGAACAGCTTCATTATCTTCATCAAGATTTGATTTTGCCCATACAATATCCGACTCTTGAAGTTTGCTTAACCTTTGTATATACGTTTGAACGAAAACTGCATCATCCATTTTTTCTTTCGCAAAATAATTTGAAATTTTCATATATCCTCCAAAAAAAAGAGGTTTAAGGCTTTCATCACTTCCTTAAACCGCTTTTCGTAATATTTATATCCACATATAAATATTACATGAATTTTGTTTGTATAAATTATTATTATGTTCTCTTTTACAAACAAAATTCCGTATAGATAAAACCACCACATTTTATCTATACTCCTCTAATCCACTTTTCCTTCGCAGAGTTTACCACGCTCTGCATGTCCCTTTGGCAGCTCATCACACTGCCATGAACATAATAACACATATAAAAGGGGTAAGCAAGCTTACCCCAATGTCAGTCTATGACCTATAAAGGAAGTAGTTGGTAGTGTTTCAGTCATAGAACTTACATATATATAATAATCCTATTTTTTTTGTTGTAAAGCCTTCATGATTCTTTCAAAATGTAAAAATGGCTGGTCTTTGTGCATCGTTACCAATTCTTCTAAAGATACAAATTTACAATCTATGCTTTCCTTGGCATTTAATGTTACATCGCTTAATTTAAAATCAAATTTAAATCGATAAATATCTACAAAATAATTATCGTGTCTTGTTTCATCTTCATTAAAATAAGAATAGACCACTTGCCCATTTTGCACATCCAAATTTGTTTCTTCTTTAACTTCACGTTGAATAGCCTCTTCACTGGTTTCACCACTTTTAGCTCCACCACCAGGCATTTCCCAGGCACCGGCTGCCCATTTTTTATTCAAAGACCTTCTTGTAACTAAAAATTTACCTTCTTCATTTTCTAATATAGCCAAGACATACATCATAAATTCATTTGGTTGAAATAGATAAGCATTACGATCTACTTTACGACATAAACTTTGTCTATCCTGGTTATATAAATCAATAAGTTCACTCATCAATGCACACTCCATTCTCATCTCTGTAAAAACATGAATAGTGTCCAGTATGACAGGCAGCGCCTTCTTGTTTTACCTCAAGAAGAATCGTATCCTCATCACAATCAACGCGAATGGACAAAACATGCTGATAATGACCGCTTGTTTCTCCTTTGACCCATAAACATTTTCTCGAGCGTGAATAATATGTTGCTAATTTTGTTTCTACAGTCTTTTGATAGCTTTCTTCATTCATATACGCTAACATTAAAACTTGTTTTGTTTCAACATCCTGAACAACACATGGAATCAATCCATTCTGTTTTTTAAAATCCAATTGAATCATAAACGCACGGTCACTCCTTTTTCCTTTAAATATTTCTTCACATTTTGAACGCTCGTTTCATCATAATGAAAAATACTAGCTGCAAGTGCTGCATCGCTAACTTGTAATGCATCCACAAAATCTTCCATCTTTCCACAGCCTCCAGAAGCAATCACAGGCACATTTACGATTTTTGAAACAGCTTTATACAATTCAATGTCAAAACCATCCTTTGTGCCATCCGCATCCATACTTGTCAATAAAATCTCTCCGGCACCCAATGATACACCCTTTTGAATCCACTCCATACAATCGATTCCTGTATCTTTTCTTCCACCTTCAATATAAACATTCCAACCCGCATTTTTTTTCTTCTTTTGGCATCGACCGCAAGAACAACACACTGATTACCAAAACGCTCACTTGCCTCTTTGATCAAAGAAGGATTTCGAATTGCCGCACTATTCAAGCTCACCTTATCTGCACCAGCCATCAACATGGCACGTACATCTTCAACTGTCTGGATACCTCCACCGACTGTAAATGGGATAAATATTTCTTTAGCGACCTTCTTAACGACTTCTACCATCGTTTTTCTCTTTTCTACTGTTGCGCTTATATCCAAAAAAACCAGCTCATCCGCACCATCCAAATAATATTTCTTTGCTAGAGCTACAGGATCTCCTACTTCTTTTAAACCTAAAAAATGGATGCCCTTGACTACATTTCCATCCTTCACATCTAGACAAGGAATAATTCTTTTTGTCAACATATGCGTATCGCCTCTTTCAAATCCAAAGTCTTTTCATAAATGGCTTTTCCCGCAATCACACCATACAAATCCAGATCTTTACATTTTTTTATATGAGACAAATCTCGAACTCCACCTGATGCGATCAAATTACACGATACATGATTCTTTAATGCTTCTAACATTTTAAAATTAGGACCTTGCAAAGTTCCATCCTTTGAAATATCTGTACAAATCAAAGTTTGAACCCCGATTTCTTCCATTCTTTTCGCAAAGTCCAAATAATATTCTTTACTTTTTTCTAGCCAACCTGATGTACATACATACCCATCTTTACAATCTAATCCTACCGCTATTTTTGAACCATATTTACGAACAGCATCCTTTAATAGCCCAATATCTTGAATGGCAGATGTACCTAAAATAACTCTGGATACACCATTTTCGATATAAGAATCAATAGCTGACATTGTACGAATGCCACCGCCTACTTCAACAGGAATCGTGCATGTTTTTACAATTTCATAAATTAAATCCTCGTTGACACGATTTCCTTCTTTTGCCCCATTTAAATCTACAATATGTAAATAAGGTGCATTCGCTGCTTCAAAATTTTTTGCGCAAACTAAAGCATCATCCGCTACACATGTTGATTGTCCATAATCACCCTGGTATAAACGTACGGGTTTTCCATCTAATATATCTATTGCAGGTAATACAATCATCTAGAACTCCTTTCCAAAGTATGCCAATATTTTTAATCCATCTTCCCCACTTTTTTCCGGGTGAAACTGACATCCCATAATATGATCATGCATCACTAAGCCTGGTATCTTCATTGTTCCATACATGGAATAACCAATTAAATCCATATCGTTCATATCCTTGGCATAGTATGAATGCACATAATATACATATGTATTTTCTTTAAAGATCTTTTGCGGCTGGTTACTTTCTAACGCATTCCATCCAATTTGAGGAATCTTGACATTTGTATCTTCCATATGACAAACGTGTCCTTTTAAAAAGCCAAATCCTTCACACAATCCATTCTCCTCACTTGTTTCAAATAATGCCTGCATCCCTAAGCATATTCCCAACAAAGGTATATCTTTATTTACTTGTTGAGCAATAAAGTCATATAAACCCATAGAACGCAAAGCGTGCATACAATCTTTAAATGCTCCAACTCCTGGTAATATCAATTTTTCACATTTAGACAATACTTCTATATCTTTAGATACAATACTTTCTAAGCCTAAAAAATCACAGGCATTTTTTACACTATATAAGTTCGACATTCCATAATCTATAATTCCTATCATTCTAAAACTCCTTTAGAACTTGGTATTTTATCCGATTCTATTTTTACAGCTTGTTTTAATGCACGACCAAAGGCTTTAAATATTGCTTCTACTTTATGATGATCGTTCTTTCCATAAAACACATTGATATGTAAAGTAATACCTGCTGCCACGCAAAAGGCCCTAAAAAATTCTTCAACCATTTCACAAGACATCGTTCCAATATTTTCACGTGTGAACTCGCAATTAAAGACTAGATAAGGGCGTCCACTAATGTCTAATGTTACATTGCATAAAACTTCATCCATTGGCAGATTCATACTTCCATAGCGAGCTATGCCTTTTTTATCACCTAAAGCCTCTAAAAATAATTTCCCTAGCAAAATCCCACAATCTTCAATTGTATGATGATCACACACTTCTAGATCGCCATCTGCTTTTACAGTTAGATCAAAATTAGAATGAAACGCAAACAATGTCAGCATGTGATCAAAAAAGCCAATACCTGTATCAATTTCACTCATTCCATTTCCATCTAAATTGATCTTTTCATAGATTTTTGTTTCTTTAGTATCTCTGTTTTTTTCAGCAATTCGCATACTCAAATCTCCTTAGAACATCCAAAACCATATCATTTTCTTCTTTTGAACCTATCGTAATACGAAAGCTATTATCTGCATAATTTCGAATTGTGATGTTCTTTTCTTCAAACATTTTCATTAAAGTATCTTTTTCATCGGTTCTTCCATACAAAAAGTTCGCATTTGAAGGATAGAAAGTCAATTTCTTATAATCCTTCACTTCTTGATAAGCTCGTTCTCTTTCAGCAATCACATTTTGTATTGCATTTTTATATTCATTCGCATGTTTCAATACTACACTTGCGATTGTCTGCGTTACACTACTTAGAGCATAAGGAATAAAGAGTGGAGCTAATTTTTCCACTTGCATAGAAATCATAAATCCACAACGAATACCTGCAAGTCCATATGCTTTTGATAGTGTACGACATACAAATGCCATCGGATAAACTTTTAATAAATCAATCGCACTTTCTTGACCAAATTCCATATAAGCCTCATCAAAGATCACAGGAATACTCGGAAAAGCTTCACAGATTTGAATCATCTCCTTCTTAGTAATCGCATGTCCTGTTGGATTATTTGGATTGGAGAACAAAATCATATCCACCTTTTTTTCTTTACCATTTGAAATAAACGCATCTACATCAAAGGATCCATCCAATTCCGTTTCAAACTTTTCAATGTTTGAATGATTTAAATCCACATAATAATCATACATTGAAAAATCCGGAGTCAATGTATACAACGTTTTATTATCCTGTAGATAGTACTGAATTAAAAATTCTAACATTTGGTCCGATCCATTTCCAGATAAAATCCAAGATGCAGGAACATTCATTCTATCTGCATATAAACTATGTAATTCTTGACACGTTGTATCTGGATATCGATTTAAAGGAAGGTTTGAAATCGCATCTAAAATCTCTTGTTTAATATTGTCATCTACATTTTGACTTGTTTCATTGGCATTTAATAAAATACCTGTATGTATATGTGTTTGATATCCCTTCATTATTTGACCCTCACTTTTGCAGCATTGGCATGTGCTTGTAAATGCTCTTCAGTCGCAATTGTCTCAATATATTTTGCGTATTGTTCAATTGCTTGTTTGGAATAATATAAATAAGATGATTTTTTTATAAAACTATCTACAGATAAAGCACTTGAGAAACGGGCTGTTCCACTTGTTGGTAAAACATGGTTGGTTCCTCCAAAATAATCTCCAATACTTTCACATGTGTAGTAGCCTAAAAATACACTGCCCGCATTTTTAACCTCTTGTAGATATTCCATTGGATTGGAAACCATGAGTTCCAAATGTTCAGGTGCAATCTCATTACTAATGTTAATACAATCTTCAATTGAATCACAGACAATAGCTTTTCCGTAATTTTTCAATGATTCTTCAACTATTTCCTTCTTCGGTAAAACAGAACTTTGTTTTTTTAACTGCTCATTTACAGAAGCTAAAAGCTCTTCACTAGTTGTCAATAAAATGGCACTTGCCATTGGATCATGTTCAGCTTGTGACAATAAGTCTGCAGCCACATATTCTGGATTTGCCTTTTCATCGGCTATAACTAATATTTCACTTGGTCCTGCGATCATATCAATATCAACAGTTCCGTATACTAATTTTTTCGCTGCTGCTACAAAGATATTTCCTAGGCCTACAATTTTATCCACACAATCAATTGTTTGTGTTCCATATGCCAATGCCGCAATTGCTTGTGCGCCTCCAATTTTATAAATTTTATCTACACCTGCTAGTTTTGCCGCATACGCAATATTAGGATGTATCGTCCCTTGTTTATCCGGTGGAGTTACCATAACTACATTGTTTACACCTGCAATCTTAGCTGGCAATGCATTCATTAATACACTACTTGGATATTGAGCTCGTCCTCCCGGTACATAAATGCCCACTGCTTCTAATGGAAGAACTCTTTGACCTAAATAAATACCCATTTCTTTTTGAAGTAAATATCCGTACTGCTTTTGAAGATTGTGAAAATCCTCAATATTTTGTTTTGCCAGCTTCATAGCTTGCATAAATTGTGCATCACATTTTAAAATTTGCGCTTCCCATTCTGCTTTTGATACTTCCATTGAGTCCAATTCGATCTTATCAAATTGTTTTGTATATCTTAAACATGCCTCATCCTGATTTTTTTCACATCCTGAATAATGTTAGACACGGTTGTCAAAACATCTGTGCTTAAATCTTGTGTTCGAGACATCAAGTATTCCTTTAACGTATCTTTATCTTCTTTATAAATTCTTGTCAACATTGTCATCCACCCTCTTACTTAAATCGTTGATTACTTTCATCACTTCTTTATGTTTCAATTTAAAGCTCGCCTTATTCACAATGACACGAGCACTAATATCACATACTGTATCTAATACAACCAATCCATTCTCTTTCAATGTTGTTCCTGTTTCCATAATATCTACAATTCCATCACATAAGCCCAAGATAGGAGTCAGTTCAACAGAACCATCAATTTTAATAATTTCCACATCCTTGCCTTTGGATAAAAAATATTTTTTTGCGACACTTGGATACTTTGTGCCAATCTTAATGTGCCCAACTTTTGAAAACAATTGATTTTCAGGTAAGCTTGCTACAATAAATTTACATTTCCCAATTTTTAAATCCAACAGTTCATAATTGTCATTTTCATTTTCAAGAATTGTGTCCTTGCCAACAACACCAATATCGGCAACTCCATGATTTACGTAAGTAATACAATCATTGGATTTAACTAAAAAATATTGAATATCTTCTCAGATTGTTGACAAAAGCCTATACCTTTTCGTAAGGACATAGGTTTTTTATTGTATAT
>NZ_QRVI01000031.1 GCF_003458715.1 Eubacterium sp. AF22-8LB
AGCATTAAAATTTAAAATTTATCTATTTTATGAGTCCTTTTTCTTGACATAGTACCAGTCATACGTAAGTACAATGATGGAAATCTTTATAGTGCATTCATTATTGAAAATCAAAGTCGTGTGGATATGTCCATGGTTGTAAGAGCTGCTGCATATGAGTTTGTAGCTTATGACCGAATGTTAAAGAAGTTAAAGAAGAATAAGGTAGAAGAAAAACTACCCATGGTACACATTCTAGTATTCTATACAGGAGAAAGGCCTTGGCGTGCAGCTAGGCAATTATCAGAACTCGTGGATGTGGATGAGAGATTCAAATCTTATTTCCATGACTACCAAATGAATCTGATTGAAATCACAGGAAAGACTTCATATAATTTTAATGAAGAAGACGTACATAATCTATTCTACATATGTCGAAGCATATATAATCAGTCTATTTATGAAGGAACAATCAATGACTTTGGGGTTGTGAAAAGCAGCGTATTAAAAGTAGTGAAGACATTGACGGATGTAGAATGGCTGGATTTAAAGGAATTAGAGGAAAAGGAGGAGATTGAGATGTGTGAAGCTGAAAAGAGATGGCTGGAAGTAAAGTCAAAGGAATGGGAAGCTGAAGGAATAAGAAAAGGAATCGAACAAGGTATTGAAAAAGGAATCGAACAAGGCAGCGAGAATAATCGTAAAGAAATGTATCAAGCGATGGTAGACAAGGGATTCAGTATTTCAAGTATCGCATCCATCTTCTCAGTAAGTGAAGAGTCGATTAAAAGGCTATTGATGAAAGCATAAAGGTATGGACATGAATGTGTCCATATTTTTTATAGTTGACAAAGTGAACAAATAAATATAAAGTATACAAAGTTAACTAAACGGAGGTACTTTATGAATACGTTCAAGAAAATATATTGTCGAATTTTTCAGAAATGTTTTAAACTTGTGATTCCTGTTTTGCCTTATCGAACTCCAAAAATATTGAAGAGTACATCTTTGATTTCTCATGTATGTATGGATAATCATATCTCTAAAGTTATGGTTATTACGGATGCGACTGTGCATCAGTTAGGCATATTGGATCGTATGTGTGAACACTTGGATCATCATTCTATAGAGTATGTTATTTATGATAAGACGGTTGCCAATCCAACGAGTGATAATGTAGAAGAAGCAAAAAACTTATATTTGTCTTCGAATTGTCAGGCTTTAATTGGTTTTGGCGGAGGATCTAGCATGGATTGTGCTAAGGCCGTTGGTGCTAGACTTGCTCGTCCAAGGAGACCATTATCTAAGATGGAGGGGATTTTAAAGATATGGAAGAAACTACCACTACTTATTTGTGTACCTACCACAGCTGGAACAGGAAGTGAAACAACTCTTGCGGCTGTCATTGTAGATTCAAAAACACGTCATAAATATGCGATCAATGATTTTTATTTGATTCCTGACTATGCAGTTTTAGATCCTAAGCCCACATTATCTTTGCCTCCATTTGTTACGGCATGCACAGGGATGGATGCATTAACTCATGCGATTGAGGCTTATATTGGTAATTCGACCACAAAGAAGACGCGTGAATATGCGTTAAAGGCTACAAAACTAATTTTTGAGAATATATATAAGGTGTATGAAGACGGAAATGATTTAGAAGCTAGAAGCAATATGCTTGATGCTGCTTATTATGCAGGACATGCCTTTACAGTATCCTATGTAGGATATGTGCATGCAATTGCTCATTCATTAGGTGGTAAATATAATATTGCGCATGGACTAGCTAATGCGACATTACTTGATGTTGTATTGAAACAATATGGAGAAAGTGTGTATAAGAAACTCTATGAAATGGCTCTGCATTGTGGCATCTGTAATGCGAAGGATTCTTATAAGGTTGGTGCTGAGTGTTTTATTGAACAAATCACTTTAATGAAGAAGCATTTTGGCATCTCATCTACATTTAGTGAATTAAAGAAATCGGATATACATGAATTGGCAGTATATGCAGATCATGAAGCCAATCCATTATATCCAGTTCCTGTTTTGTGGAGTGTAAAAGAGTTAGAAAAAGTGTATGATTTAGTAGTGGAGGATTGAGTATGGATCCAATCGTTTTAAAACAAAGAGTATTTTATAATCAGCATAAAACCCTAAATTTAGATTTTAGGATTAATGCATTAAAGACTTTAAGAAAAGCTATTTTGAATTATGAAGATCGAATCAATGAAGCAATTAAAAGGGATGTGGGAAAATCAAATTTTGAAACCTATATGTGTGAGGTTGGGTTAGCTTTAAGTGAGTTAACTTATATGGAAAAGCACATTCGTAAGTTTTCAAAAGAGAAAACTGTATATACGCCTTTATCACAGTTTCTATCTCGTAGCTTTGAAAAACCAAGCCCTTATGGCGTGGTATTAGTGATTAGTCCTTGGAACTATCCTTTTTTATTGTCTATTGATCCGTTAATAGATGCACTTGCAGCAGGAAATACAGTTGTATTAAAGCCTAGTGAATTTAGTCCACATACATCGCGAGTTATTAGTGACATGATAAAAGAGTATTTTGATCCACAATATGTGACTTGTGTGCTTGGGGATAGTGAAGTGAGTTCTAAATTGTTAGATTCAAAATTTGACTATATTTTCTACACAGGATCAAAACGTGTTGGGAAAATTGTTATGAATAAAGCAAGTCAGTATTTAACTCCAGTTACCTTGGAATTAGGTGGAAAAAGTCCTTGTATTGTAGATAAAGATGCAGATATTCAATTAGCTGCTCGAAGAATTGTATTTGGTAAATATTTGAATTGTGGACAGACCTGTGTAGCACCCGACTATATGTTGGTACATGAATCAATAAAGGATAGATTTGTTGAGTGCGTAATATCAGAAATAAAACGTCAATATGCAAGCTTAGATGATTATGGTTATATTATTAATGAAAAGCATTATAAGAGAATTTTAGGCTTGATTGATTCAGAAAAAGTTGTATATGGAGGAAAACATCGTGACTTACAAATTGAACCAACAGTTATGGATTATGTAAGTTGGTCGGATTCTGTCATGCAGGAAGAGATATTTGGGCCAATTATGCCAATTCTTACATATTCAAATTTAGATTCGATTATTGACAAAATCAATTCTATGCCAAGTCCTTTGGCTTTATATATTTTTACAAAGAATAAACAGGTATCTAAAAAAGTTATTAGTGAAGTTTCATTTGGGGGTGGCTGTATTAATGATGTTGCGATTCATTTAGCTACGAGCAATATGGGCTTTGGCGGTGTTGGTGAAAGTGGTATGGGATCTTATCATGGAAAGCGTGGATTTGAAACGTTTAGTCATACGAAAAGTATTGTGGACAAGAAAAGAATTATCGATTTACCGATGCGCTATCAGCCCTATACTAAAATCAATGAGAAATTGATTCGCTTTTTCTTAAGATAATCTTTATAATAAATATATGAGTAATAAAGAAAAATTTGCGTATGACATCGATTTTGGTGCCATCATGGACTATGTAGAAAACCGTTTTATGTTAGTAATAAAAGATGAAGATTGGACACAGGAGGAAATTGAAATGTTGAATAGTGGAATCGATCTTCATTTTTGTTACACAAATGATATTGCGATATTTGTACTTGAGGGTGGAGATATCGACAACAGTGATTTTTATTTTAATGTTCAGGAATGTGATTGGAAAGATCATTTGTTTGCGGCAGATTGTTTAGATGTAGATATTATTTTAGTAAACAAAACGAATGAAATCTGCTTTAAAAAGTCAAAAACTTTGACAAAAGAGCAGAGTCAAATTATTAAGGATTGTCTAAATCAACAAAATAAGGTATCCTTTATGCCAAGTGAATATGATGTAAATGTGCAGGGAATCCAGGATGCGTATGAACCATATGAACTTATTCGTTATGAGAAGTGCGAAATTAAATTGTAAGAAGGAGAAAATATTATGAAGGCAGTTATTAGTGTAATTGGAAAAGACAAGGTCGGCATTTTAGCGTTGATCGCAAATGAATGTGCAGACCATAATTTGAATGTATTAGATGTAACACAAACAATTGTAGATTCTATGTTTACGATGACAATGATCGTGGATATCGATAAGATGAGTATTCCTTTAAATGAATTTGCAGATAAGATGGAAGTTTTAGGAAAAGAAAAAAATCTAGTCATTCGTTGCATGCACCAGGATATTTTCAATTCTATGCACAAGATTTAATGAGGTATTTGTATGCAGACAAATGAAATTTTAGAAACAATTAAGATGATTGATGAAGAATATTTAGATATTCGTACAATCACAATGGGCATTAGCTTATTAGATTGTATGGATCCAGATATTCATGTATCATGTCAAAAGGTGGAAGAAAAGATTTGCCGCTTAGCGAAAGACTTAGTTAAAGTAGGTAATGATTTTAGTAAGGCATATGGTATTCCTGTTGTAAATAAACGAATTAGTGTAACACCTATTGCGATGTTAGTAGCTTGTTCAGGTGGAAATCCAGTTGAGTATGCCTTGACTTTAGAACGATGCGCACAAAAGTTAGGTGTAGATTTTATTGGTGGATATTCTGCGTTGGTACAAAAAGGATATGCGGCAGGAGATAGAGAATTGATTGAATCAATTCCTGAAGCTTTAGCTAAAACTCAACATGTTTGTGCGAGCGTAAATGTGGGTAGTACAAAAGCAGGTATTAATATGGATGCAGTAGCACAGATGGGACGAATTGTTAAAAGTTGTGCAGAATCTACAAAAGATGATAATTGTTTAGGTGCTGCAAAATTGGTTGTATTTTGTAATGCTCCTGAAGACAATCCATTCATGGCGGGAGCCTTCCATGGTGTAGGAGAAGCCGATTGCGTAATTAACGTTGGTGTATCTGGGCCTGGTGTTGTGCGTGCCGTATTAAGTAAGGCAGATAAATCATTGCGTATGGATCAAATTGCAGATTTGATCAAACGTACTGCATTTAAGATTACACGTATGGGACAATTGGTTGGAACCGTTGCGAGTGAAAAATTGGGGGTTCCTTTTGGAATCGTAGACTTGTCTTTAGCTCCAACTCCAGCTGTTGGAGATAGTGTTGCTTATATCTTAGAAGAAATGGGATTGGAAACATGTGGCGCTTATGGTACTACGGCATGTTTAGCTATGTTGAATGATGCAGTCAAAAAAGGTGGCGTTATGGCAACAAGTAATGTGGGTGGTTTATCTGGTGCCTTTATTCCTGTAAGTGAAGATGCGGGTATGATTCATGCAGCTAGAACAGGTGCTTTAAAATTAGAAAAATTAGAAGCGATGACCGCTGTATGTAGTGTTGGATTGGATATGATCGTAATTCCAGGAGAAACAAGTGCGAGTGTTATTTCAGGAATTATTGCGGACGAAGCGGCAATCGGTATGGTTAACACAAAAACGACAGCCGTTCGTGTGATTCCGGCTATTGGAAAAGATGTTGGGGATGAATTGGATTTTGGTGGTTTATTAGGCGCAGGTCCTGTTATGCCAATTTCTCAAATTTCAAATGACGTTATGATTAATCGTGGCGGAAGAATTCCAGCTCCTTTACAAGCGTTAAAGAACTAATGAGGAAGTGTTTTACTTCCTTTTTATATTGCTTTTTCTTTGGTTAGATTATAGAATATAATAGATTATATTAACACTTTAAATAAAACGATATAATGAATATATAGTTATATTATAGGAGAATGAAATATGACGATAAAAGAATGCTATGAAAAGATGGGCGCAAATTATCAAGATGTTATTAAACGTTTGCCAAGTGAGGCTATGATTAAAAAGTTTGCGTTAAAATTTAGAGAAGACACAAGCTTTCAAGAATTGGAAACTGCATTGAATGAAAAACAAGTGGATATCGCATTTCGTGCAGCGCATACTTTAAAGGGTGTATGCATGAATTTGGGCTTTAATCATTTGTATAAACCAAGTTTTGATATTACTGAAAGTTTACGTGCAGGTAACTTAGAGGAAGGGTTGCAGTTGTTTGGTGAAGTAAAAAAGCAATACGAAAAAACAATCGAAGCTTTAAACGAGTTTTCTCAACAAAAGTAAATAAGGAGAATGCTTTCCGTGTAGGGAAGCTTTTTTAATGTAAATAAATGTAAAATAATTTCATTTTATGTTGCAAGTTTACAGAAAATGAATATAATAATTTACATAGGCAAAGAAAAGAAGAAGTACAAAAGTAATTTTTCTGAAGAGAGATAACGGTAGGTGTGAGTTATTGAAAAAACTTTTGGAACGTGTCTTGGAGTTATTTGGTCGAAGAGTTTGAGGCTAAATCGTGAATTCGCGTTAAGAATGAGGTGTCATCTGCATAGGCAGATGGAAATTTGGTGGTACCGCGTATATAACGTCCAATATGTTTGGACGTTTTTTTTATTAGAAAGGGTGTGTGTGAATGGAAAGTGATCGACGTAATAATAGAGTTTTAATTTTTGATTTGCATACAGAGAAAGGTAGGAATATAAAATGAAAAAAAATATTAAATTAGGAATGGCAGCTTTAACAGCTTTGACAATGGTAGGATGCTCAAGTGGTTCAGCATCAAATGATGAAAAGGTTTTAACGGTAGGAATTTCTCCGGATTATGCTCCTTATGAATCAGAAAATAAAAAAGGGGATATCGTAGGATTTGATCCAGATATGATGAAATGCTTTGAAGAATATTTAAGTGAAGAAGAAGGAGTTACTTATAAATTAGAAATGAAGAAGATGGATTTTGATAATATCATTACTCAGCTTCAAGGAGACCAAATTGATGTAGGTATTTCTGGATTTACATATGATTCAAAACGTAAAGTGGAATGGTCAGATCCATATTTAGGATCAAGCCAGGTTGCCGTGATTCCAAAAGATTCGGATATCGCATCAACGGCTGATTTAGAAGGTAAATCTTTAGTTGCTCAAACTGGAGCTACTGGTGAGGCTGCCGCAAAAGAAGTTAAGGATGCTAAAGTAACTGGATTAAAGAATGTACAAGACATTATGAATGCATTAAGTGCAAACCAGTATGATGCAGCTATCGTTGACTTGGGTGTAGCGAAAAACTATGTAAAGAGCGGCGAATTTAAAATGTTAGATGAATCCTTGATGGATGAACAAAACTATATCATTGCGAAAAAAGGAAATAAGGATGTTATTAAAAAAATTAATAAATGTATCAAGAAATTCTTGGCTAGCGATGATTATGATAAGTTGTGTAAAAAATATGATTTATCTCCATTAGAAACAAAGTAAAGGAAAAGTGAGGAAAGTGTATGTTTGTTGCGATTGATCAGGTGTTTACATTAGAGAATATACTCTATTTAGCAAAGGGTGCGCTGTTGTCGGTTGCGATTGCAGCGCTTTCCCTTTTAATTGGCTTAGTATTGGGAATCTTAGGCGCAAGCGGAAGAAGAAGCAAACACAAGGTGCCTAGAGCTATAGCTTTCGTGTATGTCACAATTATTCGTGGAACTCCATTATTATTACAGATACTGATTATTTTTTCCGTAATTCCATCTATTTATACAGCTTTTACAGGTAATGTTTTAAGAATCAATCCAATCGTGATTGGTATGATTGCCTTGAGCATCAACTCTGGAGCCTATCAAACTGAATTGCTTCGTTCAGGTATTAATGGCGTAGACAAAGGGCAATGGGAAGCATGTGAAACTTTAGGATTATCGAACTGGAAGACTATGAAGCTTGTTATTTTGCCTCAGGCATTTAAACGTGTGATTCCACCATTGATCAGTGAATTTATTACATTAATAAAAGATAGTTCATTGATTAGTTGTATTGGTGCTGTAGAACTTTTAAAAGGAGCTCAAGTGATTGGGGCAGAATATTATGATGTTATGTCTCCATATATGCTTGCGGCTATATTCTATTTGTTTATGACATGCATTGTTTCTTATATTGGAAGTAAAGTGGAAAAGAGGTTGGCTGTAAGTGATTAGAGTAGAGAATGTTTCGAAAAAATTTGATAAGACACGTGCCCTAAAGAATGTAAGCTTAGAGGTCAACAAAGGAGATATTATTTCTTTGATTGGTCCAAGTGGATCTGGTAAAAGTACATTGTTGAGATGTATTCATGGATTAGAGCATGTGGATACGGGAAAAATTTATTTGGATGATGAATGGATGAATCCGGAAGATGAGAAGAAATTTCGTGAACAAAGAAATCGCATGGGATTTGTGTTTCAACACTTTAATTTGTTTCCGAATATGTCGGTTTTACAAAATTGTAAATTAGCTCAAGTTGAGGTGTTAAATAAAACGGATGAAGAAGCTGAAAAAATAGCCTTGAAATATTTAGAGAGAGTAGGGCTATTAGATAAAAAAGATGCATATCCTAATAATTTATCGGGTGGACAAAAACAGCGTGTTGCGATTGCCAGAGCTTTGTGTATGAATCCAGATATCATGTTGTTTGATGAGCCAACAAGTGCATTGGATCCTGAAATGATCAAGGAAGTACTTGAGGTCATGAAAGATCTTGGAAAACAAGGAATGACAATGGTAGTGGTTACACATGAAATGGGGTTTGCGAGAAAGGTAGGAACTCGAGTTGTCTTTTTGGATCAAGGAGAAATTGTTGAAGAAAATACAAGTGAAAAATTCTTCGAAAATCCTCAATCGGATCGAGCTAAGGACTTTTTGAGCAAGGTGTTCTACGAATGAGATTGCCAGATTTCAAAGTGGAACAATGGATGAATGATTACGAAAATGATGCCGTCTATAATTTGACGGATACCTGTGTTAAAGCTTTGACGTTACAAGAATTATTAGATTTAGAATCATTGGATTTTAAAGGCCTTACCCTCGATTATGGACAAATTACTGGAGATATTGATTTAAAAAAAGCTATTTTAACATTATATAAGCATGGGACAGTTGATAATGTTACGACGGCACAAGGTTGTTTACAGGAAGAGTCAGAACGCTCGTGACTTTAGTCATGAGATGAATGACGTATGCAACAGTTTTTCAACAGTTTCTATACACGAATCATGATATAATATATACGTAGAATACATCGTAAAAAAGGAGATTTCGATATGTATACAGTACGCTTTCAATTGGAACTAAGTGGATCTGAGAAACGTTTTTTGTCGAAATCTTTTTTCTATGCAAATCAGATGCATAATCAATTAGTTCGATATGCTACAAACCGTTTGAACGCTTTATTTCATGATAAAGAATATGTGGGTGCACGCAAAGCTTATGGAGAAGCTGAATTTTCTAAAAAGAAAGTATCTGAACTGTCAGCTTCTCAAAAGAAGAAGAAAAAAGAGTTGTCAAATATCATGTGTATTAAACAAAAAGAGTATAATCTCACAAAGACTTCTTTGTGTAAGTTCGTATCCAAAGAACAAAAGAAATTCAAGAACTACATCAACTCTCATCAGGCACAGGCAGAAGCTGAAGCTGTATATAAGGGAGTAGAAAAGGTTCTTTTTGAGGATGGGCGTCATCTTCATTATCGAAGATATAATAGTTTTGATTGCATCAAACAAAAATGTGCTGCAACAGGAGTACGTCTTTCAAGATGGGATACCGTCTGTTTTATGAAACATTACTACAAGGTTCGTGTCCCAAAGAATGAATATTATTCAGAACATTATTTCATCTGTTGATTTAAAAGAAGATGTTGTTTATTCATTTTTAAAGAGGATCGAATTCAACAGTGGATTCAAATATTATGTAGTGATCACACTTCGAGGTGATGCACCAAAACGAATTAAACTATCTGAAGATGGTGGACATCGCACAGGTGTAGACTTTGGAACATCAACGATTGCGACAGTCTCAAATAACGAGGTCCATCTGGAAGAACTGGCTCCAGATTCTATAAATTATGAAAAAGAGATCTGCCACAAGCAGAATCTGATAGATGCATCTATGCGAAAACATAATCCAGAAAACTACAACAAGAATGGTACAGTCAAAAAGGGAAAGCACAAATGGAAAACCACAAAACGATGTAGACGTTTAAAACGCCAAGTTCGAGTTCTCTATCGAAGACAATCTGCTTACATTAAGAATTCACACCACACTTTCATCAACAAGCTTTTAAAAAACACAAGCGAATTCATCCTTGAACCAATGAACTTCAAGGCTCTTCAAAAGAAATCAAAGAAGACAGAGTGTAAAGATGAGGCAACGGCAATTCAACAAAAAGACGGCTCTTTTAAGATGGTAAACAAATACAAACGCAAAAAGCGTTATGGACACTCCATCAAGAACCGTTCTCCAGGCCTTATGCAGGCAGACCTGAAATCAAAAGCTACACAGTATGGAATACCATACTACGAAATTGATATTCATCAATACCGTGCTTCTCAACTTCACCATGATACAGGTGAATACATCAAACCTACTTTAAGTGAAAGATTTAAAACGATTGAAGGACATAAAGTACAAAGAGATTTATATTCTGCCTTTCTAATTTGTCATACTGATGATACATTGACTGCACCTGATTTTAAAACCTGTCATCTTGACTTTCCACATTTTGTAAAGATGCAGGATACATTGATTCTAGATAAGAAAAAATGTGGACACACAATGAAACACTGCTTTGGATTCTAGCTTAAAGAATCCCTCATCTAGTTCAGGTCTTAGGCGTAAGCCCTGCTGGATGTAGTATGAGTATACAAAGTACAGTCCACATGGATTGGAAATGCTCGAAAAACAAGAGTTATGCAAAGACTATATGCAAGGTCTAGAACCAGGCTGAAAGCTTTGCGATACTCCATTTCTCGCAATGAGAGAAAGAGAATCTCGTCATTTTAATGATGAGAGTACGTCAAAGGCAAATGAATTAGTGATGAATACATTGTTGGAAAAAGAGGATGAAGTTATCACGGTTGTTCCTGGCTATCAGCAGTTTGTCGATATTCCTAGATCAATTGGATGTAAGGTTCATGAAATCGAATTGTATGAAAGTGATTGGCAAGTGGACATTGAATCTTTTGAACAATATATCAATTCAAATACGAAAATGATTATTTTAAATAATCCTTCTAATCCAACAGGTACGGAGTATTCAAAACAATTTCTGATGCGTCTTATTGACTTGTGTAGAGTGAATGGTATTTATATTCTTTGTGATGAGGTTTATCGTGGTTTAAATGATGAACTTTCAATCAGTGATATATATGAAAAAGGGATATCAACATCTAGCTTAAGTAAAGTCTTTTCACTTGCAGGATTAAGACTTGGCTGGGTAAAGGCGAATGGAGATGTGATTCATCAAATTAATATTAGACGGGATTACTCCATGATATCAACAGGGCCATTAGTGGATAAATTAGGGTTTATAGCTTTGAAACATAGGGATGTATTGATTGATAGAGCTAAAAGTATAATTTTGAAAAACAAAAAAATTGTAACGGAATGGTTGAAGTGCAATCCAAACTTTGAATGTATCTTACCTAAGGGGGGGTACGGTGTGTTTTCTAAAATATGGTTTTGAGTTAAAGAGTGAGAGCTTTGCGAAATTGTTGCTTGTGGAAAAAGGAATTTTCTTTGTTCCTGGCTCATGCTTTGATAAAGAGTATTATTTTCGGTTAGGTCTTGCACAAGACAGCTCTTTATTTGAAAAAGGGTTGAGTGAACTGACAAACTTTGTGGATGAACATTTGATTTCATGATAAAATGGATTCCGTAAGGGGGTATACTTATGCGAATTCAATATTTGTTATGTGTAAGCTTACTTTTATGTGGGTGTACGAAATTGAGTGATATAACAGATCAGAAGACAAAATCTGCAAATAAGGCACCTGTTACAACAAAAAAAGTGAATAAAACAACGGTGATTGATTGTAAAAATGATTCTTCGCAGCAGGTTACTTTTGAGGCGAAGGGGGATAAAATCCAAAAAATGACACAAGTCTTTGTGATGGATTTTTCGGATTTAGGTATAACAGATGATATGAATTCTGAACAGATTCAATCTAAGATAAATTCATCTTTGGATGAGAAATATAATTCAATTGAAGGAGTTCATGTTTCTACGCAATTAAAAGAAGAGCAGGTTGAAGTTACGGTTGAAATGAATTTCAAAACTGCAGATATTGATACACTGATTGAGAATGGTTTGTTGGATAAGGGAGAAGCCCAATCGGATTATGTAAGTTTAAAAAAGACGCAGAATGTTTATAAAACAGAAGGATTTGCGTGTATGACACAATAGCGGGTTTTCCGCTATTTTCTTATTGAAAGGATGAGCTGATAGATGCGTTATTATATTGCAGACACACATTTTTTTCATCGTTCCTTAAATGAAAAAATGGATCAAAGAGGATTTGAAGATATTGATCAAATGAATGAATATATGATTGATCAATGGAATAGTAAGGTAAGAAAAAATGATGAAGTTGTTGTGCTTGGGGATTTCTCGTGGGGAAATGCGAAAGAGACAATGGATATTTTGGATGAATTAAAGGGAAAGATTTATTTGATTCGAGGGAATCATGATCGTTTTTTAGAGGATAAAAATTTTGATGTATCTCGTTTTGAATGGATCAAAGATTATGCGGAGTTAAATGAAAATAAGCGAAAAGTAGTTTTATCTCATTATCCGATTGCTTGTTATAATGGGCAATATCGTAGAGATGAGAGTGGAAAACCAAAAACCTTTATGCTGCATGGGCATATTCATAAAACGCAGGATCAGCAGTTTTTAGATGCATACCAAGACTATGTTCAGAAACAAACACATCCACGAATTGGTGATGGACAATTAGAAACTGTGCCATGTCAATTGATAAACTGTTTTTGTATGTACAGTGATTATGTTCCAATGACATTAGATGAATGGATTGAAATTGACAAGCAGAGAAGAAATAACCTATAATTGTTATAACAAATGTTATTAAGGAGATCATATTATGCATAAATTGGATACAACGTCCGGTCATCTTCCTTATTATAAACAAATTAAGGAGTTCTACAAAGAAGATATCCAGAATGGAGTTTTGTCTTTGGGCGATCGCGTTGATAGTGAAATGGAAATTCAACAGATTTATGATGTTTCAAGAATTACGGCTCGACAAGCAATTTTAGAGTTAGAGCAAGAGGGTATGGTAAAACGAGGCCGTGGAAAAGGTACGTTTGTAACGTTTCGACCTAAAATTAAAGAGGAGTTATCTCATATCCGTAGTTTTACAGATGAAATGACTGCACTTGGTAGAGTGCCTGGAACCCAAGCTTTCCACATTACAAAAGAAATTCCAGATGATAAAACGCGTGAATTGTTTGGATTACCAGAAGAAATGATGTATTGTGTACGAAGAGTTCGTACAGCTGATGATGTTCTTTTGGTTTATTTTGTATCTTATTTTCCGTTGGATTTAGATTTACCTTTAGATTTACGAGAACATACACAATCCGTATATGAAGTGATTGGCTCTCCAGCACGTATTGATGAAGAATTTTCAGCAGTAAATCCAAGTGAAGAAGTGTGCTTAGCTTTAAAAATACGTAAGGACCAGCCTGTGTTAGCGCGTAAGCGTATTTCCTTTGATAAAAAAGGAAGAAAAATGGAGTATACAATGTGTTACTATCGTGGCGATTTATATAGTTACACGATTTCAACATCTAATAAATTATGATATTAACAATTGACATTGGTGGTACTAATATTAAATATGGCTTATGTGATGACATGGGGTGTTTTCTTCAAAAAGGGGACTATACAACACCAAAAACGACACAAGATATTGTAGAGTCGATATGTTCTTTGCCTTTTGATTATAGTGGGATCGCCATTAGTATGCCGGGGATTATGAATGAAGATCATTCAAAAGCTTATATAACAGGTAAACTTTCTTTTCTTTCGGATTATCCTTTGAAAGAAGAAATTATGAGGATAAAGAATTGTAGGGTTACTTTAGAAAATGATGGCAGATGTGCAACGTGGGCGGAGCTAGGCTTTGGAAATTTACAAGATTCTAAAAATGCACTTGTTGTTGTGTTAGGTACGTATATAGGAATGGGAATCGTAATTGATCATAAGGTGTATGAAGGTTCACATTTATTAGCTGGAGAATACTCAGATGCACATATGGATACAGAGAAGACATATAAGAATACGATGGCTGCTTATTTTGGCAAAGATGGTCTCGAACGAGTGACGGGTTTAACAGGGAAAGAATTATTTAATCATCTCGATGAGGAAAAAATATATGCTGGATTTAATGCGTATTGTAGTAATCTAGCTTGGATGTTGAGTAATATTCAATTGTTGTTAGATGTGGATACAATCTTGATTGGTGGAGGAATATCAGCACAACCGAAACTAATTGAGTGTATAAAAGAAAACATGAACTGTATGAAGACGTGGTTTTCTACTATAGAAATGCCTGAGATACAGGCGTGTAAATTCAACAATGACGCTAATTTATTAGGTGCATTGTATTACTACAATAATAATACCGAGAATCATTAAATGTTCTCGGTATTTCTTGCATAAGGGAGGAAGGGCATGAAATCGTTAATAGGTGATAAAAAGTTTTATCGAATGGTATTGATTGTGTGTATACCAATTGTAATTCAAAATGGATTCACAAACTTAGCTAGTTTATTAGATAATATTATGATTGGACAATTGGGGACGTTATCCATGAGTGGAGTTTCAATATCGAATCAATTGTTTCAAGTGTTTAATGTGAGTGTGTTTGGAGCTATGTCTGGAGCAGGAATTTTTTTAGCACAGTTTTATGGAAGAGGAAATAGGGATGGAGTTCATAATTGTTTTCGTATAAAAATGATTATAGTTGTTTTGATTTCGATAATTGCGATTTGTCTATTTAAAATGTTCGGCACTTCATTAATTTCATTATATTTAAATGATAATCCTGAAGATAGTTTGAAAACATTGAATTACGGAATGCAGTATATGAATGTGATGTTGATTGGCCTTATTCCTTTTGCGATAACGCAGGTATATTCTTCTTCGCTAAGAGAAACAGGGAACACAGTTTTACCGATGAAAGCAAGTGTGATTGCGGTTATCGTGAATTTTTGTATCAACTATATTTTGATTTTTGGTAATTTTGGATTTCCTAGACTTGGCGTTATTGGTGCGGCAATTGGTACGGTGGTTTCTCATGTGGTGGAAATGTGTATAAATATAACTGCAGGATATAAGAATGAATATTTAAGAGATGCGATGCATTTGAATAAGATATCTTCGGATATATTTATGAATGTTGTCAAAAGAGGAATGCCTTTATTATGTAATGAAATACTGTGGTCAATTTCTATTGCGTTAATTTCTCAATGTTACTCGACAAGAGGACTTGCGGCAGTTGCAGCTATTAATATTACAACAACAGTAACTAATTTCTTTATGATTATATGTTATGCGATGGGAAATTCCATTTCAATCATTGTTGGACAAAGACTTGGAGCTGGTGAAGTTGAATATGCCAAAGATTGCGATCTTAAAATGGTATTTATGAATTTTTTGATGTGCTTATGCATTGGCATGACATTGTTTGGATGTTCACCTTTTATTCCGCAAATATATAACACGTCTGTAGAAGTGAAAAACTTAGCTTCTTCTTTGTTGAGAATCTCAGCTTGTATGCTTCCGATTATTTCATTGTATTACAGTAGCTATTTTACAATGCGAGCTGGTGGAAAAACATTATTGACTTTTTTCTTTGATAGCGGATATACGTTTATATTTACGTTTATGGTGGCTCTATGCCTAACTCGTTTTACAGATTTGCCAATATTTAATGTATATCTACTTGTACAATGTGTGGATATTCCTAAAGCTATATTTGGAATCACATTAGTGAAAAAAGGCATATGGATACATAATATTGTGAATGAATTTTAACCTTCCATTGAATGGGAAGGTTTTTTTTCTTGAAAAAGGCTAAAAAAAAGAAGTCCTTTCGGACTTTATTTGAAAAATGGTGACGCGTACGGGATTCGAACCCGTGAATGCATGCGTGAAAGGCATGTGAGTTAACCGTTTCTCCAACGCGCCATGTATATTAAACTTGTCTCTCTTGACAAGTGCTAGTTAATGATACTACAAGATTTTATATATTGCAAGCAAAAAAAATGATTTTTTAAAATATTTTTTATAATGAATTTTTGATTTTGCTTTAGATAAGGAAATAGCTAAGTTAAAAGTATCATATATTACTTAACATAACATACAAAGTTGATAGGAATAATGGTTATATTTTGTGGATGAAATATATTAGATAAATACGAATATAGTAGGATATAGCAAATTCTGGTTATAATAAAAATTTTAAAAAAAATGATTGAAAGCGCTTACAAGAGTATGCTATGATACAGTAGTAAAAAGACGCATCACATTGAGGGGGATACATAGCTGAATTTACAAGCATAGAACAGATTATATAAATTGATTTCACGACAATGGCTTTGTTTCGAATATAATGGACATATTTTTGGATTTATAAATTCGTTTTGAAACACCCAGCTGCCAATCATATTATAATCATGCGAATTATCCATATGTGAATGTGTCTTCATGTAAAAATCTACATTAGGAGGATAATATGAACAAAAGATTTTTAACAATTGCTGCAGCTTTATCTATGGGTGTTGCATTAACTGCTTGTAGCGGTGGAGGAAGTGAAGAAAAAACTGGTGGTTCTAGTGTTGCGAACGCTGACAAACCATTAGTATGGTACAACCGTCAACCTTCTAACAGTTCTACTGGTGAATTAGATATGGATGCATTAAACTTCAACAAAGATACTTATTATGTTGGTTTCGATGCAAATCAAGGTGCTGAACTTCAAGGACAAATGATTAAAGATTATATCGAAAAGAATATCGATACATTAGATCGTAATGGAGATGGCGTTATTGGTTACGTATTAGCTATCGGTGACGTAGGTCACAATGACTCTATCGCTCGTACAAGAGGTGTTCGTAAAGCGTTAGGTACAGCTGTTGAAAAAGACGGTGAAATCGTAAGTGATCCAGCTGGAATCAACAATGATGGTAAATCTAAGAATGTTCAAGATGGCTCATTAGAAATTAATGGAAAAACTTATACAGTAAGAGAACTTGCTTCTCAAGAAATGAAGAACTCTTCAGGTGCTACTTGGGATGCTGCTACTGCTGGTAACACAATCGGTACATGGACTGCTTCATTCGGTGAAGAAGTTGACGTTGTAGCTTCTAACAATGATGGTATGGGTATGTCAATGTTCAATGCTTGGTCAAAAGAAAACAAAGTTCCTACATTCGGTTACGATGCAAACTCAGATGCAGTTGCTGCAATCGCTGAAGGATATGGTGGAACAATTTCTCAACATGCTGACGTTCAAGCTTATTTAACATTAAGAGTATTACGTAATGCTTTAGATGGTGTTGATATTGATACAGGTATCGGTACAAAAGATGATGCTGGAAACGTTTTAACTGATGATGTTTATACATACAATAAGGATCAACGTTCTTACTATGCATTAAACGTTGCTGTTACTGCTGACAACTATAAAGATTTCTTAGATTCAACAGTTACTTATGCTCCAGTTTCTAACCAATTAGGTGAAAAAGATCACGCTAAGAAGAGTGTTTGGTTAAATATCTACAACGCATCTGATAACTTCTTAAGTTCAACTTACCAACCATTATTAGAAAAATACGATGATTTATTGAATTTAGATGTTGAATACATTGGTGGAGATGGACAAACTGAATCTAACATCACAAACCGTTTAGGAAACCCAGACAAATATGATGCATTCGCAATTAACATGGTTAAGACTGACAATGCAGCTTCTTACACAGGAATCCTTAAATAAATAATTCAAAAAATATAGGATTAAGCTTATTAGGGAGAAAATATTTCTCCCTAATATTATTTAGATAGTAGTAAAAAATAGGAGAGATTTTATGGCAGATAAGAATGAAGAATTGGTCTTATCTATACGCGGAATGAGTAAGTCCTTTGGACGTAACCGTGTTTTGGATCACATTAATTTAGATTTAAAACCAGGTACAGTTATGGGACTTATGGGAGAAAATGGTGCTGGTAAATCGACAATGATGAAATGTCTATTTGGGACATATCAAAAAGATGAAGGTACGATTTTTTTAGAAGGAAAAGAAATTAATTTTTCTGGACCCAAAGAGGCACTTGAAAATGGTATTGCCATGGTGCACCAGGAATTAAATCAATGTCTTGAAAGAAATGTTAAAGACAATTTATTCTTGGGTCGTTATCCCACAAATTCATTAGGTATGGTAGATGAAGACCGAATGAAAAAGAAATCATCTGAGCTTTTTAGAAAGCTTGGTATGACAGTGAATTTAGATACACCAATGCGTAATATGTCTGTTTCACAAAGACAGATGTGTGAAATTGCCAGAGCAATTTCATATAATTCAAAGGTTATCGTACTTGATGAGCCTACATCTTCTTTGATGACACAAGAAGTTAATAAATTGTTTGATATGATGCGAATGTTGAAAAAACAAGGCATTTCGCTTATTTATATTTCTCATAAAATGGATGAAATTTTTGAAATTTGCGATGAAGTATCGGTTCTAAGAGATGGAAAAATGGTTATGACAAAACCTACTTCTGAAACCAATATGAATGAGTTGATTGCAGCCATGGTAGGTCGTTCATTGGATAACCGATTCCCACCTGTTGATAATGTTCCTGGAGAACCAATGTTATCTATTCAACATGTATCAACAAAATATGAGCCATACTTAAAAGATATTACATTTGACGTTAAAAAAGGTGAGATTTTCGGTCTATACGGTTTAGTAGGAGCTGGACGTACAGAGTTGTTAGAAACGATTTTCGGTATCCGTACTAGAGCTTCAGGTCGTGTTTATTTTGACAATAAGTTAATGAACTTTAATAGTGCTAAAGAAGCAATTGAACATGGCTTTGCCTTGATTACTGAAGAGCGTAAAGCAAATGGATTGTTCTTAAAGTGTGATTTAACATTCAATACAACGATTGCAAATTTACCTTCTTATATGAGCAAGGTAGCACTTTCTGATAATAAGATGATTCAAGCTACTAATAAAGAAATTAAAACCATGAGAACTAAGTGTATGGGACCCAATGATGCGATTACAAGTCTATCTGGTGGTAACCAACAAAAAGTTATCTTCGGTAAATGGTTAGAGAGATCACCAAACGTATTCATGATGGATGAACCTACACGTGGTATTGACGTAGGTGCTAAATATGAAATTTACGAATTGATCATCAAAATGGCTAAACAAGGAAAAACAATTATTGTAGTTTCAAGTGAAATGCCAGAAATCTTAGGTATCACAAACCGTATTGGCGTTATGTCAAATGGACGCTTAGCCGGTATTGTAAATACAAAAGATACTAACCAGGAAGAGTTGTTAAGACTCAGTGCAAAATACCTATAAAGGAGATAATTATGACAAATACAGTTACAAATATTCTTAGTCATGATGAAGAGCTTGCACTACGTAAACCTATTGAGGATTATGTTGGAAAGATTCAAGCTGAAATTGATGAACTAAGAGAAGAAGGAACAAATAAAGTCTTGGAATATTCAGAAGAAATCGAGGCTTTAAAGAGAGATAAAATTTATACTAAAAGCGAGAAGGAAGCTCGCCTTTCAGAATTAAACAGCAAATTGCAAAAAGCTAAAGAAATCGAAGCTAAAAATAAACAACCAATCAACGAAAAAATTGCTATGGCTGAAAAATATTTGAAGGATCACTATCAAACGGATTACTACAACAAAGTTGTTGAAAGTAATAAGTATGAGGTTCAAAAAGCTAAGGCAGAGTATGATAAAAAATTAAAAGAATTAGAAAAAGAGCATAAAGATATTTTATCAGGTCTTAGTGATAAAGAAGAAATTAAAGAAGAGAACTTCATTTATAAGAATCGTTTGTTTGATGCAAAACTTGAATATACTAAAAATATGCAAGAGGCTAAAGACCGTAAACATGATGCATTCATATTTGAATATCACTTAATTGACTTGTTGAAGATGTCTAACTTCTCATTTTCAGAAAAACAAGCTCAAAAAATTGAAAACTATAAGTATTCATTCAATACTCGTGATTTCTTGTTGAAAAATGGTTTGTATATTGCGATTATTTTAGTATTCATTTTCTTGTGTATCATTACACCAATTAAGAAGAATGGTTTACAACTTTTTACTGTTAATAACATTTTAAGTATTATGCAACAAGCATCTCCAAGAATGTTTTTAGCATTAGGTGTATCTGGTTTAATTATGTTAGCTGGTACTGACTTATCTGTTGGACGTATGGTTGGTATGGGTATGACAGCTGCTACAATTATTATGCACAATGGTCCTAATACTGGTTCAGTATTCGGACATGTATTTGATTTCTCAACTATGCCAGTTGGAGGAAGAATTCTTTTAGCATTAGTTGTTTGTGTTGTATTATGTACAATGTTTACAACAATTGCCGGCTTCTTTGCGGCTAAATTTAAAATGCACCCATTCATTTCAACAATGGCTAACATGTTAGTAATCTTTGGTTTAGTAACATACTCAACAAAAGGTGTATCTTTTGGTGGTATTGATCAATCTATTCCAGGGAAAATCATTCCTAAAGTAGGTGCATTCCCAACAATTATCTTATGGGCAGTAGCCGCAGTTGTGATTGTTTGGTTCATTTGGAATAAGACAAAATTCGGTAAAAATTTATATGCCGTAGGTGGAAACCCAGAAGCTGCTTCTGTATCTGGTATTTCAGTATTTAAAGTAACTCTTGGAGCCTTCATAATGGCAGGTATCTTATACGGATTTGGTTCATGGTTAGAATGTATTCGTATGATTGGTTCTGGTTCAGCTGCGTATGGACAAGGATGGGAAATGGATGCAATTGCTGCCTGCGTTGTAGGTGGTGTATCATTTACTGGTGGTATCGGTAAAATTTCTGGTGTAGTAGTTGGTGTGTTGATTTTTACTGCATTAACTTATTCATTAACAATTCTTGGTATCGATACTAACTTACAGTTCGTATTCTCAGGAATTATCATTCTTATCGCCGTAACTCTTGATTGCTTGAAATACGTACGTAAAAACTAATTAATTTAAAAAAACTCAGATTGTTGACAAAAGCCTATACCTTTTCGTAAGGACATAGGCTTTTTATTGTATA
>NZ_QRVI01000032.1 GCF_003458715.1 Eubacterium sp. AF22-8LB
ATTGTACCACTGGTGTAAATTTTCTCTTTTTGACTAGTCCTATTTATATGCTAACATCATACTATTAGGTAAACAATTAAAGTAAGGAATAATACGAATCTAGAGAATAAAATTCCCTTTTGAACCGTAAATAAATATAGAGTTGCTAATAATCCAACAATAAATACATGCCTTACAGTTTTAACAAACTCAAGATAATGACCTCTTTTCAATACATTCTTTAATGTACCGAAAACCAGCAACACCATTAAATCAGCTAATTCTATAATAATAGCCATGTTTCTATATAAGAAATCAATGTACATATGAACATTTCCATTTTTAATGAAATATGCCAATAAATATGCTAGCTGCAAGCAAACCATATCCAACAATATAAAGTCGATATGCTTTAACCAACCCTTACTATTCTTTCTATACATACATAACCCCTACTCCCAAGACATTAAAAAAGCTTATTCAGACTTAAAAACTCCAAATAAGCAATAAATAAAAATTTTAGATACACTTTCCCTCACCCATAACAAGTTGGAAGATGAACGATTCAATCAAAAATGCGGCAATCCAGCTATTTTTAATATCCTCTAGATGTATCATTTTTAATTCCTATTAACTTATTTATACCAAAAAAGTTCACGATATAACTATCGTACATATATTCTATACTTTTTCAACATATATGTCAATGTCACCCACCCCCTAAAATCATTATTAAATGTTATAGAAGGTATAATATTTACCTTATATAAAACAAATATTCAATCCTTATTCAAAACGTTAATTGTCCTTTATATAAAGCACACATTAGCAAAAGATAATCATAGTTTTATAACCAAGTTAATGTAAACGATTTCATAAATATAGTAGAACCCCCTCGTATTACACAAGGAGGTTCTGAACAACAATATTTACTGTCTCTTATTCTTCAATACAACATATCCAATCCCTACAACACTCAAAGATAACAAGGCAAAGTTAACACCTGTATTCACTGATACACCAGTATGAATATTGTTCTTAGTTTTTTCTTTGTTAGGTCCTTCAGGCTTCTTAAGCTCTTCCTTCTTCTCTTCCTTAGGCTCCTCTTTAATATATGGCTTCTTAAGCGTTTCATTCTCTCTTCTATCAAGAATTGTGAACACATCACCATTTAATAGTTCATACTTATAATTCTTTGACTTACTCTTTACAGTAATCTTATAATCCCCTGTCTCTTCACCAGGCTCTCTTGTTAGAATATAATCATCATTTTCAAACGCTGGATCATTTTCACCAACAAACTTCGTTTGTTTAACTAGCTTCAATTGAACTGTTCTAGGAAGAATTGGTACCTTAAATGGTACTGACTCATAATATGTTTCATTCAAATCAAATGATACAGTGTATTCTCCTGCATCCATAAGTTTAATCGGTTTCAGGCCATGAATCGTACTATAAATATATGTGCCTTCTTCATTATAAATAGATTCAACATCTGGATGTTCAACACGAGTCTTTTCTACCTTTACATCCGTAGTTTTAGATGGACTAAATACAAAGTGATAGTTTCCATTATAATCATTCTCAGCTTCAAACTCATCATTCGTATTAATCATAAGTTTAAAGTTTAAATCTTCTTTGCCCTCACAAACATACTTCTCTATCTCTGGATCACCAAATCTCCAATCCTTATTATAAGATACTTTCACTTCAACATCCTTCGGTTTAATCTCATAATACTTTGGACCACTCGAAGTAACCGCAATATAAATACCACAATCACTTGGAACCTCATCCAACAATTCAAAATCCGTTGAATAATACATCGTCGCATCTTCAACCTCTATTTTTTGACCCGTATATTCAAAAGACAATGAAACATCCTGTGCGTGTATACGCATAGGTATACACGCAACAATTAAAGCAAATAAAACACCTATTAATCTTTTCATACCCTCTTTTCCTTTCTATAGGCGAATCTCTAATTCCACTATATCAAAGAAAAGAAAGTATTACCATTTAATAACCAATAAGTATAAAAAGATTGCTAATAAAGACAAGTCTTTTTTAGCAATTATTTGTAATATAACTATTGATTAGTATATTTTGATTTATCATCCACTTTAATAGCTTCACCCAATTGAATTTCAATAATTTCCATTTTCTCGTATGCCTTAATACTATGTCTAGTGTTAACTGGAATTTGAATAACATCTCCAGCTTTAACAGCCTTGTACTCCCCATTAATACAAACTTTACCGGTACCAGAAATAATATTCCATATTTCAGATCTAACAGAGTGAGAATGATAACTCATTTCTGTGTTTGGCTTCATTTCAATCTTGATTGTTTTTGAATTCTTTTCATTATCAATCACAGTAAATGTTCCCCATGATTTTTCTGCATACATACTAGGATTATCAATTTTTTCTACATATGGCTTCATGTAGCCACTTCTTTCTTTGGTTGAAACTAAAATACCATCTTCACTAGCAGCTACAACCATATCTTCACAACCCATGCATAAAATTGGAATGTTTAATTCATTTACAACATTTGTATCTACACACGTTTCATCTAAGATTACATCGCCCTTTGTTTTATCAGCCATAACCTCAGACATCATATTCCAAGTACCAACATCCTTCCATTCCCCAGCATATCTAAGTACTTGAATGTTTTGCTCTTTTTCTACAACCGCATAATCAAAACTAATTTTTGTTAATGTATCATACTTTTTAAATAAATCAGTATAATCTGCAAAGTCAATTAATTCATGTGCTTTATTTAACAAATATCCCAATTTAAACGCAAATACACCAGCATTCCACAATGCACCTTGTTCAATATATTTCTTTGCCGTCTCTGTATCTGGTTTTTCAGTAAATTTAGATACACTACTAATCTCACTTTTATTTGTAGGTATAATATATCCATATTTTTCACTAGGAACAGTTGGCTCTATTCCCATCAAAACTAAATTTGATTGTCCTTCATTTACAATTTTCTCTAATTTCTGTACAGTCTCATAATATGTATTATCCACATAAGGATCCACTGGACAAACCGCAACACAATCCTCGTCATGTAGCCCTTGTACATCTTTTAAATAAGCAGCTGCCAAAGCAATCGCAGGGAAAGTATCTCTGCGACATGGTTCTAAACAAATAGATACCTTGTTCCCCAATTGATTACGAATTGCACTCACTTGTGTTTTACTAGTCGCAATCGTTACATCCATTTCTGAATTCACATCATGAATCTGACGATACACTCTTTGTACCATAGATTCATATTTGCCCTTTTCATCCTTAAATAATTTAATAAACTGTTTACTACGAACATCATTAGAAAGTGGCCATAAACGTTTTCCACTACCACCTGAAAGTAAAATAATATGCATATCTTTGTCCTTCCTATAGACCCATGTGTGTCTTAATTGTACTTTGAATCACTTCAAGACGAATATTCGCCTCGTTTTTATTATTCCCACGAATACTATAATAAATCTTGATCTTAGGCTCTGTTCCCGAAGGCCTTACAGCAACCCATGATCCATCTTTTAACTCGTATTTTAAAACATTCGAAATTGGATACGTTCCAAAACCATGTTCTTCAAATGTTACTTTTGAAAAATCTAAAATTCTCTCTACATCACTAAATGGACATTGTTCTCTCAATTTCGTCATCATGCCATTTATTTTTTCACCACCATCTTTACCTTTTAATGTAAAACTTTCTAATAAATCTTTATAATATCCATATTCTTCATAAATATCATTCAACTTATCAATCAATGTCTTATTTTGACTTTTAGTCTCTGCAGCCATTTCACAAATTAACATACTAGAAACAACCGCATCTTTGTCCCTTGCATGCGTTCCACAAAGATATCCATATGATTCTTCATATCCAAATAGATAGTCATAATTACGGGTTAAATCATCATTATCCTTTGCTCTTTCAAACTGCGTTATTTTTTCACCAATATATTTAAAACCTGTTAATGTTGAGAACACTTCAACATCATTCTTTTCTGCAATTTTTGCTCCCAATTCTGAAGTCACTATTGTTTTAATAATCGCAGGTTTTTCAAGCTCATCTAAATCTGTATGCCGAATAATAAAATCCATTAATAAAGCGCCTATTTGATTACCAGTTAACAATTGATATTCATCACTTGAATTCTTAACCGCAACACCAACACGATCACAATCCGGATCCGTCCCTAATACAATATCTGCATTTAATTCCTTAGCTAGTTCTATGCCTAGAATTAAAGCATCCTTATCTTCAGGATTTGGTGATTTTACGGTTGAAAAATTTCCATCATCATTTGCCTGTTCATCCACCAATGAAACACAAGTAAAACCATCCATTTCTAATATTTTTGAAACAGGAACTCTTCCAGATCCATGCAATGGTGTATAAACGATATTTAAATTCGATTTAGCTTCTCTATCTTCAATACGCTGCTGTTTAAAGACTTCTTCAACAAAAGCATCTGTATTATCAATTATAGAAATCAAAGAATCGTTTCCTGCAAAATTAATCAAACGATAATCCTTAACATTCTTCACAAAACGTATTACCTGATCTGCTTGGCTAGGAACTAACTGACCTCCATATTCATCATACACCTTATATCCATTGTACTCCTTTGGATTATGACTTGCAGTAATCACAACACCAGCCAACGCATTATAATAAGGTACAGAAAAACTTAACTGAGGCGTAGGTCTAGCATTCTTCATCAGGTATACCCGAATACCTAAACCAGACAAAACATCAGCCGTAACCTGAGCATATGATTTACTATTATTTCTTGTATCAAAGCCAATCACAACTCCTCGAGACTCACAGACATCCATACCATATGAATCTATTAAGTAATTCCCTAATCCTAGTGTCACCTTACCAATTGTATATTTATTTAAACGATTTGTACCAGCACCCATAATACCACGTAAACCACCAGTACCAAATTCTAATTCTTTGTAAAAACGATCCTCTATTTCCTTTTCAGAAGCAATCTGTTTTAATTCATCTCGAATCGATTTATCAAAGCAATCATTTTCTATCCAATCCTTATATATGTCTAAATATCCCATAGACTACCTCATTTTTTAAATATACCTATATTAAGCTATCAATTATATGAATCTACTTTATTCATAATCATGCCATTTAATTTAAACTAAAATTTACGTTAAGTATAATAACATAGAATAAAAAATAAGGCAAAATCACTTGGATTTGCCTTACTTTCATAATCATATTACTTTTTATAGAAAGCATTATTTGTATTTCCAGGAGCCTTTTGTCCTTTTGGAACTAAACAAATCTGAATTGCCTCTAAACGTCTACTATGACCTTCACTTCCAGAACTTTCTCCATTTTTGGCCCAACCTAGCCAACCAAAATTCTGACAATGCACTCTATAATAAACATCATATTCATTGGCAACCTGTCCAGTTAACTTGATCTGTATTGCTTCTAATCGTTTTGATTGTCCTGAAGTTCCAGACATCGCATCATTTGATTTCCAATCTTGCCAGCCACAATCTTGTACATGCGTTCCATAAACAACATTTCCATTCAATGAAGGAAATAGTTTAATATTTATACCCTTCTTCTAAAAATTTAATAGCTAATCCTTTTTAAGAGGATCGTTGTGCAATATAAATGTACATGAAAAAAATGCCTAGTGATAAAACAATCGGCCATGCATGATTAATACGGATTACACATTTTATTTATAAATGTTTCTATAAATGTTGTTAATGAATACACACATTTATCTGTTTCTTTTTCGTATATATAGCATGATTTTATTTTTCCTTCAGATGTAAATTGAAGATATGGATTTAAGTCATTTAATACTTTTTTCAGTTCCGGTTCCAATGCTTTTAAAAGTTCTTTATGCATAGATGTAAAAATTTTTTCAAATCTTACCATCAAATCATATAAATCAATTTTTTTATTATCATCATACATTTGCTGCAAATCCTTAATAATATTTTTTTGTAATCTACTAGAATTTTGTAATAAAATTTCCGGTTCAATATATATATATATTTCCGATTTCCCAGGCCAAAACTCTATTTGTGTAATTGCCATTTCGCAATGAGTCATGTAAATACGAAGATTATACATCATTCGATATTCAAAATTTTCATCATAATACTTTTTTTTGAAAGGTTCAAAAATTTTTTTATAATGACTTTCATAATATTCAATCCATGCATAAAATGTTCCTAATACATTGTATGTATATCGGTTAATTGTATCAATGGAATATTTATTCATCATCTCTATTGTAGGAAGAAACGCAAGTAACTCTTTTATATTATCTCTAACTATAACATAATAATCTTTACTCAACATAGATACTTGAAGTCTTCTTATATTAGACATAATAGTCTTATAATCTTTTTCTGATATTTCATCCACAACTGTTTTAAGAGTTGCATCCTTGTCAACAGCACTAATTCTATATTTCATTTTTTCTCCATTTTTATATAAATAATTTTAATTTCAGCAAGATAATAAACTATAAAATTCATTTTTACTATCCAACACGTAAACCCTGAAAACTCTTCTTACGTTTTTTTACATTTTATAATCAAAAACACGCAATGAAATATCCCAAAACATCTTCACTCCTACGCTTTTTTCTAGACTATCACCACTACCACTTTCACAATATCTTGATACTCAACCTCCCACTCTTCCTATAATACCACCTATTTTGTAGTTCTGAATATAAAATTGAGGCAGACAAAGGCCAGGTGGTGGTCTGCAATAAAAAAGTGAATAATGCGATCATTGAGAATCGAAACAAGATTATCAAGTGTATCAAGAACAACGCCAATGGCTACACCAACTGGTCTCGCTTCCGCAATCGTGTAATGCATGTACTCGATCCAAACGCTACATTTAGCCTGGAACCAAGGGAGAAATGATCATGGATGTACAAGACGTTATTGAATTGATTGAATACTTCAGAAATCTTCAAAACAATGAAATGAAATTTGAAATTGAAGAGCTACGAGGATACATTGACATAAGATTCGAAGAATTATATGTCAAGTTAACTGAATACATTGATTCAAACATCTCTGCTCCCTAGTTAATAATCCTTTAAACACTCATAGGGTTTTCAACCCTACGATTCTTGAAGCCAACTTTTAGTCGCCCATATCTAATTGCGGATTACCAAACTGTTTTGGGATATATGCCGCCCCTTAAATTCTTGGAGAGCAAATTCACCTAACCCCATCCAAATTTATTGCGCCTTTCTTATGATACACTTATCGTATTTAACTGTTAATCAAAGTCGCTGAATGCCCCTATAGCAGTATCTCTCCACTGATTTTCCTTATATACTGTCCGTTAACCTTTTGATAGGCTGCTGCCTACTCGAAACTAAACGGCAATTCAAAGGAAAGAGAACTCCTACCTATTTGCGATTGTAGCCTGGACTGGCTTTAAGAACTGCTACAAAATCAGCTTACGCTTACATTTTTTAACTGTATCAAATCAACATCTATTTACAATTCTTATCATACCAATCATTCATATTGGTATTTATAATATTTCCTTCATACCTAGTCACCCATCCATCGGAATAGTTTGAAAACAAACTTTGATGATGCTCATTTAACTTATTATAAACAATGTCTGAAATTACAATTACTTTTCTATAATCTCTACCTGCCTTATTGCATAAATGGCACGCTGAATTTACAACGTCTCCCATCCAAATAACATCGTTAATTCCGCTACCTGAATATCCAGCTTTAACCATCAATGCTCTGCCATAATCGATACCTATCCCAACCGAAATTTGCGAATATTTCTTCTTCCTTAATTTATAATTGAGTATTTTAATCATACTATTTAGTCTAGCTGCCACCGAAATAACATTGTCAACATCAGAATTATTAGGGGTATCAAAAACTCCCCATACACAATCTCCATTAATATTTATTTCTTTACAATCAGTTTCTGCATTCATAATAGCAACACACTCTGATAAAAATGCTCTATACATTTTTGCCAATGTTGGTCTTTTATGCTCGTCTGTCATATCAGATGACCCTACAATATCAATAAAAATGGCAGTAACATTTACATAATATCCATTTTTAAATGTCAAATCACTTCTGGCAGGAATGCTGTCTTTATCACAGTAATCATTGTCACTTACATCTAAAATTTCATCCATTCTTTTCGAACTTTTATCTACGTCATAAGACATTATATGATTTGATTCCATAATTTTCCTCCTTCTATATTAACTGAAATATCATACACACAAACCACAGAATAACTGTTGCTAATAAAAACTTTATTCCCTTGTTATACCATTTTGCTTTTAGACTACATATTTTCGAATTTGTATGTATCTGTTCTTCTAAATCATCTATCATTTCTTTTTCGTCCATATCGTTTATGGCACTCTTATAATTCTCCAATGTCATATTTCCAATAGAGCCAAAGAAAAAAATAGATGGTGCATTATTAAGATTTTTCACTCTTGCAATAATAGATAACATAAAGCATAAAATAGAAATAAAGCTTGATAAATATAGCAGTGCAACTAGAATGGCTGCAATAATTTTTACTCCAGATAATTCTGCTAGTTGTGATACCTCTGTTATTCTTTCAAATGCACTGGGCATGCCCTTTTCAAATATAACACCTATTAAAACACCTGTTAATGCTAATGCAAATGAAACCTTAGTATCCATATTTCCTATCCATGTATTTATGATACCCAGTGTTTCATAAGCATCTTCTTTTTTAAACGCTCTATTTTTTTGCTGTTGATTGTCATTCTGTGCCATAATTTAAAATCCCCTTATTTTCTTCAATTTACTGATTTTTTCTTCATAATCTTTTATATGTTCATATCGTATTTTATTATTTTTAAGGCTTTTCTCCATTGCATCAATAACTTGCCAACCTATATTCTGTTCACAAGCCCATTTAAAAGTCGATTCATTTATATATACCCATATATTATTTTCCTTTGCCATACTAACCATATATCTATATGACACACGATATAACCCAAAGTAAGCATATATCTCAATAAACTCAAAAACACTATTATTTATTATATCTTCATTATATCCTTGCTTCTTTCCTAATTCATGATAAAATTCGTCTATATCTAACCATCTATTAATACCAATATTATCGATATATTCAAGTTCTCTACAAAATGACCCATTTATTATTTTTTTGACAAAAGAATATGTAGTCTCAATTTCTGTTTGTAGCTGTTCTTTCGCTTTTCCCCTTTCATTTATCGCCTTTATTTTTTCGTTATTTTCATTCGAAAACCTTCTCTTTAATTCATCATTTTCTTTCTTCAATCTTTCTTCTAAAATAGCTAATTCCCGTTCTCGTTGAACCAGACTATTTTTTAATCTATCGATTTCTCTAATGCCATCTGCCAATCCCGCAAATGTATCCGACTCTACTGTTGTATTTTCATCTATTTTGGTTGGTTTTCCTAAATCCTCTGAAAACTCCAAATAGTAATCCTTTGTCACATAGCCTTGGAATAACTTTGTTCCTTTATATTTTGCTGATTTTACAAAAACTTCCCTATACTCATCTGACATTTGCTTGAAAACATTATCTGAAATAAATATTTCTCCGCCAGATGCTATATCTGAATATTTGCTTGCGTAATTTGTTGTATTACCAACCCATACACAATCCACTTCGTTCTCTCTATTTTCATCACTTTCCAGACCATACATACCAACCTGAGTTACAAGAACCTTTCCATAATCAATTCCAATACCACATTCAATAATTTTCCCATTAACATTAGTTTTCAAATATTTATTCAAGCTATAATCAATCACAGTCTGTAAACTTCTTGCCGCATTAATTGCTTTATCTGCTGCACTGTCCACAATATTCCCGTTTTTATCAGCAGAGTCAATAAATACGCCCATAATTCTGTCACCCAGAAATTGTCTTGTAACTCCTCCATTTTTTCTAACACAATCAACTGCCATTCTCATAAATGAGCGATATATTTTAACCATACTTTTTGCTTGGCTATTTTCTGTTAAGTATGTTGACTTACGAATATCAATAAATAGTATGGCTGCCATGATGGAGTAGGTTCTATTATTATCTTCCAATTGTTCTATTGTTGGAGGTAATTCTGAATCTATTTCTATTTGCTCAACAGTCTGTTCTGTTATTTTTTTAATCTGCAAATCTACTTTTTCAAAATCATTTTTTGAAAATCTCATATTTACTCTACATTCTCCTCTATAATATAAAGATAGCTTTTTTACACATTTTCACTTGCTCCACATATATTATATAATCTTTTCTTCTTTTTCAATAGTTTTAAAAATCCAAATATACGCGGGAGTTTGACACCCCTTTTCACAACTGATCTTAAACATAGCGCCTAAACAAGCGCTTTTCTTTTACTTTTTTTGTCAAATCATTTGCTTTTGTATATCGTATTATCTCGTATTCTGTGATATAATTGTATTAGGTGATATTTATGCGTGTTACAACTACTAAATCTAAAACAGATGAATCTTTTTATATCAATTATGCTTTCATCAACGAAAAAGGAAAAAGCACCTCAAGAATCTACAAGAAGCTCGGTAAACTTTCTGAACTTTCTAAAAAACTGAATACAGACAGAGATGGTGTTATGGCCTGGGCAAGAGAACAGGCTCGTATAGAAACTGAAAAATATAAAAAGGAAAATGAATCAGTTTCTATCGCTCTTAATCCAAATATTCCAATCAAGAAGGATCAGCTGAACACTTTTAATTGTGGCTATCTTTTTCTACAAAGCATTTATTATTCTCTACATTTGGATAATATCTGCAGAAACATCAAAAACAGACATGATTACGAATACGATTTGAACGCAATTCTTGCCAATCTGATATATGCTCGTTTTTTTAACCCAACGAGTAAGTTAAGTTCATTTAAGTATTGTCATTCGCTTCTTGAACAACCTACTTATCATTTACACGATATCTACAGAGCATTAACTGTTCTAGCTGAAGAGAGTGACTATATTCAGGCAGAGCTTTACAGAAATACAAACTACATCCATAAAAGAAATACACGCGTTCTTTATTATGATTGTACAAATTATTATTTCGAAATCGAACAGGAACGTGGAGATGCCAAGTACGGTAAAAACAAAGAAAACAAACCAAATCCAATAGTTGGTATGGGATTGTTTATGGATGCCGACGGATTCCCTTTATCATTTGATCTGTTTCCTGGGAACCAAAATGAACAGCTGACATTAAAAGACCATGAACATAAAGTCATCAATGATTTTCAATGTTCTCAATTCGTTTATTGTTCTGATAGTGGACTTGGTTCTAAGAAAAACCGTCTTTTGAATACAACAGGCGGAAGAGCTTACGTGATTACACAATCTCTTAAAAAGCTAAAAAAAGATGTTCGAGAAACAGCTTTATCTACATCACAATATAGAAAGATTGGTTCCAACAAATTCATTGATTTGAATGACCTAGACGAAGAAGATCCAGAAGTTTTTAATACTATCTACTACAAAGAAGTTCCATATGACAGTAACGAGCTTTCTGAAACTTTAATTGTGACTTATTCGCCTAAATACAGAAAATATCAAGCATCTATACGTCAGAATCAAATACAAAGAGCTCAAAAAATGATTACAGATAGCGGCAAGCCAAAAAAGAATCGTAAAAATCCTAACGATCCTGCTAGATTTCTTAAAAAACAGTCCTTCACGGACAATGGTGAATTAGCTGAAGATGAAATCTGGCAAATCGACCAAGAAGTTATTGAAAAAGAAGCAATGTATGATGGATTCTATGCCGTCGTTACAAATCTTGATGATGATGTTCAAGATATAATAGCCATCAACAAAAGAAGATGGCAGATTGAAGAATGTTTTAGAATTCTAAAATCAGATTTCGATGCCAGACCCGTTTATTTAAGAGACGATGATAGGATCAAAGCTCATTTCCTTATTTGTTTCATGGCCTTATTATTCTTCCGAATTCTAGAAAACAAACTAGAATATAAATATACAGCAGACCAAATTGTGGGCACCATGAAAAAGATGAATCTTACATTATTAGAAGGATATGGATACATCCCATCCTATACAAGAACAGATATTACAGATGATCTTCATAAATTGTTTGGATTCAGAACAGATTACCAAATAACAAAAAAGCAGAAAATGAGAAACATCATACATCAAACAAAAGATAAGAAAAAAATACTATAATCCGCAACAACGCAAAAAAGTGGCTCAAAGCCTTTATACTAGGGTTTTGGACCACTTTATTTCTTTTCTGGCTGTCAAAGACAGGATTTTAGAATAAAAAAATAGGCAAAGTTATAGAAATACATCCTATTTACTTTACCCATTTATCATTTTGATAATCATATTTATAACCATACACAATAAGAAAAGCATTCACCATCTTAAAATAAGTCTTCTCCGTATTTACTTCTCTTATATCTTCTAACTGTAACGCTTTAGTAAATGAATCCATGGTGTATTCATTCTTAAATGTTAAACCCTGCATAAACAAATTATAATAATGTAGGTTATTCTCTAATGTATTTAATATATCACGTATACCTTTTTTTACTTTAGGGAATAATAGAACAATCAATGAGCTAAAAAATTCAAATGCCAATGGATTCTCCTTCACAAACTCATTTACTGTAACATAAAAGTTGTATACAAAATCAAACGGATTCGCTCCACCTATACCACCAATATTTTTAACTAAAAATTCTAAATGATCAAACTCAAATCCATAATTCTTTAACTCACATATTTTGGCATCCATAGGATCAAAACTAGTCTTTAAAACACCCTCATCAAAATAGAAAGGCATACCTATAACAGGATGATAATCTGTATAATTCCAATCTTGACTTTTTAAGCACAGATGAACCATTAAAGGTACATCCATATTTAAATTATTAAATACATCTCTTGCCGTAGCCGTTTCATTAATTTCAACCATACCCTCATAAACCAATGTATGCTCTACATGATCTTCAACATAATCATTTTGATATACAACCACCTTAATTTCTTCTAACACAAAAATTCCCCCTTACTTATAAAAATCATAAAAGAGTCCAGACTATCACAACAATCTCATTGTGTTTCCCCCAAGGGTACCTTTTAAATATTTAAAAAGTTAACACCCTTTTTTACTGTTTAACTTCTAAAGTCAGGTACCATATATTCAAAATCATAGCAAATAATCAAAAAACCGCGGAACCACTGGTATATCCATATTCATATTTATATTTAAAATTTAATAGTTTTTTTACTATTTTTATCTCCTATAAAACCGATTGTTCGTATCACCAGGAGCCTTTTGTCCTTTTGGAACTAAACAAATCTGAATTGCCTCTAAACGCCTACTATAGCCTTCACTACCAGAACTTTCTCCATTTTTGGCCCAGCCTAGCCAACCAAAATTCTGACAATGCACTCTATAATAAACATCATATTCATTAGCAACCTGTCCAGTTAACTTAATCTGTATTGCTTCTAATCGTTTTGATTGTCCTGAAGTTCCAGACATCGCATCATTTGATTTCCAATCTTGCCAGCCATAATCTTGTACATGCGTTCTATAAACAACATTTCCGTCCAATGAAGGAGATAGTTTAATATTAATACCTTCCAAACGCTTAGACTGTCCTGACGTACCACTCTGTTCACCATCATATACATAGCCTTGCCAACCATAATCCTGAACATGTGTTCTATAAGAAATACTCTTACGAATAAATGCATTATTTGTAGTACCAGGTGCTTTATCACCTTTTTTTACCAAACGAATCTCGATACCCTCTAAACGCTTAGAAAAACCTTCACTACCAGAAGCTTCTCCATTCTTGGCCCAGCCAAGCCAACCAAAATCTTGACAATGTACACGATAATAAACATCATACTTGTTGGCAATTTCATCACTTAATTTAATACGAATAGCCTCTAATCTTTTTGATTGTCCTGAAGTACCAGACATGGTACCATTGGATTTCCAACCTTGCCATCCAATATCTTGTACATGCGTTTGATATTCCACATTACCCTTTAACTTTGAAGATAATTTAATTTGTATTCCTTCTAAACGTTTTGATCTACCAGAAGTACCACTCATCTTACCATCCTGTACAAAATCCTGCCATCCAATATCCTGCACATGAGTCTTATATAAGATAGAAGCCCTATCATCTACAAGTTTGGCAATACTTTCATCCTTTGTAGTTCCACATTTAGTACAAGTATAACGCTTAACACCTGTTTCACTATATGTAGGATTCTTTACAATAGTACCTTTATCCCATCTATGACTAATCTTCGGAATAACAGTTACATCCTTCTTAGAATCACAACGAGTACAATGATGTGACTTGCTTCCTTCATTAGTACAAGTAGCTGCTTTATCAACTGTCCAACTAGAAGAATAATCATGACCTAATGCCTTAATCGATTCTGTTTTAGTTGTTTTACAATTCTTACAAGTATAAGTTTTAACTCCATCCTTGGTACAAGTAGCTTTTGTAGTAACTACACCTGAATCCCAGTTATGACCTGTCTTTGGAATAACAGTTACATCCTTCTTAGAATCACAACGAGTACAATGATGTGATTTACTTCCTTCATTCGTACAAGTAGCTGCTTTATCAATAGTCCAACTAGAAGAATAATCATGACCTAAAGCTTTGATTGCTTCTTTTTTAGTTGTTTTACAATTCTTACAAGTATAAGTTTTAACTCCATCCTTAGTACATGTAGCCTTTGTAGTAACTACACCTGAATCCCAATTATGACTTGTCTTTGGAATAACAGTTACATCAGTTTTAGAATCACAACGAGTACAATGATGTGATTTACTTCCTTCATTCGTACAAGTAGCTGCTTTATCAACAGTCCAACTAGAAGAGTAATCATGACCTAAAGCTTTGATTACTTCTGTCTTAGTTGTTTGACAATCCTTACAAGTATAAGTCTTAACTCCATCCTTAGTGCAAGTAGCCTTTGTGGTAATTACACCTGGATCCCAATTATGACTTGTCTTTGGAATAACTGTAACATCAGTCTTAGAATCACAACGAGTGCAATGGTGGGATTTGCTTCCTTCATTTGTACAAGTAGCTGCTTTATCAATTGTCCAATCATTTGAGTATGTGTGACTTGTCTTTGGAATAACTGTTACATCCTTCTTTGAATCACAACGAGTACAATGATGAGATTTACTTCCTTCTTGTTGACAAGTTGCTTCTTGATCTATTGTCCACTCTTTTGAGTAATCATGATCTAAAGCTTTAATTGATTCTGTCTTAGTTGTTTGGCAATTTTTACATGTATAGGTTTTAATTCCCTCTTTTTCACATGTTGGTTCTGTTGTAACTTTACCCTCATCCCATTTATGTTCAGTACAAGGAACTGTAAAATCAAATTGAGCACCATTTGTCTTTGCAACTAGATCAACCTTTTTACCATTCACATACCAATCTGTTGTATTCATAACATAGGCAATAATTCCGTTTTGAATACCATAAATACTTTCTGGATATGCAGCATTGTCTGCAGTAATAGAAAATTGTGTCTTTCCTGCATTCAAGTTTTCTTGAATTCTATCTTTATATGATGCAACCCATTTTGCAGCTTCTCCACTTTTTACAAAGTAGTTATTTGCTAAGCTTGTAGAACGAGTCGCATATCCTGCTGCAGTATAAATTTTTGCATGTCCTGGATGAGCTAGTGACATTAACTCGTCAGTTAATCCAAAATACAGTCTTCTTTCATCAAAATTATACCAATCATCATTCGAATCATCCCACGTACAATCGACTTGATACCATTCTCCATTAATCTTAAATGCATTCCAAGTATGTCCATCATATGTATCACGTGTTTCTGCATTTTCAATTCCAGCAGCCGTTAATAATTTAGAATACGCGCTCTCATACGACTGACAAGTACCTAATCCTCTTGTTAATGCACTTTCTGCACTAGACCATTTTAATGATTTGTCATAATCCAATTTATTCAATAACCAATCGTGTAACCATAATGCCTTCGCATAATCCGAACCATCCGTTTCAGCATTACATTGTGCTACGGCAGATTGTACAATCGAATTTACACTTGGATAATTTGGACTTGATACTTGAATAAAAGTATTTGTACGCAAATAATTCATATTCGCCGCTTTATCCATTACATAAAAGCGGAAATTATATGTTCCACTTGCCATCATAGTAAATGTATAATCATGAGAACTACATTCTTCTGTATAGTTCAACCATTCTCCACGACTAGGATCTGCTACGCTTTCATACGATAATACATCAGGATCTGTATAGCTTGGTGCTTCCATTCTAAATTTGTAATTTCCACTTCCACCTGTCGCAGATACATGGAACGTAGTTTCTTGTCCTAATACTGGATCATTCCACTCTACTTTTAATGTAACTCCACCTGAACTTGCTTCGTCCGAATGTGTATACTGATTTTCTTCAGCATGAATAATTGTGGCATTACTAATCAATAGAACAAATGCCAAAAATGTTGAAATTAATCTTTTCCCTAACCTTTTCATAATCTTATTCCTTATCTTAGTTTTATCTAACTAATTTTAGTTTACGGGTTCAAAAAACATGTGTCAACAAAAAAAGAGTCCAGAATCAAATCTGAACTCAAATCTCTATTTACTCAATAAATTTATAACCATATTTACAATGTTTGGACCATAATTCTTGGCAGAAGCCCATCCATAACCCTTTGGATTTTCCTTCATACCTAACCATTCAACATATTGCGCACATCCTCTAGCTACTAAATTAAATCTTGGATCCACACACTGTTGTGTTAAACCATCTAATGATGCATAGGCCTTTAAATGTTGTACATGAGCACGAACACCTACTCTAACATTTTCAAAGCTTGCACCATGAACAGCACCTGTAGCACCAATGCCCGCAAAGTTATATTGGTTTGGTAGTACATCTCCACCATACTTTAAGAAACCTGTTTCTAACATACATTGCGCAAAGACAACTTCAGCACGCACACCCTCAGCTTTTGCCTCTTCATATACGATTTGTGCAAATTGCTCAATTGTACTTGCTCCACCCTTAGCTAAAGAACCATTGTATTTCTTATTCTCTCCAGTAAATGTATCATACCCACTAGACTTTGAATTATAGTAACGAACCATCTGAGCTACACTGGTTTGTGTTGCCCCCATAATAGGAGTCTTATCACTTGCAGTATTATTCGTACTTGGTTTTGAAGTATTTGGCTTTGTTAATACGGTACTCTCATCATCTGCTGCATGACCCTTGTTGTAGTAATGATTTGTTGTACTTCCAGGCGCATTTCCTCCTTTTGGTACTAAAACAATTTGAATAGCCTCTAAACGATAACTATATCCTGCTGTACCTGCAGATTGACCATTTTTAGCCCAGCCTAGCCAACCAAAGTTTTGCGCATGTACACGATAATAAATGTCATATTGATTTGCAGCATTTCCAGTTAAGTTGATTTTAATTGCTTCCAAACGCTTTGACTGTCCAGCTGTTCCACTTAACTGTCCGTTTGATACAAATGATTGCCAACCAATATCTTGTACGTGTGTAGCATATGTCAGTCCACCATCAATTGAACTTCCAAGTTTAATTTTAATAGCTTCCAAACGAAGAGACTGTCCAGATGTACCACTTACTTCGCCATCTGCTTTTTCTGCTTGCCATCCAATGTTTTGAACATGCGTTTGATAAGTTATTGTCTTACAAACAAATGGACGAGAAGTAGAGCCAGGTGCTGCTCCTCCCTTTTTTACTAATTTAATCTCAATGCCCTCTAGACGTTTACTATATCCTTCACTACCAGCCGACTCACCATTTTTAGCCCAGCCTAGCCAGCCATAATCCTGTGCATGAACACGATAATAAATATCATACTTATTTGCTGCATCGCCTGACAATTTGATTTTGATAGCTTCTAATCGTTTTGATTGTCCAGAAGTACCTGCCATAGCACCATTGGATTTCCAACCCTGCCATCCAATATCTTGTACATGTGTTTGATACTCAACACTTCCAGATAGGTTTTGTAGTTTAATATTGATACCTTCAAGCCGTTTGGACTGCCCAGAAGTACCTGACATTTCCCCATCATTCTTCCATTCTTGCCAACCATAATCTTGAACGTGAGTTTGATATGTTACGGAAGGATTTGTATTAGCTACCACTTTTGTCAATCCTAAAGCAGCCACAATACCATTCGCATCCGCAACACCTAATTGTTTAATTTTCTCTTCAGACCCTAAATACTTATTAAAGTCAGACTCATTATCCACACAACAATGCTCAATAATCAAACCTGTAATACCTCTAGTTTTCGCATTACGAATTACCCCATAATAATCCGCGATGCTATTATCATCATAACGATGTGGGTTCGGATATTCATTAATGTCAATCGTTCTAAACTTAATACGACGATCATGTAAACCAAGTGAAACCAATTGATTCTGAATCGCCTGCGCCATGACCTTACCCTTTGCAGAAATATCAGGACGCCAGTTTGTATTTGGATAATAAACCTCTGCCCCATACGCCTGGTGAGAAACAGAAGCATTTAAATGGAAGCTAATCAAATATTGAGCACCCTGCTGCTTTGCATATTCAGCACGCTCCTCAAGACCCATATACTTATCTGTTGAACGTGTCATAACAACCTTACAATTATATTTCTGTAATTCATCATAACAATACTTCGCAATCTTAAGATTATAATCTTTCTCTAAACCCGTACCATTATAATTCAAAGTACCACTCTCAGCTCCACCATGACCAGGATCCAAACATAAAGTAATACCCTCATTTGATTGTGTATCAATATCCTCATCAATCATAGCCATAGCCGCAGGAAAATCTTGAGCCATCATTCCCTCAGCCACTTCTTCAGAAGCCTTGTTTACATCCGTTACTTGAATAACGGAATTATTTAATTCTTCTTCCTCTTCCGAAATATCCTCTGTCATATCTGGTAATGTCTCATCATATCCTGTATATTCTTGATCCACACCAAACTTAACATTCATACCCAAATCACCGAAATTCAAATAATACTTTTCACCATTCAAAGAATAATGAAGCGAAGCAACAAGGTATTCACCTTTTTCTTCAGCACTAAACACTCTTGAAAACTTAATTAAATTATCAACCTGTTCATTACTCTCTAAATCAAAAGTAGAACCATCACTCTTCTTAACAGTAATACGAAAATCAGAATATCCCTCCGTATTATTTAAAGAAAGAACAAAATTCTCAGTAACAGAATTATCTACAACAGGACTATCCACTAAGAAATACTCCATCATTGAAGCATCCCCAAGCTTTTCTTCTACAACTGGTTCTTCACTCGCAACATCTTCTGAAGTATCCTCTTCAGGTGTTACTTCTTCAACATTCGAAGAATCCTCTTCATTCACATTATTATCTTCAACTTCTTCTTGTTCATTTACATCTTCTGTTGTTGTCTGCTCTGTAGTAACTGTTTCTTCCCCTTCTGCAGAAACAGTATAAGTATTCGACAATGTAGAAACAGACATAAACATAGTTAGAATCAAAGCCAAAACCGGTTTTAATCTCTTATTCATACTCTATCCTCCGTTATATTCTATATTTTAATAAAAAACGCTTTCAATTTCAATCAAGTAAAAAAAGGAATTGCATCACACGGGAGTTTAACACTTGCTCATAGCCAAAATAGCCAAATGTCGTTTATGTACGGCTTT
>NZ_QRVI01000033.1 GCF_003458715.1 Eubacterium sp. AF22-8LB
ATCAGAAGTGTACATTCTTAAATGATCATTTATGTACATATTTAGATTATCATTTATAGTAAATAAGATATACGTAAAAAAAGCACCTGGAAAATGCTAGGTGCAATCTTTGACAAATGGTGGTTTCAGTCGGAATTGAAAAGTTATTTTGTTGAAAAAAAAGATGGTCTAGTCCGAACCACCCTTTTACTCGTGTGGGCTTGTTATCCGTTTGCCCACTTGAATTATAGCATGCTTTTTAGCGAATGTAATGCTAATCACTATCACTAGTCCAGTTGGAATATTTAATATATCTGATGTTAAACCTAAGTTTAAGTCTACAGACAATTTCTATTTTGAAACTCTTTCAAATGACTCTATAAGTGACCCGATAACTGACCCGATAAGATTTGGAATTAGAAATGTTGAAAACTTTAAAACTAAATTCTGGAATAAACACAATAATAAAAATGACTGAAATAATCCAAACAAATGTACCATCGGTTAGTAGGAATAAAAAAATTGACTATTTATGTAGAACATTGTGGTTTGAATAGAAATGGTTGATATTGCTTAAAAAGAAAAAGTTGATAAATAAGGTTTAGGCAAGAGGAAATAAACAGGTTCAAAAGGAAAGGTTGGAACTAAGTTAGAGGAAACACTTATTGAGTTTTATCATACTGAAAATATAGTTGATAATAAAGTGATTCATGAGTATGATTACGTAAATGAGGTTCAACTAGTAACTGTAAAAGTACACTATCAATTATTTACTCTTACAAATACTTATGAACTGTTAGTAGTGGATTAAAAAAACAAGTATCACTCTTTATAGGGGTACTTGTTTTGCTTTTTGAATAAGTTTTAAAAGTTTTTAAAAATGATTTTGTGACAATGAAAGATTATTCTCCTTTTATGATTGGAATGTCTTTAAATTCTTTAGATTTTGGATTGTTGATAATACCTTTAAATTTACCGACATGAAATGTATAAGTACCATCTTTATTCACTGTTATATATCCATTTTTTAAATCTTTTTCTGATAATAACTCATGTTCGTCAGGAGCAGGGAAAGAAGGCTCTAATATGATAGAGTTTGTCAGAAATGGAAACAAAATCAATGTGGCCAATAGTAATTTGTTGGTCTTTTTCTTGTATTTGTTCTCTATCATATAGTTTATTCTATATTCAAGAACTTTTATACTTTCATCAATAATATTCGAATTACTATATTTGTGCGCTTGATTATAAATAGTAGTCTTTTTTTGTATGTTTATTAAGTCTCTAATGTATTGATTGTTTTCTTTCTCATTGAAATTTTTTGTGCTTTTATAATCAGCACACATCTCTAAAAGTAAATGGATTTGATTTCTAAATATATATACAAATGGATTCCACCAGTATAGGATCACAACAAAATTTATAATATGTTTTATTAAACCGTCATGATGTTGAATATGACTGATTTCATGTCGTAAAATATTATTCAGTTCGCTTTTAGTGTATAAAGTCGTAGGAAGAAATATACTCTTTTTTGTGGTAAATACTGTAGGAACATATAAAAATTTACTGCTAAAAATAGGAAAAATATCTAATTCTGCATCTAAATCATTGGTTTCTAATTTGACTGAATTAGAAATGAGTAGTTTATAATTTTTGTTTGACTGAGATATTGAAAAGATATATTCAATGGATTTGATTATAATTCCTATAACCCATATAACAAGAAGTAGATTATAAATCTCAAATGAATGAAATTCATAATGCATTATGTTATAAAACGGATTCATAATCGGTGCAGCTGCTATTGATTGCGTAAATTTAAATTCAATAGGAAATAATAGACGTAAAATTATAATTATAGCTAGGACAGAAAGAAAATCAGTTCTAAAAAACATATAACTTTTTTTGCATGTTAGTAATGCATTAAAAATAAGAATCAGAATGGCAGTAAAAATGATTGTAATAAATAACGATGAAAGGGATAACTGCATTTACTTTATTCCCTTTTCTTTTAATTTGATATTTATAAGTTTTTCTAATTCGATAATGGCATCTAAATTGTCGGTTTCTTTTATGAAATTTGAAGCTAATTCAAAAGATGTTTTTTGATTTACAAAACTTGTAATATATTCAACTTGAGAAATTACAGGCACATATTCTCGCATTAGAGCTTTTTCGTGCTGAACGATTCTATCTACTTTTATATAATCTTTTTTAAGCAATTTCTGAAGGACTTGTTGAATTGTATATATACTAACATCTTCATCTAAATTCTTCTTTAAAGCACTAGCAGACAATGGAACAGAAGAATTCCACAAAGCAATCATAATTTGATTTTCTCTTTTTGATAATTTTTTCATATATGTTTTTCACCCATGAATATTCTAGCCTCTATTTTTAATTGTCGCAACAATTAAAAATAAAAATAACTATTGCTAAAAATAACAATTAATGCTATTTTGTACTTGAAGATAGCGCTATCCTTGAAAAGAACAAAATATATGAAAATAGTAATTAGTTATTTTGCTTCCTTATTGCTGTACATGCATGTTATTCCAATATATGCAAAAGAATCCATATTTAAAATGAAATACTAAATCAGATTATAGGAGGATGTTCTAAAGATGAGATGCGAAAATTTATCGAAAAGACTAAATAGATATACAATATTATTTTTAATAATGGATTTGATTATACTTTTAATTGATTTATTCAGTTGTCATAATCATACTAAATTTTTGTTTCTCATATTGACAATATTCACTATTAATTGTTTATTTTTCGATTTCTGTAAAAAACATATTGCTTATATTAAAGAATCAATATTTTATATTTGGCAATTTAATTATGAAAATGCAATTTTTGGATATATAAAGTTATTGCTCTTGATTCTAATTAGTATTTGTTACTTTGCTTTTTATGATTATAGTGTTAAACCGATGATAATCTTAGCACTTATTGGTATCTGTATTATGTTGATTGTGATTAAAAGAACATTAAAACTTAGAAAGTTATGATTTTAATAAACAAGTCGTATGACAGATGTTGCTAGACCATGTTTATTAGATCGTGATCAGGTTGTTTCGGTTGATGTTGTTATGATGGTGAATAAAGGAGGTGTAGTATATGACAGACGAACAAAGAAAGATGATTGATAAATTGAATGAAGATAATCGAAAATTAAATGATGTGAACAAAGGAATGAAAGACTATGCTAAATACAAATTGGTCGTAGGGATTCTCGTGGTTATCATAATAATCGTTTTATATCTCATTCAGCATACCACCTGATTTAAAGGTGGATTTAGAGGGAAATAAAAGCAATCGAAATAGGTGAAAAAAAGCGGATAATTTACTATCCGTTTTTAATGTGTTTTGAAAATATTTTGTAGTTTTTTTGTAACTTTTATCTAAAAGAGAGAATGAATTCGCTTCTATTGATGATATTGAATATAACCATAATGTAGGAATATGCATTAAATAAGGCATAAAAAAAGCACCTGGCAAATGCTAGGTGCAATCTTTGACAAATGGTGGTCTCAGTCGGAATCGAACCAACGACACAAGGATTTTCAGTCCTTTGCTCTACCAACTGAGCTATGAGACCATATGGTTGCGGGAGAAGGATTCGAACCAACGACCTCCGGGTTATGAGCCCGACGAGCTACCAGACTGCTCTATCCCGCGATGTGAATTAAATAAGATGGCGCAGAAGCTGGGATTCGAACCCAGGCGCCGCTCGCACGACCTACCGGTTTTCAAGACCGGACCCTTCAGCCACTTGGGTACTTCTGCATATGTATAATTGGTGGACCCTGTAGGACTCGAACCTACGACCCGCCGGTTATGAGCCGGATGCTCTGACCAACTGAGCTAAGGGTCCAAGTTAAACTCGTTGGTGGCTGGAGTGAGACTCGAACTCACGACCTTCCGGGTATGAACCGGATGCTCTAGCCAACTAAGCTACCCAGCCGAATTAAATAAAATAATGGTCGGGATGACAGGATTTGAACCTGCGACCCCTTGATCCCAAATCAAGTGCACTACCAAGCTGTGCTACATCCCGATATTTTTAGAAAAAAAATAAATGGCGCGCCCAGCAGGAATCGAACCCACAACCTTTTGATCCGTAGTCAAACGCTCTATCCAGTTGAGCTATGGGCGCATTTATTTCAACTGAGCTCATGTGTCTCGCTCAGTGCCCATTAAATATACCATCACTTTTAAATGATTGCAAGCACTTTTTTAAATTTTTTTTAATTTTTTTTAAATTCGTGTTTTAAACCAGTATACGTAGTATAATTACCTATATATAAGTAAGAAGAAGGAGATTTAAATCATGAGTAACATTGAATCAGTAAAAGGACACTTAATCGTATCTTGTCAGGCACTTCCAGATGAACCTCTACATTCATCATTTATTATGGGACGTATGGCTAGAGCTGCTAAATGGGGAGGCGCCAAAGGTATTCGTGCTAATACTGTAGAAGATATTAATGAAATTCAAAAGGAAGTAGATTTACCAGTTATTGGAATCATTAAACGAGTATATGGAGATTGTCCAGTATTCATTACACCTACAATGAAAGAAATTGATGAATTGATCGAAGGAGCACATCCAGAAATCGTTGCCTTAGATGCAACTTGTCGTGTTCGTCCAGATGGAAGAACTTTAGATGAATTGTATGCTGATATTCGTGCTAAATATCCAGAACAAAAATTAATGGCAGACTGCTCTACATTAGAAGAGTGTCTACATGCAGCCCAACTAGGCTTTGATTTTGTAGGAACAACATTAGTTGGATATACAGAAGAAAGTAAGGGCGATAAAGTTGAAACGAATGATTTTGAGTTAATGCGTAAATATTTAGAACAATCAAACGTACCAATGATTGCCGAAGGAAATATTGATACACCAGAAAAAGCACGCCGTGTATTAGAATTAGGATGCTTCAGTGTAGTAGTTGGATCTATCATTACTCGTCCTCAATTAATCACAAAACGATTTGTAGATTGCATTGAGGGATAAGTATGTTAAAGAAGGAACAAATAGAAAAATTATTAGAACGTTGTATGGCTTCTTCTTGTGATTTTGCCGAAATCTTTGAAGAAGAGGGAACAACTGAATCTTTATCCATGTTAAATGGAAAATTAGAAGATACAAACGTATTGATTCGTGCTGGTATTGGAATTCGTTTATATAAAGGTGTGCAATCTGTATATGGATACACAAATGAAATAAATGAAGAATCATTAAATGCCTTGGTCGATGATTTGCGTGGAGGCTTTGGCATAGAATCTAAATCTGTATCTATCTCTTTGGTTGAAGAAACTCATGAAAATCTTCATCCTATCAAGGAAAATCCTGTCAAAGCTTCATTAGAATCGAAAGTTGCCTTGATGTTACGTGCCAATGATGCAGCTAAAGCCTATTCAGATAAGATTCAAAAAGTATCTGTAGGATTGGCAAGTGTATGCCAAAATGTACAGATTTCAAATAGTGAAGGAAGACTTGTACAGGATACAAGAATTCGTTGTCGAATGTCTGTATCTTCTTTTGCGCAAGATGGTCAAAATTTACAATCTGGCTATGAAGCACCAGGTGCAAGTAAGGGGCTTGAATTTTTTGAAGAAAGAACACCAGAATCGATTGGAAAAGAAGCAAGTCGTATTGCGTTAGTGTTATTAGAGGCTAAGGATTGTCCATCCGGAAAAATGCCAGTCATTATTGATAATGGATTTGGTGGAGTCATCTTCCATGAAGCGTGTGGACATGCTCTAGAAGCAAGTTCTGTAAGTAAAAATCAGAGTGTATTCTGTAATAAATTAGGGCAAAAAGTCGCAAGTGATAAAGTCACAGCGGTTGATGATGGAACAATTCCAAATGCATGGGGCTCACAAAACGTTGATGATGAGGGTAATCCCCAACAAAAACGTGTATTAATTGAGAATGGTATTTTAAAGAGCTATATGATTGATCGCTTGAATGGTCGAAGAATGGGGCTTGAATCGACTTCAAGTTCGCGTCGTCAGTCTTATAAATTTGAAACCACTTCGCGTATGACAAATACATATATTGCCGCTGGAAATGATGATTTTGACGAAATGTTTGAAGGCATCAAACGTGGATTGTATGCGAAAAAAATGGGTGGTGGAAGTGTAAATCCACAAACCGGAGAGTTTAATTTTGCCGTATTAGAAGGTTATTTAATTGAAAATGGTAAGATTTCTTATCCAGTAAAAGGAGTTTCTTTGATTGGTAATGGAGCGGATATCCTGTTTAATATTGATCGCGTGGGTAAAAATTTAGAGCGAGGACAAGGTATGTGTGGTTCTAGTTCTGGCTCGATCCCTACAGATGTTGGTCAGCCAGCCATTCGTGTTTCACAAATTACAGTAGGAGGTACGGCCAATGAATAAACAAGTATGGATTGAAAAAGCACTTGGCCTAGGCATCCAGGAATTTGAAATCTATCAATCTACAACGGTAGAAAAAGAGATGACTTGGTTTCAAGGACAAATGGATACTTTAGTATCGAGTAAAGTTACGGGTACAAGTATTCGTGGAATTGTAGATGGAAAAATGGCCAATATGGCATTGGAAGAAATAGACGATTCTATGTGTGAAACTGTTTTAAAATCATTGATTGAACAAGCACATATTATTTCTAATGAAGAAACAGATTCATTAAGAAAGCCAGAACCAATTGAGTACGTAAAAAAAGATGTGACTTGGAATATGGCTAGTACAGAATATGTGAAGGATATTCTTCAAAGCTTAGAAGCTAAGATTCTAGCTTATGATCCACGTGTCATTCAAGTTGGATATTTAGGATATTCACAAGGAAGCGGAAGTCGCAGTATTGTGAACAGCTTAGGTATGGACGTGCAGGATTTTGATGAAATGCAATACATTGTTGCCAGTGTTGTTGTGAAAGAAAATGAAGAAATCAAAGATGCTAGTTTAGTTGAAGTTGTGTATGACTTTAATCAATATGATTTGGATTCATTTGTATCTCGTGTTTGCGACAAGGCTTTAAATAAGTTAGGAGCAACACCAATTCCAAGCTGTACATGCCCAGTTATCTTTGAAAAGGATGCGATGACATCTTTATTTGCGGCATTTACAGGCTTATTTAACGGTGAATTAATGTATAAGGGAATTTCACCTTTAAAAGATAAATTCAACGAACAAATTTTCTCTGAACAAATCACAATTATGGATGATCCAAAGAATACGGATTGTTTAAGTATTGCCAATTTTGATGATGAGGGTTGTCCAACATCTTCAAAAACGTTGGTGGATCATGGAAAATATGTTATGATGCTTCATGACACAAGAAGTGCCAATCGAATGCATACAAATAGTACAGGAAACGGCTTTAAATCAGGTTATGCATCTAGCGTGAGTGTACAGCCGATGAATTGTTACATCGTACCTGGAAGTGATAGTTTTGAAGATTTGTGTACAAAAATCAAAGATGGCTTTGTCGTACAGAATTTAGCTGGTCTTCATGCTGGACTTGATTTTGTTTCTACAAACTTCTCACTACAATGCTCAGGCTTCTGGGTAAAGGATGGTAAAAGAGATAAGAATGTTACTCTAGTTACTGTCGCAAATAACTTCTTAAATATGATGAAGCATGTGATCAGTGTTGGTAATGATTTAGATTGGAGTTATCATCAGGCGGTAAGTCCAAGTATCGCATTTGAAGAGTGCACAATTTCAGGGGAATAATTATGGTAAATGAATTTAAAAATGAAAAACTACAAGAAACATTAGTTTTATTTAGTAAAGAAAAAACAGATTCAGCATTTAGAAACTTGTTGGAAGCGTTTATTTCTACAAACTTTCTAATTCCAGCACAATGGGATAAAGATCCTACTCGCAATGAAAAAGGAGTCTTAGTCTTTGAACCAAATACACAATTCCAATTGTCTTTGATTCAAAATGATAAGGGAGATAGTTTCTTTCCTGTTTTCTCAAGTATGGATCAATTAAAAAAATGGGATCAAGATAGTGAAATCCATTCATTGGTCATGACTTACAATCAGTATATGCCTTTTGTGAAGATGGCATTAAACCAGATTCATGGCATTGTGATTGATCCATTTGGAGCTAATGTTTTACTAGATTGTAATTTATTAGTGGAATTAGATAAAAATCGTGGTTCACAAGTGAGTGAAAATCCAATTCATAAAGGAGACAGTTTAAAACTTCGTGATCCTGTCGCAAGTGTAACCGAACTTCAAAGAGCAATCTGTGAATTTGGGGACTCTCACCCAGATATTCTTTCTATTTATTTGAAAGAAAGAATTGTCAAAGATCAGCCTAGCCACTGGTTCTTAGTTGTGGATATGATCAATGATGATAAACAGACTCTACAAGATCTAGGAAACTTCTGTACGCCAGCAAGTTACGGAAAAGGTTTTGAATTTATGTTTGGAAGTATGGAAATCGCAAAGAGAATCATGGCAGATACAATTCCAACATATGTAAAGATTACAAAGTAATTAAGGTGCAATTCAGCACCTTTTTCTTATATAATAGAAGTATGAAATTACCTAAATATATATTAGAAATCATTCAAAAAATAAATGATATTGGATATGAAGCGTATGTGGTAGGTGGATGTGTTCGTGACTATTTACTAGATCGACCAATCCATGATTATGATATTTGTACAAGTGCTAAACCTGAAGTGATATTAAATCTATTTGATCGAAGTATAGGGACAGGACTCAAGCATGGAACGGTAACGGTTTTATCAAATTCACCCGTTGAAATCACAACTTTTCGTTTAGAGAGTGAATACAAGGATCATCGTCATCCAGACAATGTGAAATATGTATCAACAATTGAAGAAGATTTATCAAGACGTGATTTTACTGTGAATGCGATGGCCTACCATCCGAATCATGGCTTGATAGATCCGTATGGAGGACAATTTGATCTTAAAGCTAAAGTCATTCGATGTGTGGGTAATCCGAATCGAAGATTTAGTGAGGATGCTCTAAGAATGTTGCGTGCCTATCGTTTTTGTGCAAAACTAGGCTTTTCTATGGATGAAACAGTTAAAAAATCTATCGATACAAATGCATCTTTGATTCAATATGTATCAATAGAAAGAATTTTGCATGAATTAAAAGAAATCATGGAAGCAAATCCACAAGTATTGGCGGAGATGACACTTCTTTTAAAACCAATATTTAATGAGTTGGATTTGGCATTGAGGTGTAGTCAAAACTCAATCTATCACTATACGGATGTTTTGCATCATACTTTAGATGCGATGAGTTATTTAAAACCATATGATGAAACTTTAGCCATTGCGCTATTGTTTCATGATCTAGGCAAAGTACAAGTGAAGACAACTGATTCGAATGGAAAGGATCATTTTAAGCATCATGCGAAGGTAGGAAGTGAATTATCTAAAGAGCTATGTCGACGTTTTAAACTTACAAATGAACAAAGAAAGTGGATTCCTTTTTATGTTTTGCATCATGATGATAAATTTACTTGTGATTTAGATTGTATTTATAAGTATCGTGTTACATATCGTTTGGATGAAGAACACTTATTGAACTTACTTCAAATTCGCTATTGTGATGCGATGGCCCATTCTGAATTGGGGCAAAAATCAGCTAAAGATGTAGAATTGTTCTATTCTTATTACATCCAAAATAGAAATCGTTGTATGTGTATATCTCAACTTGCATTGAATGGAAATGATATTATAGAAGCGACAAATTTAAGAGGAAAACAGATTCAAGAAGCTTTGAATGTGTGTTTAAAATATAGTTTTTATCATCCTGAAAAGAATAATAAGGAAGAATTATTGAATAAAATAAAAGATGAGTTATCGTGATATTGATAACTCATCTTTCCATTTGTGCTAATGTCTTCTTAAAGTTTTTAATAAATAACGTTACTGTTGTGCTTACCGCAATAAAGTCTGCGATAGGTTCTGCAACAAATACCGCAAAGATATGATTGGATAAGATGTTTGGTAAGATAAAAATCAATGGAATTAAGACAATGATCTTTCTAAAGATAGCTAAAAATACAGAAATCTTGGCATTTCCAAACGCAATGAAGGTTTGTTGGCAAGAAATTTGAAGTCCCATCAATAATACGCATGCCATATAGATACGAATAGCCCAGCTTGCCATTGCCATTAAGTCTGGATCATTTGTGAAGATAGAAATAAATACTTGTGGGAATAATTCCACTAAAAGCCAGATGATACTTGCGTATGTGAAACAACATAGTGTTTGAAGTAAAAAGCCTTTTTTAACGCGCGGGCCATTTTTAGCACCAAAGTTGTAGCTAATGATAGGTTGTCCACCTTGCGTTAATCCTTGAAGTGGCATCATCGCAAACTGCATTACACTCGTTAGAATGGTCATACTTCCAATCGCAACATCCCCACCAAATTTAGATAGTTGCATATTGAAACATAAAGAGATTAAGCTTTCTGTTGACTGCATCACAAAGGGTGCGATACCTAAAGCTAAACTAGGGAATAATAAACTGGGTACAATTTTAAAATTTTCTTTTTTTAACTTAAGAACCGTCTGTTTACCACTCAAGAAATGAATAACCCAGATTGCACTGATGGCTTGCGAAATAATGGTAGCTAGTGCAGCACCTTTTACGCCCATATTGAATCCAAAGATAAAAATAGGGTCTAAAATAATGTTTAAGATAGCTCCTATTAAAACGGTCATCATACTTGTTTTAGAGAATCCCTGACAAGAAATAAAGGCATTCATTCCGAGTGTCATTTGGACAAAAATGGTTCCTAAGGCATAAATACCCATATATTGTTTGGCATATACAATTGTTTGTGAACTTGCCTGGAATAATTGTAGTAATGAGGTTTGAAAAGCTAATAAACATACAGTTAGAGTTAATGAAATCACAATCAATGCGATAAAACAGTTACCCATGATTTTTTCAGCCGTTGGATTATCTTGTTTACCCATATATATACTAGCTCTTGGTGCACCTCCCATACCGACTAAACACGCAAAGGCGGATACAATCATAATAATTGGTAAACAAACGCCTACGCCTGTTAGGGCAATGGCTCCTACATTTTGTATGTGACCAATATACATGCGATCAACTACATTATAGAGTAGATTAACAATTTGACTTAAAATGGCAGGAACTGCCAACATAAAGAGTAATTTACCAACTTTTTCATGCCCTAAATCTACTTCTGACGCTGTTGTAAACTTCATTTTAATGCACTCCTTCTATTTTTTTATTCATTTTATTCATTGTATCAATCATACATTGAATATCTTTTGTGGGAATATCTTTGAATAATACTTGATTGATCTTTTCAATCTCAATAGAGATTTTTTCTAATACAGGAATCGCATTTTCCGTTAATTCAATATGAGAAATTCTCTTATCATTTGGATCGGGTTTAACTAAAACGATTCCTTTTTGTTCTAAGCTTGTCACACTTCGAGAAACCAAAGCTTTGGAAACACCCAATACAACACGAAGCTGTGTGCTTGTTGTGATGGAGTTATTGTTTTGTAGTAAAATTAGTATCGAAATTTCATTTGGGGAAAAGGTATATTCTGCAAATCGATTTTTGATTTGTTTACCATAATATTCACGCAATCGATTGGATAAGCGCAAAAATTCTTCAATTGTCAACATATGCCCCCCTAAAGTTCACTTGTAAACAGTTTGATTGTAAACAAGTGGAAGTATTCTGTCAACGAAAAGTTAAAAAAATAGAATCTACTATAATTGACTATTTGAATAATGTGCTATAATTTTAACTAATTGGGGGAGGGACATGCATGACGTTAAAAGAGTTAAAAATAGGACAGAGTGCATTGATTAAAGCCGTTGGAGGAACGGGAGCATTAAGACAACACTTTTTGGATATGGGAGTGATTCCTGGAGCTGAAGTTACAGTTGTAAAATTTGCGCCTATGGGCGATCCAATGGAACTACAAATTCATGGATATGAATTATCGCTTCGATTAGATGAAGCTGAAAAAATATTGGTTGAATTAATTGATGAAAGAACTCGTAAGCACGAAAGTGCTGAGAATATAAATAACACCGTTCACCCTGGTTTAGGTGAAGATGGTAAATATCATGTAAAGGCAGATGAAAATCCTTTGCCGGAAGGAACGTGTTTGACATATGCTTTAGTGGGAAATCAGAACTGTGGAAAAACCACTTTGTTTAATCAACTAACTGGATCAAATCAGCATGTTGGAAATTTTCCGGGTGTAACCGTCGATCGAAAGGATGGTCCAATTAAGGGATATCCAAATACATTGGTGACAGATTTGCCAGGTATTTATTCGATGTCACCTTATACAAGTGAAGAAATTGTATCGCGTAATTTTGTGTTAAATGATAAGCCTAAGGCAATCATCAATATTGTGGATGCGACAAATATTGAGCGAAATCTATATTTGACTATGCAACTTTTAGAAATGAATATTCCTATGGTTGTCGCACTAAATATGATGGATGAAGTTGCGAATAACCAAGGGTCGATTGATATTAATGGTATGGAAGCAATGCTTGGTGTGCCTGTTGTACCTATTTCTGCAGCTAAAAACCAAGGTGTAGATGAGTTGATTAAACATGCGATTCATATTGCGAAATACCAGGAAAGACCAGGACGTTTAGATTTTTGTGGAGAAGATGATTTTGGTGGGGCTGTTCATCGTTGTATTCACTCGATTTGTCACTTGATTGAAGATCATGCAAAAAAAGCTGATATTCCTTTGCGTTTTGCAGCGAGTAAAATTATTGAAGGTGACAATTTGATTCTCGAACGTTTGGATTTAGATGAGAATGAGAAAGAAATGATTGAACATATTGTTCTACAAATGGAAAAAGAGCGTGGACTTGATCATAGTGCGGCCATTGCCGATATGCGCTTTTCCTTTATTGAAAAGGTTTGTGAACAAACGGTTGTAAAGCCTAAGGAAAGTAAAGAGCGTGTTCGAAGTGAACGACTTGACCGTATTTTAACTGGTAAATATACTGCAATTCCTATGTTTATTGGTATTATGTTGCTTGTTTTTTACCTGACATTTAACGTGATTGGAGCCTGGCTTCAAGGCTTATTAGAACTCGGTATTGATTGGGTCACACAAGCTGTGGATGTCTGGATGACAAATGCTCATGTAAATTATGCGGTGCATAGTTTAGTGATTGATGGTATTTTTTCAGGGGTTGGTTCCGTATTATCCTTCTTGCCTATTATTGTGACTTTGTTCTTCTTCTTGTCTATGATGGAAGATAGTGGATATATTGCGCGTGTAGCCTTCTTTATGGATAAAATATTAAGAAAAATTGGATTATCAGGAAGAAGTATTGTTCCTTTATTGATTGGATTTGGATGTACGGTACCAGCTGTTATGTCTACACGTACTTTGCCTAGTGAAAGAGATCGTAAAATGACAATTTTACTGACGCCTTTTATGTCTTGTACCGCAAAATTACCTATTTATGCCTTTTTTGTGAATGCATTCTTTCCAAAACAAGGTGGCTTAGTTATGACAGGACTCTATGTTTTGGGGATTGTTGTAGGAATATTAATTGCTTTCTTATTTAAAAACACCTTATTTAAAGGAGAAGCCGTTCCATTTGTGATGGAACTTCCAAACTATCGTTTGCCTGGACTAAAGAATGTGAGTCAATTGTTGTGGGAAAAGGCCAAGGATTTCTTACAAAAAGCTTTTACTGTAATTTTTGTAGCCACTGTACTTGTATGGTTCCTCCAAAGCTTTAACTTACATTTAGATATGGTAAAGGATTCTAGTCAAAGTATTCTAGCTATGGTAGCGGGTTGGATTGCCCCAATATTTGCACCATTAGGACTTCAAGATTGGCGTATTGTGACATCTTTGATTAGTGGGTTTATGGCTAAAGAAAGTGTTGTTTCTACTTTACAAGTATTGTTTGTAGGTGGTGTACATAGTGCGTTAACCACATTATCAGCGGCTTCCTTACTTGTGTTCTGCTTGATTTATTCACCTTGTGTAGCAGCTATCGCATCAATTAAGCGAGAATTAGGAGCAAGATGGGCTGTAGGTGTAGTAGCATGGCAATGTGTACTTGCATGGATTTTAGCCCTTATTGTTCATGTGATTGGTTCGGTATTATAAGTAGCTTTATGCTACTTTTTTTTTGAAAACTAATGGTTTATAATTTTTCCATGTCTATGGGAGGATATATATGTATAAATTAATTGCGTGTGATTTAGATGAAACTTTGATCAAACCTGATCGAACAATTGATTGTAGAGATATTGAGGCCATTAAGAAGTTGAAAGGTTTAGGTGTTAAATTTGTTCTTGCGACTGGAAGAGGCTATAACACAGTTCAGGGCACATTAAAGGAATTGGATCTTTTTGATGAAGCCAATCAATATGTGATTTCATATAATGGTGGAGCCATCACCGAAAATAAGGACAATCGACTTTTACATTTTGAAGGTATTTCTTTTGAAAAAGCAGAAGAATTATATAAGCGTGGATTAAAGTATGATGTTGTGATTCATGTATATACGAAAGATACAGTGTATGCGTACAACTTAACAGAGGATGAGAAACGATATGTGCAGAATCGTCAAGAAATGACGGAAATTTTTGATCAGAACTTAGATTTTTTAAAGGGACAAGAAATTGTAAAGGTGTTATATACAAATACAGATTTTGAATATTTACAAGGAATTGCTCGGGATTTAGAAGATATTACCTTTGATATGGATGTTTCATATTCTAGCAATCGTTATATTGAATTTAATCATCAGGGAGTAAATAAGGGGGCTGGACTAAAAAAACTAGCCAATCTATTACATATTGATATTGAGGATACAATGGCGATTGGGGATAACTATAACGATTTATCCATGATCATGGATGCTGGTTTAGGTGTGGGAGTGCAAAATGCTGCACCGGGTATCAAGCCGGATTGCGACTATATTACTCAAGCTACTTGTGAGCAGGGTGCTGTTTGTGAAGCTATTGAGAAGTTTGTGTTAAAAGGAGAATAAGATGAAGAAGTTAATTCAACTATATGTATCGTGGTTTAAGATGGGATTATTTACTTTTGGAGGTGGATATGCCATGTTGCCAATGATTCAAAAGGAAGTGATTGAAAAGTATCACTGGGCTACAGAGGATGAGGTCATGGACTATTATGCGATTGGACAATGTACACCTGGTGTAATCGCAGTCAATACATCGACATTTATTGGGTATTATCAAGCAGGGGTTCCAGGTGCGATTGCAGCTACTCTAGGTGTAGTTACTCCATCTATTATCATTATTAGTGTGATTGCAGGTTTGATCACAAACTTTTCAAGTTTAGCCATTGTACAACATGCTCTAAATGGAATTCGTGTTGCGGTATGTATGTTGATGATCAATGCCGTATTGAAACTAGGGAAGGGTAATATTAAAAGTAAGGTTGGTTTCTTGATTTTTGCGGTGGCCCTGATTTTTGCGATGTTTACCAAAGTATCGACTGTATTACTTGTGATTGGTGCAGGAATTGCTGGGGTTGTGTTCTCTAGAATAGGATGGTTAAAGAAAAATGATTAAGTTATTATTGATGTTTTTAGAATTTTTCAAGACGGGACTATTTGCGGTAGGAGGTGGTCTTGCGACTATTCCTTTTTTAAGAGAGATTGGGGTTCGTTATGGCTGGTATACAATGAGTGATCTATCTACAATGATTGCGGTAAGCGAATCTACTCCAGGGCCAATGGGCGTTAATATGGCTAGTTATGTTGGTTTTAGTCAATATGGCATACTAGGATCCATTGTGGTAACACTCGGTCTGGTTTTACCAAGTTTGATTATTATTTGTATCATTGCCAATTTCTTAGAGAAATTTAAAGAGGCAGAGTTGGTTCAACAAATCTTTGCCGGATTAAAACCTGCTGTGGTTGCCTTTATTGCCGTGGCTACCATTGATATTTTGGTGACAACTTTATTTGGTGATTATACATTTTCCACATTTAACTGGAAACAATTTATTTGTTTGTTTGTATTACTGGCATTGAGTAAGTATAAACCTAAATTGCATCCAATCTGGTTTATTGTAGCTAGTGCGGTTGTAGGAATTGTATTCGCATTTTGAGTCATAGGGAAACTTATGACTTTTTTCTTTCCATAAAATAAAAAGCAATGTCCGGGCTTGACATTGCTTTAGGGAGAGGAAAATTATTAAGATAAAAATGTATCTTGAGTTTATAGGGTTGAATAATTTTCCAAAGGGTTAATCATAAGATAAGGCATTTCTTATGACACTTAAAATATATATTTTTTTTGGGTTTAACGCAATGAACACATATTTTGATTTGTTCATTATGAGTGTATTCTTATCAACTTTGTGTTAAGCTACTAAGTAGAAGGAGATGATTATAATGTGTACCGCATTAAGCTTTAATCAGTTTTTTGGAAGGAATTTAGATTATGAATTTTCATATGGAGAACAAGTAGCTATGGCTCCACGTAATTATGACTTTCATTTTAGACATTTAGATAAACATGAAAGTCACTACGCTTTGATTGGTATGGCTCACGTATTTGAAGAGTATCCATTATATTATGATGCCATGAATGAAAAGGGCTTGGGAATGGCTGGATTAAACTTTGTTGGGAATGCAAAGTTTTATGAAGTCAAAGAAGATAAGAACAATGTGGCTGCCTTTGAATTTATCCCTTGGATCTTATCGCAGTGTGCGAGTGTTAAAGAGGCAAAAGTAGTATTAGAAAATACAAATGTTTGTGCAACACCATTTAATGAACACTTTCCAGTAGCTGAATTACACTATATGATCAGTGATGAAAATGAAAGCATTGTCGTTGAGTGTATGGAAGATGGTATGCATGTACATGATAATCCTACGCATGTTTTGACAAATAATCCACCATTTCCTATGCAGTTGTTTCGTTTGAATGATTATATGTATTTATCAAATAAACAACCGAAAAATAACTTTGGATTGGATTTAACGGCGTATTCACGTGGCTTTGGTGCCATGGGACTTCCTGGAGACTTATCGAGTGGATCAAGATTTGTGCGTGTTGCCTATACAAGAGCAAATGCTACAAGTGATAAGAATGATTTAAGTCAATATTTCCACATAATTGGTAGTGTTGAGCAACAAAAAGGTCTTTGTGAAGTAGAACCAGGAAAGTATGAATATACAATTTATACTTCTTGTTGCGATTTAAGAAATGGAATTTACTATTACACGACATACAATAATCATCAAGTCAGTGGTGTGAATATGTTTAATGAGAATTTGGATAGTGATACGCTTGTTTCATATCCAGTGATTGAAGAAGAAATGATTTATATGCAAAATTAATTTCTTGATGACATGAACTTATATTAGTTATGTTTTGTTTAAGAGAGAAGAAAGCCTACTGGAAATGGTTCCATGTAGGCTTTTCTAATAGTTCATAAGCTGCTTTTGCGTTTCTGACATTAGTGCTTGAGAATTTATCAAATAATTTATAATTGTTGAGTCTGACCATTAACTTTTTATCTGTTCTAGGAAAATGAAGCGGGAATAATTTATCGAATCTTTCATTTTCACTGATAAGAATGGATGTTACATCATGCTTATAGGATAGATAAGTTAAGAGGTCTTGTATGGCTTGGGAATCAAAATATATTAAAGTTTCAACATGTGCCTGACCTTCTTTTGTTGAATAGATTGCGAAGCCTTTTGGCTGTTTTTCGTCATTAACCATAGTGACGATGAACTTACCTAATCTTTCATGATATTGAATAAGATTATTGAATTCATCTTCATTTAATAGAATGCTTCCATCAAAATACTGCATGAATTGAAAATATAATGGATATAAATTGTCTTTTTTGCGAACAATATGGAATGGATTTCCACTTTTACATAGAGGTGCTCCTATCCAGTATTCTTTAGTATTTGAAATATGTTGAAAGCTTTTGACTTCAAAAAGCTTAGGCATATTTGTGTATGCGATGGTGAATAAATCGTTATATGTAGCTTGTGAAACCACTGCATCTAATAAACTAGAGAATTGTTTCCTTTGTCTATAGTCGGGTAAGGTGGCAGCCATACCAATCACTGATACGCGTATTTGTTGGTCTAAAAACATCATATTTTTTTTAGAAACTTGTAGACAAGATGTAATCTTATCGTCTTGCCAGAAACAAAACATATGATTTGGGTCATATTTATATTTCATCCAGATATCAATTTCTTTTTCATTCATGTTGAAGGCGGATTTAGTTAGTAAGTCTTTGATTTGTGTATCAAAGCCAATGGAATTGTGACAAATCATTGGTTATCCCCATTCTCTTCATCTTCATGTTCTACATATTCTACATCAATGGCTCCATGCTTAGGCGCGGAGTTTGATTGTTGCTGGCGTGGATCGTCATTTGATTCGTTTTTAAATGTATGTACATATACATGTCTTCTTCCAGTAAATAAGGAAATGATCCAGAATATAAAGAGGAATAATAAAATAATTGGTATAAACCATTGTGATAAATGTACGATTATAAAAATAATCACGAAAAGTGCGATTAAAGTAAGAATGCTATCCATAAATGTACCTCGCTTTTCTAAAAGTATATCATACTGATTGGATTGCTTTGTGTTTTGTCTGTGTGAACTATATCACACATTCTGTTTCTATATCTTGTATGTATTTGATTTGAATCTTACCATTTGTTAGCTCCATAAGATCTTTTGAAATATCATCTTGAACCAGGAAATGATAAACTACATCTTCTTCATATTGTTGTTCGATGACTTCGATGTTCTGGGTTCTAAAATAATGATCCACTTTGCCGATTAAGTCATAAGAAAAATGAATTTGATATTCTTGTAGTGTAGTCACAGTTGTTAGTGTTGCAACTTTTAAGGCTTCTTGCACACTTGAACTATAAGCTCTGACAAGGCCTCCCGTTCCAAGCTTAATTCCACCAAAATAGCGAACGACCACTGCTAAAACATCTTGCATTTCATTATGCATCAATACATCTAACATAGGATGTCCTGCTGTCTGACTAGGTTCTCCATCATCGTTAGAACGCATAATGTTTCCTATAATCATAGCTGTGCAATGATGATTGGCATTTGGATGTTCTTTCTTTATTGCTTTTAAGAAGTCCTTTGCTTCTTGTTCATTCTGCGTTCTATGAAGGTAGGTAATGAATTTACTTTTTTTGATTTCTATTGTATTAATACAATCATTTTGAATTCTAGGCATAGTTGTATTGTAACGAAAAATACATTTTTCTACAAGTTTAGTACAAAAGAAACCATTCTAGTGTTGGCGTCTAGAATGGTTTCTTTCGTTTATTATTATTTTTAGGAGAGAGATATGAATATTGGTTTATTTTCTATATTCATTTGTCTTA
>NZ_QRVI01000034.1 GCF_003458715.1 Eubacterium sp. AF22-8LB
CACCTCAGCAGTGCTCATCTATATTACCAAATACTTCCCCTTTCGTCAAATGTTTTTTTGATTTTTTTAAAAAATATGTGAATTTATTTAAATAAATCATTAACACAGTGTTTACACACAAGTCATTTAATACTGACTTGAAACACATAAAAGACTATAAATAAAGGAATAATCGATATTCGATTCACCACGAATCGTCTTAACATTTACAATTAAATGACAACTCATTTCATTTACTTCTCTCAAAGAAAGAAAATTTCGAGCTACTTCCATATATCAATAATAATTTAAAAAGGAGCCTACGCTCCTTAATCGATAACTAGATTCTTTATACCATTTTGTTTTGCACAATTATAGAACTCTTGCATCTTTTCACTAGAATACATTTTTGGATTCTCTTTAAAACAATACTCCATATCTAAATACGCATATTTAGATTGAGCTAGAGGATTATAATTCAGAATTTCATAACGAACATCTTCATAACAAGAAACTAAAAACTCTGAAATAGAAGAAATATTCTCAAAAGAAGCCGTCATAGTTGGAATTAAAGGCGTACGAACAATTACGTGCGCTTTTTTTTCACTATGCAGTAAATACGCAATATTCTTTAATATTTTTTCATTTGTTACACCCGTATATTGTTTATGCAATTCAAGATCATACAACTTACAATCACAATAGATTTGATCCAAGTAAGGTAAAGCCCTTTGTACATTCTCTAAATCTGTATATAAACTAGTTTCTATAGCCGTATGAATTCCTTTTTCCTTACAAGCCTTTAATATATCGATCAAAAAATCATTCTGTAAAAATGGCTCTCCTCCTGAGAAAGTTACACCACCTTCTCTTTTAAAGAATATTTCATCCTTTAAAATTTCATGAACACATTCCTCTACCGTATACTCTTTGGCATCCATACTCAAAGCTAAAGTAGGACACACATCACAAATCGCGTTCCAATCTTCATTTACGTTTCTTGAAATACAAATTTTATCCTCAACACGCTTGATTCCACCATGTTTAGAGGCGTGCACACAACCAAGACAGTGCATACACTTGGATTCCATATACAAGACTTGTGGTAAACAAGATAAACCCTCGGGATTTTGACACCACTTACAGCGAAGTGGACACCCCTTAAAAAACACCGTTGTACGGATTCCTTTTCCGTCATGTGTCGCAAAACGCTTTATATCAAAAATATATCCTTTAGATGTTGTCATAACTTGTCCTTGCGATAATTTCATCCTGCAACTCTCCAGCAAGCTCTGTAAAATATGCAGTATAACCAGCAACACGAACCGTCAAAGAGCGATATTGATCCGGATGTGCTTTGGCATTTAATAAATCTTCTTTTCTTACAACATTAAATTGAATATGTGGAATCTCTAAATCTACAAATGTACGCATAAAATTCGCAAACTTATCAATTCCGGCTTCAGTACTAAAAAATTCTGGCAAAAACTTCATATTCAACAACCCACCATTTGTAGTACACGAATTATCTAAATGCGATACCGATTTTAATACAGCTGTTGGACCCTTTAAATCTCGACCATACACAGCCGACAATCCGCCATCTGCCAAAGGTGTTTGGGCAAGTCTTCCATCGCAGCTAGCCCCTACATTTTCTCCCATAGGAACGTGTGCACTTACTGTATACATTCCTGTATGATAAGGTCCATTACGATAGTTTGTATATTTTCTCAATTTATTTCTAAACTTTAACGCCCATTTGGCGCCAAGCTCATCTACCCACTCTACATCATTGCCATACTTAGGTGCACGATTTAACAACATCTGGCGCATGACTTCATTGTTTGAAAAGTTATTCTTTAATGCATTTTCTAAATCATTTGCACCAATTTTCTTTTCCTCATATACAAGCTTCTTTAAGGCTGCCAAACTATCTGCAAGATTAGCGACTTGAATCATTTGAATACCCGACAAATTATAGTGTGCTCCTCCACGTGTTACATCCATTCCTTTATCCATGCAATCATCAATGACACTTGATAAGAAGGCAGTTGGCAAAATATCAATATGAGCTTTTTCCACTTCTTCTAAACAAGGAATCATTTTATCTATAAAATAATCCATCATTTTTTCAAAAGCTTCTTCTAATTCGTCAAAAGAAGTATATGTACTTAATGAACCATAATCAGGTCCCATTTGTTTTCCTGTCAATAAACAACGTCCATGATTCAATGTTAGTTCAAGCACTTTATTCATATTAAACATACCCGAATCGGACCACCCTAAATTATTGCCTTGTGTTGTCAGTTCCACACAACCAACAATCGCATAATCCATGGCATCTGAATGTGATATGCCCAAATCTTCCATGGATTTGATAATTGCCTTATCATTGAAAAATTGTGGCATACCACTTCCTTTTGAAACAACACGAATCGCATGTTTTAACAAGTCATCATTCGTATGTTCGTGAAGTCGAACGGATAAGTTTGGTTGAGGAAGGCCAATATCTTCTTGTGCCTTTAAAAACAAATGACTTAATTCATTACTAAAATCATTTCCGTTTTGATCTTGTCCACCTACACAAATATTAAATCCAATTGGAAAACCCGCAAAATATTTTGCACTATGCGCATTTCTTAAATATACAATTTCATTAAATTTCAACCATAAACACTCAATCAACTCTAATGCTTCATTTTCCTTCAACATACCCGTATCTATATCTTGTTTATAGTAAACATATAAAGTTTCATCTAAACGACCCGGAGAAAAACTAGATGCGTTGCTTTCCATGTGTAAAACGACAAATAAAAACCATAGTGATTGTAAAGCTTCGTGGAATGTTGCAGCTGGATGATATGCAAGTTTTCCACAAATTTCAGACACATCCTTTTTATGCATTTCTAAAGCTAGATCATGATAGCGAAGCATAAACTTCTGCACACCTTGCATGACTAAAATGACACATTCATAAAATTCTTTTTGCGACTGTGAACATGTCTCTAAATGATTTCTAGCTAAATCAATATACCCTTGTGGACCAAGTTTTAACCATTCCTTTACATTGGGACAAATGTGTCCCTGCGCATGATCGGTTTGATTGACTTTTACCACTTTAGAAATCGCACTAATTTCATCCCCATAACGATTTTTAATAACATCCTCCAAGCTTTTATCTTTCCAATACGGAACAATCACTTTGCGAAATGTTTCAATATCTTCAGAACGCACATTAAACTTATCTTGAGGACGAGTTGGAATTGTTTCAAATTCATGATCCACCCAAGAAATTCCACTTTCCGGAAAAACAACACCATAACGAACACCTTTTGTTCGATTTCCAACAATCAACTCTTCAGGTTCCATCCCAATTTCAATTTCATTTAATGCATTATATAAAGAGAGTGCTCGCTTATAAGGAACGGATTTATCTTCATTTTCTTGGTATGTACGAGTAATGATCAAAGCCTGTTCAATGCTTACGTAGCGAGGTTGAGACAACATTTTATCTTTAAGAATAGAAATACGATTTAACATAGTAAGTCCTCCATTTACAAATCCATTATAAAAAGAACTATGATCAAAATCAATAGTTCTTTATTACTTTTTATTATTTTTTATTATTTTTTATTATTTGTAGGATCCCATAAAATTCATCCACTTTAGCATATTCATAATTCCCCATTTGGTAAAACTTATCCGAATCCGCCAACATATATGCTTTTTTAGACTGATTTAATACAATTCGCTTTGTTTGACCATCATTCGGCATATAGGTCATAACACTTCCAGATTCTAAATTTATGCCTACCACACCTAAAAAGGCTACATCAAAATGAAATCTTTGAAGAAATTCATCACACATATTGCCTACAAAACCATTTTTTGCATAATCAAATTCTCCACCGATAAAAATAGAATGAATTTGACTTGTAGAAAGAATTTGAATCACATCCAACATATTCGTAACGACTGTAATACCTGAAATAGGTCTTGATACTAACAATTTGGCCAATTCAATATTCGTAGTTGAAATATCTAAAAAGACAGTCATGTTGGGTTCAATCAAATCATAGGCCATTTGCGCAATTTTTTGTTTCTCCTTACTATTCACATTCTTTCTAGAATTCGCATCCTCTAAATGAACATTTAAACGATTCAGAATCGCTCCACCATATATCTTTTTACACTTTCCCTTGGATTCTAAAAAAGCTAAGTCTTTACGAATCAAATCGGGTGTTACACCAAAGCGTTTACTTAAATCTTTGACTAACACTTTTCCATTCTCTTGTAAATCTTCTAAAATTAAATTTTGTCTTTCTTCTACAAACATATATATCTCCTGTCTGATTATTATACCATTTTTATGATATACTTAGAAACATCGAGGTATTACAAATGAATAAAAACGGAAATTTTAAAAGTACGGTAGGATTTGTGCTAGCCTGCGTAGGTTCTGCTGTAGGAATGGGAAACATATGGATGTTTCCATATCGCTTAGGACAATATGGAGGAGCTGCCTTTTTAATTCCATATCTTATCTTTATCGCCTTATTTGGCCTTGTTGGTTTATCAGCTGAATTTGCGTTAGGAAGAATGGCAAAAACAGGAACACTTGGTGCTTATGCATATTGTTGGAAAAACAAATTCGGTAAATATATCGGATGGCTTCCACTGCTTGGATCTCTTGGCATTGCGATTGGATATTGTGTCATTTTAGGATGGGTATTTCGAAGCATTCAAGGCGTAGTCACAAATGAACTATTCACAAATAGTATCCCAGCCTTCTTTACGAATATGACACAATCTTTTTCGAATGTGCCTTGTCACTTTTTAGTCTTGTTTATTACTTGTTTATTGTTATTTACAAGTGCTACAAATGCGATTGAAAAAGTCAATAAAATATTGATGCCAGCCTTCTTTATCTTATTTATATTTCTAGCTATTCGTGTCAGCTTATTTGATGGTGCCATCGAAGGTTACAAATTCTTATTTGTACCCAAATGGGAATATTTATTCAATAAAGAAACATGGATCATGGCTATGGGCCAAGCCTTCTTTTCCTTATCCATTACCGGTTCAGGAATGATTGTATATGGTGCTTATTTAAAGGATGATGTAGATATCCCAAAAGCAAGTATGCAGACGGCAATATTTGATACAATTGCAGCGATGCTAGCGGCATTGGCGATTATGCCTGCCGTATTCTCTTTTGACATTGATCCCGTAAGTGGTCCTAGTTTAATGTTTTTAACACTACCAGAAGTCTTTAAACAAATGCCACTTGGCAATTTCTTTGCCCTATTCTTCTTTATTTCAGTAGCCTTTGCAGGAATCACAAGCTTGATCAACATGTTAGAAGCTGTGTGTGAGTCTTGGCAAAATCGTTTTCACATTTCTAGAAAGAAAGCTGTTCTACTTTGTGGCATTATCACATTCATCATTTCTGTATGCATCGAAAATGGCGATGTTGTAGGTAGATGGATGGATGTTGTTACAATTTACATCATTCCTTTTGCAGCACTACTTGGTGCCATTACAATCTACTATGTTTTAGGTTGGAATGCCTTAAAACAAGAATTAGACAAAGGAAGAAAAAAGCCGGTTGGACCGACTTTTAAGTTCTTAGGCAAATATGTATATGTATTTCTTGCCATCATTATTTTGATTTTGGGAATTCTTTACAACGGTATTGGTTAAGCGTTTCTAAATCTTTCCAAGTAAATACACAGTCCTCGAGTATCATATAACTATGAGGGCTGTTTTCTTTTGGAATCGAAACAGATCCTGGATTCATATAAGTGATACCCTCTCGATCTTCAAGGGTAGGAACATGAGTGTGTCCACATAGTAATAGAGATCCAGGTTTCAGCTTAACAGGTTTTAAATGTCCATGTGTACAATAAATAAAGAACCCGTTTATATCCAACACCGAATAATCCGCCAAACATGGAAAATCTAGTACCATTTGATCGACTTCACAATCACAATTTCCACGGACACATAAAATCGAGTCCGAAATAGAATTCAACATCTCAATCACTTTTTTAGGTGCATACTCTTTTGGTAAATCGTTTCTAGGCCCATGATATAAAATATCACCTAATAAAATCAATCGATCTGGCTTTTCGTATTTGTACGCATCCATTAGTTTTTGACAGTAATAACTTGAACCATGGATATCACTTGCGATCATATACTTCATAAATTTCTCCTTTAAGAAAAAAGAATGCCGAAGCATTCCTTTATTTATTATTCACCTTTTTCTAAAGCTAATGTACGAGTTGTTAAATCACATACTTCAGTTGGTCCATAGTATTGGATAGCTCCTGGATAAGTATATGCAGTTTCAACAGCCCATGTATCACGGTTTGCTTCGAAGAATTTGAATGGTTTACCATCTAATTCAACCAATGCTTTTTTGATAACTGGTTTATCTTCACCATTACGACGTTCGATGTTCATCATCTTAGTGATTGGCATACCACCAGCAACCCATTCTTCGGCTGGTTTAGATAAGTTAGATACTTTTGATAAATATCCATTATATCCGTATTGGATCAACATGAATGCGTTGTATCCTAATGAATAGCAATAGTCAGCATCAAAGTTTGATGGGAATGCACAACGTCCTTCGTATCCGAAGAAGTGGTGTAATGCATTGAATTTACCTGTAAATCCTCTTTCAGTTAATTTGTCTTTAACTAAAGCTGAGAACAATTTTTCTGATTCAATTAAAGATACCTGTACGTTTCCGTGTGGATCTCTTTCTAAGAATAATTGTTGTTGGATAGTTTGAGGTAAGATTGCGAATACAGCCATTGATTCAGCAGTTAAACCTTTTTCAATGAATGCATATTTTTCTTCCCAGCTACCTAATGCGTTAAATTCTTCTGTTTTGTTTCCAGCTAATAATTCGTTGATTTCAGCAATCAATGCTTTAAATTCAGGAACGAATTCAACTACACCTTCAGGGATGATAGCCACACCGAAGTTGTTTCCATTTGCAGAACGTTTTTCAACAGCGTCAGCAATGTAGTCAGCAATTTCAGATAATGATTGTTTCTTAGCAGCAACTTCTTCTGAAATTAAGCAAATGTTTGGTTGAGTTTCTAAAGCACATTCCAAAGCTACGTGACTTGCACTACGTCCCATAACTTTTACAAAGTGCCAGTATTTTTTAGCAGAGTTTGCATCACGTTCGATGTTTCCAATTAATTCACTATATGTTTTAGTTGCAGTATCGAATCCAAATGAACATTCGATGTCTTCGTTTTTCAAGTCACCATCGATAGTTTTTGGACAACCGATAACTTGAACACCTGTATTGTGAGCAGCAAAGTATTCAGCTAATACAGCAGCGTTTGTGTTTGAGTCATCTCCACCGATAATTACGATAGCAGTGATTCCGTGTTTTTCACAAACTTTTGCAGCAACTGCGAATTGTTCTTCAGTTTCTAATTTAGTACGTCCAGATCCGATAATATCAAATCCACCAGTATTTCTGTATGCATCGATATATGCATCATCGAATTCTACATAGTTGTCTTCTAATAATCCAATAGGACCATTTTTAAATCCGTAAAGAACATTTTCTTTACTAGTAGCTTTTAATGCATCATATAGACCACAAATAACGTTGTGTCCACCAGGTGCTTGTCCACCAGATAAGATTACACCTACAACTTGTTTTTTAGCTGCAGAAGTATTTTCTCCTTTTTCGAATGTGATTTCTTTTTCTCCGTAAGTGTTAGGGAATAAAGCCGCGATTTTTTCTTGGTCTGCAACACTTTGAGTTACGTTTCCTTCCTTAACACAGATTTCTGAAATACCATTTCTTAACATTCCAGGCAATTTTGGACTGTATTGGTATCTAGCTTTTTGAAGTGGTGATTGATTCATTTTTATATCTCCTTTTCAATTTATACCTACATTAAAAATTTTATAACACTTTGCCCAAAAAGTAAATAGAGCACCCCATCCAAGGCCTTTATTCAAGGCTTGAATTTAAATATTCCTTACTAATTTCTTTTTGTAGATACTCAAAAAACAATCCAATATGATACCCATCTGCTACCGCATGTGCAATCGTGATATTTACCGGCATCTGATTCTTTTCATCATATTTTCCAGCTGTGATGATAGGGAAGAAAGCTGGACCACCATTCACTACACGGCTTGAAACAGCTGTAAATGCAGTCCAAGGCGTACATGAAACACAATAGAAGTTAGCTGGTTGGCCTGATTTTACCTTAATGCCTCTTTTGGTTTTACCTAATTCCATATCACAAATAATATTCTTGTAGAAAGAGCCAAAATCGTCTGTAAAATCCGTCCAACAATCCGAAAACGTATGATCTTCTTCATGGAAAATTGTATAGTTAGGAACCAAAGAATCCCACACACATAAATCTCCATTTTTATCTTTAAACATTTTAAAGTTATCAATTCGATTTAACACTTTAGTCACACAATAAATCAAAGTTGGATAAAACTTATATCCATTTGTATGACAGAAAGTTAATAAATCTGTCACATCAATATTTGTCGTCATATTGACTTCAACATTTAAACTATTTGTATAATACAAATAATGCTCTTTACGACACCAATTTTCTAAATCTATTTTCTTATATCCACACATATAATCTCCTATATCATTGCCATAATGACAGTACCTACTGTAATTAAAATTAAACCTAGTAATGCCTTACTTGATAGCTTTTCATGGAATACAACACGAGAAAAAACAATTGTTACAAGTATACTCAACTTATCAATAGGCACAACCACACTTGCAGGCCCATCCTGCAAAGCACGATAAAAACATAGCCAAGAGGCTCCTGTCGCAAAACCAGATAAGATAATAAACAAGAGTTCTTTTCGGTCAATAGATTTTATTTCAGACTGCTTATTTTTCACAAATACCATAAGCCAAGCCATGACTAATACAACGCTTGTACGAATGGCCGTACCTAAATTCGAATCAATTCCAGAAATACCAACCTTACCTAAAATAGATGTAAGACTCGCAAATACAGCTGATAAAATCGCATACATCAACCAGCTTTTATCTGAAGAAATCGATTCAGATTCATCTTTTCGATTAATCATCAACGTCGTACCTACTCCAATCATGCATACACAAACTAATTTAGCAAAAGACAATCCTTCATGAAAGAAAATCAAAGCTAATAGAATTGTTAAGATCGTACTCGATTTATCAATAGGTACAACCTTATTCACATCCCCATTCTGTAAAGCCTTAAAATAGCATAGCCAGCTAGCTCCTGTTGCGATTCCAGACAAAACTAGAAACAACAAAGTTTTTCCACTGATCTCCGTAATACCCGATAATGTTCCAGTTAAAAGAACAAGAATCCACGAAAAAACTAAAACCACAATGGTACGAATAGCTGTTGCCACATCTGAATCTGTTTTTGAAATCCCACATTTTGCGAGTATAGAAGTAATCCCTGCAAACAAGGCAGAACCTGTCGCAAATAAAATCCACATAGTATCACCCAAATGAAATTTTATACCTCATAATCTCTGAATACAAATACAAAAAGGAAGCAGTCTAAACTACTTCCAACATATTTTCAGCATCATTGGCCGCCTTTACTTTATCATTAGCACGAACAATAATACCAGATTCATCTATAAGATAGGTAGTACGCACAACACCCATAGATACCTTTCCATAATTCTTCTTTTCTTTCCACACATCATAAGTTTCAATCACTTTTCTTTCTGGATCTGCCAACAAAGTAAAGGCAAGGCCATACTTTTCTTGAAACTTCTTATGAGAAGCTACTGTATCTTTACTGACCCCTAAAATGACAGCTCCTTTTTCTAAGAATTGTGGATATCTTTCAGAAAAACCACAAGCCTGCTTTGTACACCCAGCCGTATTATCCTTTGGATAAAAATATAAGATGACTTTTTTTCCTTTATAATCACTCAATTTGTGCATCACACCATCTTGATCTGGCAGTTCAAAATCTGGTGCTTGAATTCCAATTTCTAACATATGTATTCTCCGTTCTCTTGGATAAATTATATCATTCCAAATTGTTTAAACCTACTCATATGCACAAAAGGAAGCATACTTGCTTCCTAACGTTTTTTCTTACTCATTTTACTCGATCTAAATTGTGCTTGTCTTTGCGCCTTTTTTGTAGGCTTTGCGTTGAATTGTTTCTTTTCTAATACGCAAACACTTTCAATATGATCTGTATAAGGGAATAAATCCACTAATTCTAGTTTGTTTGTGACATAGCCTTGTTTTCTAAATTGGTTTAAATCACGAACCTGTGTTCTTGGATCACAAGAAATATATAGAATCTTTCTTGGATTTAAAGCGGTTGCACACTCAATAAAATCTTTTGTCGTACCTGCACGAGGTGGATCTAGAATGATCGCATCATAATGATTATGATACTTTCTTGCCTGGCGCATAAATTCTGTTGAATCCATCGCAACAAATTCAATATTTTTGATCTTGTTTTGTTTTGCATTATATTTGGCATTTTCAATCGCATCCGGATTGACCTCTACACCCATGACTTTCTTACAAGAATCTGTCATAGTTAAACCAATTGTACCAACACCACAATATGTATCCAATACTGTATCCGTTTCTTTTAAATCTAGCATTTTCTTAGCTAAACCATACAATACTTCGCATTGTTCAGAATGAATCTGATAGAACGAATTGTGTGAGAACGCAATGTCTAAACCACATAGTTCATCATGAATCATACCATTTCCATATAGAACAATCGCTTCATCCTGCAAAACAATACTTGTCTTTCTAGGATTGATATTTTGTACAATTGTTTTGATTTGAGGAAATTCGCTCGTTAACACACGAACCATGTTTTTTCTTGAAGGAAACATTTTTTGACTAGTGACAAATACAACCATCACTTCATCTGTCTTATGTCCCCAACGAATCAATACATGACGCAATAGACCGGTCCCTGTTCTTTCATTGTATAATTCTAATTTCATAGAACCAACAAGTTCTGTAATCTTGTTGATAATTTCATTCACCAACTTTGGTTGCATGATACAATTCTCTGTTTTTACAACACGATGCGAATGCGAAGCATATAAACCAGAGTATACTTTTCCTTTATCTTTCGCAAAGCCAACAATGACCTTATTACGATAATGCGTATCGTTTTTAGCCATATACACATCACCAACGCGAACCTTTAAGTGTGCTTTTTCAACTAAAGCTTCCACATCCTTTTTCTTTTTATCTGCCTGCATACTTGGCTTCAGTTTTAAAAGTGAACATCCACCGCATATTTTTTCTACTTTACACTTCACTAATTTTCTCCTTTATTAAGTCAATGACTTTACTTGAATTATTAACTTCAATTGTTTCAAATCCCAAATCACTTGCAGTAACTACATTATCTTTTCGATCATCTAAAAATAAGCATTCAGATGCCAAAAGATTATATTTTTTTAATAATATATGAAATATTTCTGGATCCGGTTTAATTTTCTTATATTCATAAGAAAAAACACCGCCATCTATATTATCAAACACACCACAACTTCTCAAATATTTTGTGTCATCTTCTGGAATATTTGAAAGAATATATACGTTATATCCTATTTTTTTTAATTCTTTGATATACTCAATATTCTTTTCTAATGGAAATACAAATTCTGTCCAATGATACATTAGCTCTTTAATATCTGACTCTAATTCAGGAAATTGTTTTACTCCCTTTTCAATCATTTCTTCCACTGAATAAAGTCCTTGATCATATTCATCCCATAAAGAATCAAAATAGAATGATTTTACTTCTTCTTGTCGAGCATTGAAAAAGTGATAAATCAATTCATTTGAATCAAATTTAACCAATACATTTCCTAAATCAAATACTATATTTTTCAACATATGCCAATTATACTTGAAAAAAACATCTAAAACAAATATGATTTCTAAAGAAAAGAGGTACTCTATGATTAAACCAATAATGAAAGATGAAGCTTTCTTAGCTATTAAGTCAGCTCCAGCTACAAAAATGGACACACAAGTGGCTCAAGATTTAAAAGATACTTTACGTGCTTATAGCGACCGATGTGTAGGAATGGCTGCCAATATGATTGGTGTTTCTAAAAATATTATTATCTTTGCGATTGACCCCGCACAAGTTGTGATGTATAATCCAAAAATCACGAAGAAATCTAGACCTTACAAAGTCAAAGAAGGTTGTTTATCACTTGAAGGTGAAAGAAATACAACGCGTTATGAAAATATCACAGTTGAATATCAGGATGAATGTTTTAAAAAGTGCAAACAAGCCTATTCTGGTTTTGTAGCTCAAATCATTCAACATGAAATTGATCATTGTAATGGTATCATCATTTAAAAAAGTCAGGAAATCCCTGACTTTTTATACTATTTGAACGATTCGATCTTTTAGATCTTCTAAATATAAAGGTTTACTAATATGCCCATTCATACCGACCTTGTAACATTTCTGTATATCCTGCATATATGCATTGGCACTCATCGCAAGAATTGGAATCTTTTTATCTTTTTTTCGAATTTGTAAAGTGGCCTCATACCCATCCATAACGGGCATCATAAGATCCATTAGAACCAAATCTAAATCTTGAATTTGATCAAACTGTTCTACAGCCTCTTTACCATTTTTAGCCTTATACACAATGGCACCCTCACTTTGAAGCATAAATTCAATCACTTCCATATTGATATCATTATCTTCAACAACAAGTATAGATAGATTCTCAATGGACATTGTTTCATTTTTTAAAGATTTATTCTCAACAGGATTCAAATCAATCTCTAAAGGAAGTTGAACAATAAATTGAGTACCTTCATCAATTTTACTTTCCACCTTGATTGTGCCATTCATCTTCTTTACAAGTTCATGCACAATACTCATACCTAAACCAACACCATCTATACGTGTATTTTTCTGAACAAAAGGTTTGAATAATTTATCCTGAATGAATTCTTCACTCATTCCTATTCCTGTATCTTCGACAACAAATTCAAAACAATCCGCTTTTTCTTTAACAGACAAATACACTTTACCATTTGCCTTATTGTATTTGATCGCATTACTTAAAAGATTCAACAAGACTTTTTCAATATGTGTAGGACTACCCATCAAATGATTATGTTCTATTTGAGTCTTCATAAACAATTCAATCTTATAATTCGATGCCTGTAGATCAATAATAGTTTGAACCCTAGCTAATAATTGATTTAATTCAAACGATTTATTTTCCAATACAACCGAATCTGTTTCTAATGTTCGAATATCTAAAATATCATTTACCAAAGACAACAAGTGCGTACTTGATATCCACATCTTATCATAGGCATCTTTGATACGTTGTTTGTCGTCACCACATCTTTGAATCACTTGAAGCATTCCAATAATGCCATTGATTGGCGTACGAATATCATGAGACATACTTGCCAAAAAACGCATCTTAACTTGATTGGCTTTTGTTTCATTTTCTAAAGCGAGTTGAAGCTTTCGATTCATATCAAAATAACGCTCTGTATCATGGCAACGACGAACTTGTTCTTCTTCGAAGATTCTCTCATAATATGCATTTTTTCTTTCCAATGCCAAAATTATAATATCCGAATCATGAATAACTTTGCCATATTTATATCGAGAAGATTCAACCATTAAGCCTAAACGAATCTCATCTGGATGTTTTGTCATATATGAATCCATATATTGTAAGATGCCTTTAACTTGATCAAACATCTTCTGCTCTAAATAATAATCAAATAAAGCAATGCAAGCATCGATATATTCTACTGCATACATAGTCTCAATACGTTTTTCAAGTTCATTGGCACATCTTTTTAATTCAAAATCCATACCGGATTTACTAAATAATTCAATACCGCAATTCAAATAATCTTCTAAAAGAATATGCTTTCCATCATGCTCATCTAAACCCATATAAAAAGCTTCTAGAGCCTTATCCACTTGATTTAGGCTATTGTAAATCAAAGCTAAATTCAAATATACATAGGCACCCATATCTTCAACACAACATGACATGTATTCTTTGGCTTTTAAAATACTATCTAAAGCCTCTTCATACTTTTCCTGCTTTACATACGTAATTGAAATATTATTGTATTCATAACAATAATGCCCAACATCCTCATGTTCCATAGCAATCTGTAAAGCTTTTTCATAATAATAACGACTTGAAACATTTGCCCCATCATAATAGAGCATGACACCCATTAAATTGAATGCAGAAATAAGTTCTCTTACAAATGGCATGCTTTGATACTGCAAAATAATGGGTTCAATAATCTCTTTTGCCTTATTAAAATTTCCTTCATAATAATAAGTCATGCCCAAATAAAAAGTAGCCGCAACCATAACTTCTAAATCATTTGAACTTTCATTTAATACATCACGATAAAAGTTTTCCTGCTCACTTAATTTTAGTTTTCCAACACCTTCTACTTCTTTCACTAATTCTTGATACTTCATAATCTTCACCTAAATTAAATGTATCATGAATGAAAAAAAAGCACAAACTTGAAAGTTTGTGCATAGAATTATTTCACTAACAATTCACAGATCTTCTTTGAATATGCGATTGGATCTTTGATTGCGAAGCCTTCAATTAAACAAGCCTGATCATATAATACTTCAGTAACTTCTTTAACTTTATCTTTATCCGAAGCGTATAAAGTCTTCAATGTTTCAAAGATTGGATGATTTGGATTGATTTCCAAAATACGCGTAGCCTTCATAGGCATTGGACTTTGGTTAGGCATATTTGCGAAAACCTTTTCCATCTCAAAAGAAATACCTTCGCCAGCCGTTAAGCATACTGGATCCTCTGTCAATTTATTTGACAATTTAACTTCAGCAACCTCATCACCTAAAGCCTCTTTCATAAATGTCAATAAATCTTTATTTTCTTCTTTTGATTTATTTAAAGCTTCCTTTTCTTCCTCAGTATCTAAATCTAAATCTCCTTGAGCCGCATTTCTGAACGTCTTTTCTTTGTAGTTCATCAATGTCTGCATCACAAATTCATCCACTTCATCTGTTAAATAAAGAACTTCAAATTCTTTATTCTTCAATGTTTGAACAACTGGCATCTTGTCAATCAATTCAACATCTTTACCAGATACAAAGTAAATGTCTTTTTGATCCTCTTTCATACGAGAAACATATTCACTTAAAGTAACATATTTCTTTTCTCTTGAAGAGTAGAACAACAATAAATCTTGGAATTTTTCTTTATCCATACCATAGTTGTTGTAGACACCAAACTTCAAGTTTACACCAAATTCTTCAAAGAATTTTTCATACGCTTCACGATCTTTGGCAAGCATATTTCCAAGTTCATTCAATACTTTCTTTTCAATACGACCCGCAATCAATTTTAATTGATGATCATGTTGAAGCATTTCACGAGAAATATTTAAAGATAAATCTTGAGAATCCACTAGACCTTTCACAAAACGCAATGAATCTGGCAACAATTCTTCGGCATGACCCATAATGAATACGCCTCTACAATATAATTGAAGACCTTTCTTGTAGTCTTGTGAATAGAATCCTTGAGGTAAGTGTGATGGAATATAAAGTAAAGCTGTAAAGCTAGTATTTCCCTCTACACTAAAATGAATCACTTTTTGAGGATCTTGGTAATCATAGAAATGATCCTTGTAGAATTGATTGTATTCTTCATCTGTAATCTTCGATTTCTGACGTTTCCATAAAGGAACCATTGAGTTTAAAGTCTGATCTTCAATCACTGTTTCATATTCAGGCTTTTCACTTTCCTCAGTACCCTCTTTCATCTTCTGAGTTTCTACATTCATCTTGATTGGATAACGAATATAGTCTGAATATTTCTTAATCAATTCTTTTAACTCATATGTCTCTAAATATTGAGAATATTTTTCTTCATCTGTATCTTCTTTTAAAGTTAAAATGATTGTTGTACCATTTGTTTCCTTTGTACAAGGTGTGATTTCATAACCATCTTCACCAGCACTTACCCATTCATAAGCTTCATCACTACCTGCTTTTTTCGTAATAACACGAACATCTTTTGCGACCATAAATGCAGAATAGAATCCAACACCAAATTGACCAATGATATCAACATCTTCATCGTTGTTTTCTTCTTTTTTCTTCATTTCCTCTTTAAAAGCCAAAGAACCACTCTTCGCAATTGTACCCAAGTTTTCCTCTAACTCTTCCTTTGACATACCAATACCTGTGTCCGAAATTGTTAAAGTACGAGCTTCCTTGTTGGGTTCAATACGAATCTCAAATTGACTTGCATCCGCATGACCTTGACTTTCATAATAATATTTATCAATCGCATCACTCGCATTCGATACAAGTTCACGTAAGAAGATTTCCTTGTGTGTATAAATGGAATTGATCATCAAATCCAATAAACGTTTTGACTCCGCTTTAAACTGTTTTTTCTTAGCCATAATACCACTCCTTCATTAGCACTCTAATATTTTGCCTGCTAATACTATACAACACCTTTTTAGCAGTGTCAACACCTGTGTGCTAAACACAAAAAAAGAATTCGACTAAACGAATTCTTAGTTTCTTTACTCACTTTTCAAATAATACTGTTAACTATTTTTTATTCATATTTGTAGCATACAATGGATTCGCTTCTCTTGTTTCACTTCCAAAAACCAACTTCAATTCTTCAAAAGCTATTTTCACATTCTCGGGAATATCCACATGCACAATATAATTCTTTCCATTCGGACCATAGCCATTCGCATCATCTGAAAGTCTAGGAATTTCTCCCATCAACAAATTAACATATCTTTCTATCGTCCACATGCCATGTATATTTTCTTCAAACACCAAATTTTCATCCTGATTCAATACTTTAGCACAATAAGTAGCATAATTAATGATTGTCACATCCTCCTTGACATATTTTTTTAATCCTGCAGCCATACACTTTTGCATAGAAGCATCCTGACTTAAAATCATACTTTTAAACGAAATATTGTTTTCTTTCAATAAATCCAAAAGATACGTTATATTATTGCCACAATTTGTAGACTTGGTTTCTAGATAGTCCGCCTTACATCCATATACATGTTTAAGGTACTTTTGAAAAATTTCTGCCTCCGATAAATCTGTTGTCTCAATATCCGGATATTCTAAATGAACAAGCTGACGTAGTGTATCTGTTGTATGTCCTGCTCCACCAACAATAATATATTTTTTCGCAATGAAGTTTTTAATTCCAACCGCTAAAACATCGCCACCTTCAAGAATACTTCCACCAAATAAAACCATCACATCCACCTGATGAATTCCATATCGTTTAAATAACTCTTCTTGATTTAACGCATCAATATCTCGTGTTCCCAAAAACTTTGCGAGTATATTTATATTTTCTGCAACATTACTATCCATATAAACTCTTCCTTTCAAAACTATCTACAATGACAAACTGGAATTTACATTTACAACAGGATCCAATATCTTTGTATTAGCTTACCCTCTTTTAAAACTTCGTTTTCTAATACTCCGCCATTATTGATAATTGATTTGACAGAACCAATGTTGTCTTTATCACAAACCAATAAAACTTTATCCATACCAAGTTTCTTGCATTCTTCTAAAGCCAAGCTGATCATTTTGGTTGCATAACCTTTTCTTCTTTCACTTGGCCTTATACCATCTCCAATATGACCACCATATTTCAATAAATATTCGTTTAAGTAATGTCTGATATTAACAGCACCAACCATGGTATCCCGGTCTTCATCTAAGCAAAAGAAAGTAGAATCAGGAACAAATCCATCATCCGTAGTTGATATTTCTAAATTATTTAGATAATATTCAAAATCATCATAATCATTTTTAAATATAGCCCATGGCGAAGTATTTGCGTTATGGGTATCGTTATACGATTTCCATTCTTTAATCATTTCTATAATTTGATTTTTGTATTGCAAACTGCCTTTCATTAATTTTAATGCCATGAATTTATTCCTCCAAATTCCAATTTATCTAAATCTTTCTTATAGGATGTCGAATGACTGTTTTCCATTTTTC
>NZ_QRVI01000035.1:0-1890 GCF_003458715.1 Eubacterium sp. AF22-8LB
CTTTCTATTGTACCACTGGTGTAAATTTTCTCTTTTTGACTAGTCCTATTTATATGCTATTATCTACTTCAATAGTAAATAATGAATCTTTAACTTCACAACCATCAAAAATATCACATATTGCATTCACTGCATCAGTTTGATATGGTTGATCAACAAACTTTAATTTCATTCGACCAACTCCTTTCTCTAAATACATTTAATATCTTCTACACCACATTGTTTTAAATTATAAGTAGCATTAATTTTGTCATTATCATTATTAAATCCAGCTTCATTAAAAATCACTGTTTTCGGAGATAATTCGCCAATAGCTTTTACATCCTCAGAAGTAATCTGATTAACTAAACAAACGATCATATAGCGCTTGCCAACACGATACATTGTTTTGCCATTCACATTAATTTCTTCAACCTGTTTATCAAACACACCATATTTAAGCATAATTTCATAAAGAATATCTTCTTTACTTCTATCTTCCTTAAATACTTCACCTAAACGCATAGCAAGCTCTTTTTCATCAAGCTTCATATTAGGATCCCACTCATTCACATTTGTAGAATCTAATTTGAACACTTTAAATCCTATATCTGTTGTAAACTGTTCATCAGATCCAAACAATCCATCAGAAGGATGTTCTTTCTCCCATTCAGACTTAATCTGTTCACCCGCAAGATGAATACGTTCTTCCCCAATTTCACAGATATTTTTATATCCAGCCTTGTATGCTTCTGATTTTTCATTACATAACTCTGGTAATTGAATCATTATAAACTTACGATTACCACCATCTTCTGCATTCAACTTCATCACTGCATGAGCTGTAGTAGCAGAACCGGAAAAGAAATCTAATATAAACGAATCCTTATCATCATATGTCATCATTTTAAGCATTCTAACTATAAGTTCAATTGGTTTAGGAGTATCAAAAGATGGACCGTTCATCAATGTTTTCAGCTTTGTAGTTGCTGTAGATGTTAAACCCACATCATCCCACCATGTGGTTACAGTCTTTCTTGTTTTCATTGCATCAGACTTGTAATATTTCTGATATAAACTATTTCCTCTTTTAACAACATACCCATTGTTATATTTTTCAGTCATTGTTTCCTTAGAAAAACGCCAATAGTTTGTTATTCCTAAAAATTCATAAAATGGATTCCCTTTTTTTTCTCCTCCAGGACCATCAACAGGAACCAAGCGATATTCACCTTTACCATCATTATCGTCGTAATTAAAATTATCTAAAACAGGATCAACACCAATTAATTTTCTATTTTGTTCAATTACAGTAATATTCTTTGCATAAAAGGCAATGAAATTATGATTAGATGAAACAATTTTATCGTTTGAAATAGATGCTCTAGATTTATGACATATAGTAGCTATTCTATTTGATTCTCCAAATATTTCGTTACATATATTCTCTAAATTTACTACTTCATGATCATCAATTGAAATGAAAACCACTCCGTCATCAGACAACAAATTTTTTGCTAATAGTAATCTTGGATACATCATATTTAACCAATCCGTATGGAATCTTCCACTACTTTCTGGATTAGATGAAGATGCTTGATTAGTTTGTACTTTATAGTTTTCTATTGAATTAGAAAAGCTATCATTATACACAAAATCATTTCCTGTATTATAGGGTGGATCAATATAAATCATTTTAATCTTTCCATAATATGTTTTTTGAAGTTGTTTTAGAACTTCTAAGTTATCCCCTTCAATATAAAGATTTTCTGTTGCATCCCAGTTCTTTGATTTTTCTTTACATGGTCTTAATGTTGCAGATGATGGTGTTTGAGCTAATTTAATTGATTTAGCTTTACCATTCCAAGTAAATTGATAACGCTCTTGCCCCCCCCCCGAAAATTTCAGAGC
>NZ_QRVI01000035.1:1900-16273 GCF_003458715.1 Eubacterium sp. AF22-8LB
ACGCTCTTGCCCCCCCCCCGAAAATTTCAGAGCCTAAAAGAGATTTAAGAATGTCATAATTAACCACACCTTCTTGAACAGCTTCTGGGAACAGCTCTTTAAGTTTCTCAATATTTTTTCTTTCAAGGTTCAAACTACAACTATTTATTCTATCCATTCATTTTACTCCTATATACACTTAACATCTTCTACACCAAACTTTTCAAGATTATAAACGGCATTTATTTTTGAATTATCATCCATAAATCCAGCTTCATTAAAAATCACTGTCTTAGGAGATAATTCGCCAATAGCTTTCACATCGTCAGACGTTATTTGATCATCTAAACAAACAAGCATATAACGTTTACCAACACGATACATTGTTTTGCCATTCATATTAATTTCTTCAACCTGTTTATCAAACACACCATATTTAAGCATAATTTCATAAAGAATATCTTCTTTACTTCTATCTTTCTTGAACACTTCACATAAACGCATAGCAAGCTCTTTTTCATCAAGCTTCATGTTAGAATCCCATTCATTCACATTTGTTGAATCTAATTTAAACACCTTAAATCCAATATCTGTTGTAAACTCTTCATCTGAACCAAACAATCCATCAGATGGATGTTCTTTTTCCCATTCAGCCTTAATTTGTTCACCAGCACGACGAATTCGTTCTTCACCTATTTCGCAAATATTCTTATATCCTGCTTTAAATGCTTCAGTTTTTTCTTCACATAATTCAGGTAACTGTACCATTATAAATTTACGGTTTCCACCATCTTCAGCATTTAACTTCATCACTGCATGTGCCGTAGTTGCTGAGCCAGAGAAGAAATCAAGTATAACCGAATCTTCTCTAGACAATATTTTTATTAATTGTTCTATATATAATACAGGTTTTGGAAAATCAAAATATTTCTTATCATCAAACAAACTTTTTAATTCTCTTGTTGCAGTTTGATTGTGTCCAACTTCTTCTGAAAGCCATAACGTACTTGGTTTTCTCCCGTCTTGAACATCGCATAAAAATCTTTTTTTACGTGGAAATGAATTGCCATCTTCTCCAAACCAAATTTGGTTATCATCAACTAATTTAATCAAATTATCTTGAGAATATACCCAATGTTTACCTTGAGGAACATCAAAACACTTCCCTGTTTTTGGGCTCTTTATAACAAAGTGACCATTAGAACGTTCTCCACTTGCAACTAAATCTCCAGACTGCCATGCTCCTCTTGGATCATTATCAATATTTCTATATCGACTATTCATTTCCTCTGTTCTTGGCAAAAGATTAATGTTTATGCAATCAATTGATTTAGCATATATAAGAGCATATTCATGGTTTTCTGAAAAGTATTTTGCATCATTTTTAATACTATGAATCTTTTGCCAAACTATACAAGAAACAAAATTGTACTCACCTAATACTTCGTCGCATATATTACGTATATTCTTTTCTTCATCATCATCTATGCTAATAACAATAACCCCATCATCACTTAAAAGATTTTTTGCAAGCATTAATCTTGGATACATCATATTTAGCCAATCCGTATGGAATCTACCATTACTTTCAGGATTAGAAGAGGATATTTGATTAGTTTGTTCTTTATAATTTTCAATGCTATTTCTAAAATCATCATGATACACAAAATCATTGCCTGTATTATAAGGCGGATCAATATAAATCATTTTGATCTTTCCATAATAAGTTTTTTGAAGTTGCTTTAATACTTCTAAATTATCTCCTTCAATATACATGTTTTCTGTTGCATCCCAGTTCTTTGATTTTTCTTTACATGGTCTTAATGTTGCAGATGATGGTGTTTGAGCTAATTTAATTGATTTAGCTTTACCATTCCAAGTAAATTGATACTTTTCCTTCGAATCATCTACTTCATCCCCAAGCATTGCGCGTAACATGTCAAAATTAATCTTTCCTTCTTCAACTGCTTCAGGAAATAATTCTTTTATTTTATCTATATTATTCTTTTCTAAATTTAAACTTAGACTATCTAATCTATCCATTATTATTCTCCTTCATTTTATTAAATTTTACTTTTAGGTAGTTTACAAATGCAGAACATGATACCAACATAAATTTGGCATCTTCTTCGGTTACTTCTTTATCTTCGATTCCTCCATGTCTTATTCCACTTTCATCACTTGCATACCCATATAACGCTTGAAAACCATTTTTCATTGCACCATGAATATAAATTCCATTCTTTTCTAGTTTTCCTAAAGCTTTACCTAGTTCTACTTTTTTACCACAAATAATACAACACATAGATTCGACTGCGCTGATTGATTCTTTAATAGAATTCTTGTAATCCGGATTTTTTCTATCTGAATAGAATGATAATGCCTTTTCTAAATGATTATTTACTGAATCAAAAATTGAATCCATTGCTTTTTCAATCTCATTAATTTCTTCTTCAGTTGTAATATTTACAACTTGATTATCAATAATACGATATCCTATATTCTCTTCTACAAAAATTTTGTTAACATCATTTTTAAAATTTGAAATTTTCTCTTTTTCGTTCCCACCAATTAATTTACTATCCGAAACACTAAAACTTAATATCATTTCTAAAATATCATAATACGTATACCATTGCTGAGCATACCATATCCTATTGATTTTGTTCATTAGCAAGTCTCGAATGTCTTCGTTTTCTAATTCATACAAATCCAAATCTACTTTATATCCTAACCTATCCCATAGTATATTTAAAATATATATACTTGACACAACATTTAATTGTATTTTAAAAAAAACATTAAATCTATTTAGTATTCGTGTTTTACAATTTTCTGAAATATCATTTAACATTAGAGGTTTTTCATTATAAATATTCCTTCCCGAAAATAACATTTAAACACCTTCTTTCAATCTTTTGACTATATTCTTTTGTTTCGTTTCTTCATCATACATTTGATCATCAATATCCATCTTCTCTGATTTCATTGAAGCTCTTTTATACTGTTCTTTTAAGTTATTTATATTTGTCTGTATTGCCTGGTATTCTTTGATAATTGATTTGTAATCAAGATCAGCTGTTGGATATACCTTAATCAAATTCAATACACCAATCTTATAGACTATCTGTACGGTTTTTGTGTAGTAGTCTTTTAAATTTATTGCTGTTATTTGACTTAGATTCAAATAATTCATTGACTCCGTATTTATCTCTTGTACAACATTATCTTCTAATACCGTTTTCGTTTGATCTATTTTACTGATTCTTTTTGGAGCTACACTAATCCATTCTTTATCCGTATGTTCCATCAACAAAATTGTTGGTTCTGGAAATGCAGCGTGCAGTTGACTTGATAAATCCGTTAATTGATCATTCTTCTTTAATGTAATTTGCAACACATAAATAGCTTGATAACTATAATCATCATCTCTATAAGCTCTATAATGAATTGTTTGTTCATTTAATAAGCTTACAAGATAAATAGAAGCCACATGGCTTTCTATCAATCTTTTATTTTCTGGTGTCGGCTGTAATTGTTCAACCAATGTTTTTACTGGAACTCTTTGTTTTGTAAGAGTTGGTATATTTAATGCTTCTAATACACTCATGATTCCACCACCAAGAATGACACTAATTCAAAATCATTTAACCCATTTACTGTATTGTCCAATAAGGTTGCCTGGCCTAATTGGAATAAAGATTGAATTCCTTTTTGTTCTACAATACCCTTAATGTCATAAACAGCTTTTTCTAATAAATCCGTATATTCAGACATGTCTGAACCATTCTTTGTTTTCTTATTAAACTTCTTAACAAGACTTTCAATCGGTTCACTCTTTGTCTGACATAACACTTTATATAGATCCAATATTTTTTTTGGATTCGTATTCTTTACATGAATTGAACCATCTGAATTTACATAAACCAAGTAATAAGGATATAAAGAAGTAGCTAATTCCTGGCTATCTGTATATTTCTTTTGTTTTAAACAATAAATAACACCTTCAACACACTCTTCTTTATTTTTATCCGGAATATCTGTTACTGCATACACTCCAGTAGGATACTTCTCTAATACATTTGGATTTTCTTTCATAAAACGATCCAAAGACATAATATAATCATCTAAAGTTAAGTCTGTAATAGAAATACCACCCTGTAAATCTTCAACATCTAATACTTCATTTTGAAGTTGTTTTAACTGATTCTTACGATATTCCAGGTTCTTACTTTCTGCTGACAATAAGTCATCATCACCAGTAGCTGATAAGTCCAACATAACCATTCGATTTTTAACTCTATGTTCTAGATTAATATATTCATCTAATTCCATATTTGGCCAGAAATTCACTAACTGAATCACTTTATTGATAGATCCAATACGATCAATACGCCCAAATCTTTGAACAATTCTTACTGGATTCCAGTGAATATCATAGTTAATCAAATAATCACAATCTTGTAAGTTTTGTCCTTCTGAAATACAATCTGTCGCAATCAATATATCGATTTGTTCTTTGTTTACATCCAAATGGTTGGATCTAGGTGAAAAGTGCGTTAAAATCTCTTCAAATTGATTTGAAACCGTCTTTAAATTTGTTCGAACACCACTACCACCTGTAACTAATCCACAATATAATCCATGTTCTTTTAATAGCCAGTCATGAATATTAGCATATAAATACTCAGCTGTATCTGAGAAAGAAGTAAAAATAATAATCTTCTTATTACTGGTATTAATTGGATTCTTAATCTTTTTAGAAATGTGATTCTTTAAATCCAATAACTTACTGTCTTTATCCGGAGTTACATCAATCGATTGATATAGTAATTCTTCTAATATCTTACGATCTTCTGCAAGGTCTTCTCTTAGTCTTAAGGCATCTAAATCTTTTACCTTAATTTTAATCTTTCCACCAACTTCATAATCAAAATCATCATCTTCTACATCTGAAAATGTATCATTATCTAAATCATAACTTTGTCCTTTATCTAGGATATCCATCATAATTTCAATTTGTTTTAGAATTCTTTCTAAAGTCAAAGTAAATGAATTAATAGAACTCTCCAATCGTTTAAAAATATTCACTCGCATCAAGTTAACAATATTCTTTTCACGATCCACCTGTTTAAACTTGCTTGCACCACCCTTTACTTCCTGGTCATATAATTCTTCATAATAAGCCAGTTTACTAGGAAGTACATAAAGCATTGGAGAATAAATAGATAAATGCAGTTTAGCAATCATTCCATTAACTACACTTAATGCAGGAAATTTATTGTTGATATCAATATCCGACTTAACAGAAACGGGTTTTAAACGAGTCGGAAATTCACCAATATCCTTTGTATCATAATAAGTCTGAATTTGTTTTCTACTACGAGCAATCGTTACTGTATTCAACAAATTAAAGAAATTATAATCTAACATTGGAAGAAGATTGGCCGTTGTTTGTTTTTCTTCCGGAAGCTTTGACCATTCCTTAAACTTAGCTTGTGCGACACGAAGCGTTGTTTCAATACTATTAATACCCGTCGATTCTTTAAACGCATCATCCTTATCTTCTGTAATAAACATGATCTGGTTCTTTAAATCTGCCAATCTATTATTTACCGGTGTAGCTGAAAGCATTAATACTTTTGTCTTAACCCCACTCTTAATAATGCGATTCATCAATTTCTGATAACGTGTTTCTTTACCTTTTAAAGCTGTATTATTTCTAAAGTTATGCGACTCATCAATCACAACCAAATCATAGTTACCCCAGTTGATTGTTTCTAGATTAATATCACCCGATTTACCTTTATCACGAGATAAATCCGTATGATTCAATACATCATAGTTAAAGCGATCCTCTGCTAAGAAGTTTGTCGTACTATTTTCTCTATAACCAATCCAGTTACTACGTAATTTCTTTGGACAAAGAACCAATACACGATCATTTCTTAATTCATAATATTTAATGATTGCTAAGGCTTCAAAAGTCTTACCCAAACCAACAGAATCCGCAATAATACATCCATTATATAGTTCAAGCTTTTTTATAGCTCCAACTACTGCATCATGCTGAAAATTATATAGAGCGTTCCATATCTTAGTTTTATTAATACCCGTACGCTCTTTAACTCTAGCCATATCATCCATATTCAATAGCTTTTCACCAAAAATATTATAAAGAGTCAAATAATAAAGTAATTCCGGTGAATTTTCTTTATATAAATTCGACAAATGCTTTAACAACTCATCTTTAACATCTGTCACAATATCTTCATTATTAAAAATTTGATTAATAAATGCATGATATTGTTCAATCATTTGTTGATCATCACTAACCGTATTAAAATCAAAACGAATTTGATTTGTATATCCTAAACCATCCTTTGAAAAGGCTACATTATTTCCTTGTATTAAATAACAACCATCCTTATTTTCAACCAGGATATTACTAGGTGTAACAAAACCTGACTTAACTACAGATTTAATTTCACCTTTTTCTTTAATAAAGTTATAACACTTAGAAGCAATTTGATTCTGATCCAAGTTATTCTTTAATCCAATCTCCAAATTAAATTCAGACACATTTCTTTCTCTTTGATGCATTTGAAGCTCAAATTCTTTGACCTCTTTATCATTGGCAATAATACGCTTAATAAAAGTAGGCTCATTAAATAAAAACTTAAACTTACCACTCTTCTCTAATACTTTTCTAAGCTCTTCAAAAGCATAAATAGTAAAGATAGGTGACGAAATCGTTATTACAGAACCCTCTTTTGTATTTTCTTTAACATACTCTCCTACTGCGCCAATTTTATTATTATCTAAAACAACCGACATATAACCACCCTAGTATAAAATATAGAATAAATAACAACTTAATTTTATCACAAAAAGACAGATTCTAATTAAAAACCTGTCTCAATATGTGTTACATTTGTTAATGATCTTCTAAATTAATATAATCTTCGAACGTCTCAATAATTTGAGATTTTAAATCATTAAAACCTTGTGATTGTTCAAATGAATCACTTGGATAAAGGCCAATACCATATATATCCGTATCAATTTCAGTCAAGGCATCTTGTTCTTTGTCCGGATACAATACAATAACTTTGGAAATAACTCCTCTATGTAATTTATGTTTATCTTGTTTTAACTCCATAAATCCAAATTGATAATAATCCTTTAATGTTAGCACAACTTCCGTATCATCAACATCATTAAATATATTACTTTTTGATCTCCATTTATCTTCTACAATTACTGAAGCTAATGGTTTACTGCTAGCTTCCTTAAAAACAGAAACCATAAAATCTGGTTTATTGTGAGAAGTATTAATATAGCAAAAATCACTATTTAAAAAATCACTATTGCTCTTTTTAAGCTCTTTGTCGTAAACAATCTCACAACGCAATTCATCTTTGTACAATTTTAAAACGCTTTCGTTAGATAATTTATAAATTAAGTTCTCATTATCATAATTTTCACTATCAGTAAACCGGAACCCTATAGATAGCATTATTTTAATTAAAGCAATGTATGTGAAAGTTTCAAAAAGTTTTGGTGTAGATTTAAACGAAAAATATTCACCATTTTTATATTTTGATAAGACATTATTTTGAATTATCCTATATTCTTCTCTAAATCTGCTTAACATTAATAATCTCGAATCTGTAATCCTAACATTCCTTTGTTTAATATCACTTATTCCTTTAAGCCAAGTATTGTATAACAAATATTCAACATTCGTTTTGTAATGTCTAAGTTTACTGGCTATAAGTTTATAAGTTTCTAGAGCTTTGCACTCATCATCTATGCTATTTCTTAAATATACCAATTCATTCTTAGCTTTCTTCTTCAAATGATTTGCAACAAATCGTTCATTTTCAATTCTCTTCTGCTGAATTTCTTTATTTTTGAATTCAATTTCTTTATTTAAAATTTGTTTATTAATTTCATTACAATATGTATTATAAACTTTATATTGCTTTTGCAATTCATGGTTCCAGAACATTAATTCAGATTTGAAAATCTGATTTTGTAAATTATCTAATTGTAAATGAGCCTTTTTTATCATTATCGTGTCAGGAGAATATATATTCTCGTTATAACTCATCCCTTTTTTAGACAGCCATTTGACAGACTCACTTCCAAAATTCGATATTGTATGAGTTATTACATTTTTCTTATTCAATTCTACGTAATACATTCTATGATAACCAACAATATAGCTCATTAATTTTGGAAATTCATTCATTACAAATGAAACTTGAGAATAAATATTACCATTTTGTGATCCATCCACATCTTTATCAGCCAATTTTCTAGTTTTTAAAAAATCTTGAGATAGCCCATAATAAAACGAATCTACATACTTTCTTAACTCTATTACATTTTGATATTCTAATTTACCTGGTTCAACAAAAAACATAGAATATTTATAGTTTCCGTTTGAAACAAACCTTAGTTGAAAATAACCAGGAAAATAGGTACCTAAATCATCTCTACCCGTAGAAAAATGAATACTAACATTGGATATTGCTTGTCTAAATTCACCCGTTTCATAATCTTCATATTCTACACTATATTTCGATTCATCAAATACAAATTTTAAAAACAAATTATCTTCTTCCCTAAATGAGAATTGACTTGTTTCTATATTTATATCAAGTAAGATTTCGTCAGTGTATCTTACTTCATCGTTATATGTACAAAACTCTCTTATCACCTTAATTTGTGTATCCATTAATTCTCATTTCCTCAGCTTTCTTATTTATAGTTCTTCTTAATTCACTAAATTCTGAAATATCTGAGTGTTTATCTAACAAATCAGTCAATTCTGATGATTCTAACTCCGCTCCAATTGAACTTGAAAACCCAATCAATTCTCTTAATTGAGATTCAGTTCCTCTAATTTTTGGCATAATAGTTTGATTTAAAACAGTATCTAAAACTTTACCTCTGGTTATAACTAAAGTTTCATCTGTATCATTTGGTACATTTCGTATGTAATTACCTATATTTCTCAACACACGATAAGAGATTCCACCATCCGGAATATATTTACGAATTAAAATATCTAATTCGTCTAGGAATAATATTTCTTCATTTTTAAATGCATCCATATAATTTATATTATGATTTCTTGTCCATCCCATAAACTGCGAAACATCTTTACATTTAGATGCATTAACATCAATTGATTCTAATTTTGTTTGCGTTTTTTTATATGTATCAAAGAACTCAGAAAAACTTACTTTTTTTAAGTTAATAACAAATGTACGGTCTAATAATCTATTTGAAAAGTCTTTTGTGGTTTCATCAATATTTACAGTACCAATAAATATGATATTTTCTCCAATTTTTATTTCACTAGGAAATACCTTAGAATTAATACAGTGAGCATCTTCATCATATAGTTTCAAATATCGCTCATCTAAATCTTTCTCTAAAATAGAGATAAAAGGAGAGAACCAATACTCTACTTGTGATAAATTCATTTCATCAAAAATTACTAAATGCATATGTTCTTTATCTTCATTTGCATGCAGCAAAAACTTTACCAAACCTGTTTCTGCAGGAGTATACAATCCATTCATAGAGTTCAAATAACCTAAGACATCACTCGGTTCCGTATATGCTGGTGATACAGGCATGAATAATAATGTATTATTTTCTTCTGATAGCCCCAACATTTTAGCATAGTTATAAGCCAATTGAGTTTTCCCTGTTCCTGACATTCCAGCTAAAATAGTTAATGGATTAGTTTTCAAACTCGTATGGAAATTTACTAAATCTTCAAATTCATATTGTAACCCATTATTAATAGTCAATTTCTGAAGACCTCTTAAAAATTTTACTTCCTCATTATCCCCTATAACTTCGTCCTTTTCTTCCAACTCATTAGAAACTATAACAGCTTTCTTCTTATCAATTTCAAAACTTTCATTTTTTTCAATTAAACATAATTTGTTTCGGAACTCGTCATCCATGAAATAAGTGGAATCAGTAACACGAATCATGTGGTTATTGAAACCTTCTATTTCAGTATAATTTACTTTTTTTATAGCCTCAATTTTATTACATTTCCATCTATCTTTTTTTGTCGGATAACTTTCAAAAACTCCTCTGCCTGCACCCTGTGCTATTAAATAGGCATATGAACCACATAAGACAATGTTTGGTTCATCAACCATAATATCCGAATCATAATCTACCAACTCAAAATATGCCCCTGATCTTAATCTATCTTCAAAAAGTGATGGTTCCATTTGTACACGCGGAATATTATAATACCAAGCGTCTAAAGGCATATTATCAATTACTTTATAAATTGATAAATTCTTAAACCATTTACCATCTTTATTTTTATTGAATTCTGGTATATAAACAATTAATTTATCATTTAAGAAATCATTAATCGTATCATAATGTTCATCCAAAGAATTATAATCATTTTGTGGATCATAATAATCAATTAAAGAACTCCAAACTTGGTGATAGTCATCTCCACTATAAGTACTGGCATCGTCAAAAATATCAGACATTTCTTGCACCGGTGCTAAATCATAGCATCTTGTATCTAAATAATATCTAATTGCACCAGAAGACGTTGCAATAATATTTGTTACCGCACCAATCAAAAATTGATTTTTACACTTTTCCAATAATTTATATTCTTCTCTTGAAATACTATTTGTTGACATTTTGCTCTCCTTCTAACGATTTTATCAAAGTGTATTTACAAATTAATACTTTTTTTAAATTATTAAAATCATTTTCATTTTTGTATTTGCTTTCTAAATCATTAAATAATCTATATGCTTCAGAATAAGTAAAGTTATTTGATTTTATATCAATAAATTCATTTAAATTAAAAACAATTTTATCTTCTACTAAGATATCTTTATATTTCTGATTTTCCTTCCTTGTCTTTTCTAATTCTTTTAAACAATGATTATATAATTTATCTGAATCTTTATATTTTTCTAAACTCTCTTTTAATTCATCGTTTTGCTTTTTTAAATTAACATTTTCTTCAACAGCATCATCCAATTCTTTTTTTATTATTTTATTTTCCATCTCCTCATCAGTCATTTCACACAAAAATCTTATTAATGCATCGTATTCAAAATTAATATTTAAAGACTCATACTCTTTCCTATGAGATTCAATTATCTCTTTTATTTCTTTTTTCAATGAGCTATACGACTCATGCTCTAATAATTCAGCTAATTCATCAAATTTATTAAACTGCTTTCTAAACGTTGCGATAATTGTTTCATAAAACAAGGTTATAATTTTATCATTACCATCTATTTCTCCTAAAACCATTTTTTCAACAAATGAGTTAATGTCATTTTTTGTAATTTTATTCAAATTTTTCTTCATAATACTTACAAAAAAAACGCCTTTTACATTTGAAGACTCTGCTAATTTTTTAAATTCTTTTATATCATACAACCGATATAATTGTTTTCTCTCTTGATTATCTAAAGCTATCAAATTCATTTAAATCACCTTCTTATTAAGCTTATAGCTTGTTGTTCCATATCGATATTATTGCAATCCAATTTAGTATCAACTGTTAAATTCCATATACCAATTTCATCATCTTTTCTTTTTTGAATTACAAAAGTATTCGTATAAATTAGCATATCGTCATCAAATAGCTTAAAAGTAGTTTTACATTTTTGTTCATTCTTATCTAACCTCACCACTAATGTTGAATTTAATAAAATTATCTCACGATTAATCGTATGAAAACCATTCATAATTTCATAATGTAATTTCCTATTAGTAGGTACATCAATAAATTGCAATTCTATTTCATTTGACTTATCTATCATTTTCTTTAAAACCAAAATGACCACCTCATTTTTTTAATAAACAATCATTTACTTTATAATTCCCACTACATCATCAAATGTACAATCCAAACAATCACAAATACGAATCAAAGTATCCATAGATACATTTTCATGTTTAGATAGCTTTGCCAGTGTAGCCGGTGTTAACTTAGCTTCTTTAGCTAAATCTGTTTTTTTCATGCCTTTATCAATTAATAATTTAAACAGCTTATTATAACTTATTTGCATAAATTGATCCTCACTTATGTTTCTATTATACGTGAAACGCTTACACATATAAACATTAAATATTCATAAATGTGAACATTTTGTGAATAAATGTTAAGTAATATATTAATTCAATTTGATTCAAAACATTTCTAATAAAAATAACCAGTAAAAAACCAATAGTACAATACCACTAGTTATCTCACAATATACTCATACACCTTGACTTTGACTGGATTATTATTTAAATTGATCTCTACATCTATACATTTAAACAAGTATCCCTCACCTTCATATAGATCCACTCTTTGTTTTGTATGCTCATCTACTTCATACACTTCACCCTCTACTATAGAATTCTTATCTTTTACAATACCAGGATAATAAATAAAATCCATCTTTCTATATCCCTTTAGTGTTGCCTTTCCTAAATACTTTGAATTTGCTAGTACATCAATGAGCTCTTTGCCCCTTCATTAATGTTCCGTACACAAATAATCTTTCCATTATTTTTACCTCCTAACTGTATTTTAAATTCAATCGAAAAAAGGATTGAATAATGAGATTCATTTCCCACACTCAATCCTTTGCCGGAATAATTCTATGACGCTTGCCGTTGTTATCTACAACATAGAAGGTATCGTGTATCCAAGTAATGGTTCCATATACAAGGCCATCCACTGTATCTACACTATAGGCTTCTCCTGTCTTTAAAAACATAATTAGATTTTGTTCTGTAATACCATGCTCTAAATTATAATGCTTTTCAGATGCAAAATCTTTCTCATTAGTACTAATTTCAATATCAAGTACATCTCTTGCATATCTAGACAATTGATGCGAAATCTTACTAACCACATTCTCATACTGAGCATACGTTGTATCCTTATATCGTTTTAATTCATACATAGTTTCATTCATAAACTTCTTTTGCACAAGCTTCAACAAATGATTTGTCAATAAATATACTTCATCTAAGCTTAAAACCAAAAAGATTGGATGCACCGTTTGTTGATAGCGCAAATGATTCCTTTTATCAAAAACATTATCTTGGGTATAATTGATTTCTTCTTGATAATCCACATTTTCTTCTTCAACATCACCTGCCGTAGACACAAAACCAATATCTTTATAATGATTATCCTTATCATAAGCCTTTGTCTTGCAGAAAGGAAAAACCACATTTAAGAAGCAATAATCATTATTATGATTCTTACTCTTCCAATACCCTCTTTGTTTCAAACCACCATTCAAAGTAATTTCCTTAACAAACACATTACACCCCATAAACTCATTAATCTCATTTCGAGTCTTAGGCAAATGCATAAACTTCATTAAAGAAATTGCACGCTCTAATGTTTGAAACGTAACACTCGAACTATAATCTTCAATCAAATCCCAATAATCTAATTCTTCATCATTCATTTCTACTCGAGAACGCATAGTCTCATTTATTAGTATTGTTTTTGAACAATCACACGATTTATGAAGAAGTGACCAATCTATCTTATTCTGCATATAAGGCGATAGCTGCCTTTGAATCTTTTCTACAATCCCTTTATACAATTCAAAATATGCCGAATCATACTCATGTGCAATTGTCAATAAGACTTGTGTTAATAAGAATACTTCTGAAGCATTTAAAGCCAAAAAAATCGGATGCACACTTCGAGTGCCAGAATACCACAATGATTTTCTTTTACCCTTTTCTTTAAATTCTTCAAAATGAATCGGTACATTTGTATTGAATAAATTAAAATCTTGATCCCACTTTAAATAAACATTCAACTCTTTATTCTTATTATTCATGTTTTCTTTGAATAAAAATCTTGCCATATCCTCTTTGGTACGAGGATACTGCAAAAATTTAATCAACTCAATCATTCGCTCAATATAACGAATCGTTTTCTTCTCTAGCTCTTTCATACTCTGATTATACATCAATGTGGGAAACTAATCTCATTAAATAATTCTTTCTCTCAATCTAAAGTATGATGTAGCCAGAAACAAGGAGGACAAAGAAAATGACTTTAGTAATCGGCTACAATTTTAGAATTCCCGTACAAGAAACCATGTATTTTGACTTGATCGAAGGAAAAACAGACATTCTGACAATTCCTTATACAAAGGACGAAATTTTTAAGGGAGATTTTTTAACACTCTATCCAGAAACGGATATGCTTCTTCAAACCGACTTTGAGATTATTGGACACGTCAATACAATTGAAGATGAAAATGGCAATCCCATTAAGAAAATGATGTGATGTTAGCATATAAATAGGACTAGTCAAAAAGAGAAAATTTACACCAGTGGTAC
>NZ_QRVI01000036.1 GCF_003458715.1 Eubacterium sp. AF22-8LB
ACTTTAGTGCTTCTTATTTTGTTTGTTGCATACCAAATAAGTAGGTATATCATGTTTAAAAAAATAAAAATCATAGTATTCTTTGTCATGTTTGTTCCTCCACAAATTCCAGTTTATCGAATTGTGAAGCTCTCCGAACAAAAATTTTTGTTATGGCAAAAACTATTCAATTCCTATCTAAGTTGATTGTAGTACATTTTTAAATTTCAAATTTCTCTCCAATACGGTTTTGGATTTGCAATCATGACCTCAGCTTTTCTTTGAATATGCACCGTTTCATTAGGCATCACAAGACAAGACTGTCCTTGCTTTAAAGTATGATGTTCAATTTCAAGTTCACCACTTAGCACTGAAATCGCAGAAGCAATTGTTCCATTATTTGTATACTCATCTGTTAGTATTGTATGTGTCAAATCAAACTCTCTATTTTCAATTGTTTTATTTAAAAGAAACTCTTCCTTTTTAACCTTCAACGATGAATCCAAGTTATCCAATGACTCTTGTATATGCAACTGTCTTTTTTTATTTGTTCTAGGATCAATTCGATCATAATCATACAAACGATATGTAATATTTGTCGATTGCTGAATTTCATATATTAATGATCCCTTACTTAATGCATGTACAGTTCCAGAACGAATGTATACTAAATCATTTTGTTGCACAGGAAAATGGCCTATGGTATCTGAAAAATCATTTTTCTCTAATGCATCTAAAACAGCTTGTTTATTTCCCTTTTTGTTTTCAGCATAAACCCATCCTTCTTCAGGTGGCTCGATGAAGTACCAAGCTTCACTCTTTCCATATTTAAGGTTTAGCTTATTTCTCGCATACGCATCTGTTGGATGAATTTGAAAACTCACGGATTCTTTACACGCATCAAAAGCAATAATAACAGGATATTCTTCTTTGGGTAATAATCCAAATAATTCTGGATTCTTTCTAATTTCATTTTTTAAAGTTGTTCTTCCATTGATTTCACAATCAAAATCATCAATTCCACTCACAGAATATACAATACCTATTGAATCTTCCTCTTTATTTCCATCATACGCATAGAGTCTTTGATCTCCCCATAATGTAGGATATGTGATTGTTTTTAAAATATACATGTAACCACTTCCAATCTAACTCTATTCTATCAAAAATGATATAATTATGTAAAAAGAAAGTGAGAGATGTATATTATGATTCAAAAATTCACTGTTGATCAACTTGCCAGAATGATTGACCACACATTTGTCAAAGCCTATGCTACACAAGCCGATATGACAAAGCTTTGTGAGGAAGCAAAAAAATATCATTTTGCGATGGTTGCCATCAATTCAGGGCAAACCGCATTTTGTCACAATCTATTAAAAGATACAGATATCCATACAGGAGCGGCAATTGGCTTTCCTTTAGGACAAACAACAATTGAATCCAAAACATTCGAAGCAAAAGATGCTCTTGAAAATGGTGCGGATGAAATTGACTATCAATTAAATATCACTGCCGTTAAAGCTAAAGACTGGGATTATGTTCAGTCTGAAATGCAACAAATTACAAATTTGACACACAGCTACAATAAAGTTTGTAAAGTCATTCTTGAAACTTGTTACTTAGAAAAATCAGAAATTCAAAAAATTTGTGAAATTGCTTGTGAAGTAAAAATTGATTTTGTGAAAACAAGTACGGGCTTTGGAAGTGATGGCGCAAAAATTGAAGATATCAAGCTAATGAAAGAAACCGTACAAGAGTTCATTCATGTAAAGGCTAGTGGTGGTATTCGTGATGCAGAAACATTTAAAGAAATGGTAAGTTATGGTGCAAGTCGCATAGGCACAAGTGCAGGTGTTTCAATTATTGAAGAATTTAAACAGGAAGCACAACATAATAATGGCTTTATTACTATTGATATGCATATATAGAAAAAAATCCATAGAATAAACTATGGATTTTTAATTTAGTCTAACTCAAAAGCACCTGTGTACAATTGATAGTATTTACCCTTTTGTTTCAACAAGTCCTCATGATTACCACGCTCAATAATATGACCTTGTTCTAATACCATGATCGCATCACTATTTTGGATAGTTGAAAGTCTATGTGCAATCACAAAAACCGTTCTTCCTTCCATCAACTTATCCATACCTTCCTGAACAATTCTTTCAGTATGTGTATCAATAGAACTAGTTGCTTCATCCAAGATCAATACGGGAGGATTGGCAACGGCTGCACGTGCAATGGATAAAAGCTGTCTTTGTCCTTGTGATAAAGATTCTCCACCCGCATGAATCATTGTGTCATAGCCATGTTCTAAGTGCTTGATAAATTCATGTGCATTTGCTAATTTACTTGCCGAAATACACTCTTCATCAGTTGCATCCAAACGACCATAACGAATATTATCCATGATTGTACCTGTAAATAAGTTTGCGTCTTGCAATACAATACCTAAAGATTTTCTAAGAGCTGCCTTTTTAATTAGTTTTACATCAATACCATCATATGTAATGGAACCCGATTGAATATCATAGAAACGATTAATTAGATTTGTGATTGTTGTTTTACCAGCACCAGTAGCCCCTACAAACGCAATCTTTTGACCTGGTTTTGCAAATAAAGAAACATCAAATAAAATCTGTTTATCTGGATTATAAGAAAAGTTCACATTTTCAAAACGAACATCCCCACGAAGTGGAACTAATTCATCCTTTCCATTTGGTCTAGGATGATGCCAAGCCCAATGATCATGATCCATTTGTTCTAAAGTAACAACACCATCATCCACTTCACTTTCCGTATCTATAATTTCATAAATACGCTTAGCACCGGCATCCGCCATAATTACGGCATTTAACTGCATACTGATTTGTCCAATTGGATTAGTAAAACTTCGATTTAACTGTAAGAAGGCGGCAATACCACCAAGAGTTAATCCAGCAATATTATTTAGTGCAAAGATAGAACCTACAACCGCAACAAGCACATAAGAAATATATCCAATATTCATTACGATTGGCATTAAAACATTCGCAAACGTATTCGCATTGGCACTTGCTTCAAACAACGCATCATTGACTTTATCAAAATCTTTGATACTTTGTTCTTCATGCGTAAAGACTTTAATGACTTTACTTCCTTCCATCATTTCTTCAATAAAACCATTTTCTACACCCAATTGTTTTTGTTGTGCAATAAAGTATTTACCTGATTTTGCCGAAATCTTTTTTGAAGTATAAACCATCAATAAACCACATGCGATTGTTAAAACAGCCAATGGAACATTTAAGATAAACATAGAAATTGTAACTGAGACAATCGTCATTAAAGATACAATAACCTGGGGAATACTTTGAGAAATTAACTGTCTTAAAGTATCCGTATCATTTGTATAAACAGACATGATATCCCCATGCGCATGTGTATCAAAGAAACGTAATGGCAATGTCTGCATATGTTCAAACAATTCATCACGAATATGTTTTAAAGTTCCTAATGAAATTGTTACCATAATACGGTTAAATCCATAAGTTGCTAAAATACCAACCCCATAAATCATTGCCAATTCCATTAATGCATTCAATAAAGGCGTATAATTTGGTACTTTCTGTGATAATAATGGAACAATATAATCATCAATCAAGCTCTTTAAAAACATACTTCCATATACGTTGGCGATACTTGATACAATAATCAATACAAGCACAATTAAACTTTCAATCTTATAAGAAGTGATTGTTTCCTTAATTACACGCTTTAAACTATTTGTACTTCTATTGCTCATCAAAATCACCTCCATTATTTTGTGCTTCATATGTTTCTTTATACATCGCATTTGACTTTAATAATTCTTCATGCGTTCCTAAACCAGAAACTTTTCCATCATCAATAACCAAAATCTGATCTGCATCTTGAATACTTGAAACACGCTGTGAAATTATGATTCGCGTTGTATGTGGAATCTTTTCTAAGAAAGCCTGACGAATCAAGGCATCCGTTTTTGTATCCACTGCACTTGTTGAATCATCTAAAATCAAAATTTTAGGACTCTTTAATAAAGCTCGCGCAATACATAAACGTTGTCTTTGTCCACCCGAAACATTCGATCCACCCTGCTCAATATACGTATCATATTTGTCTGGCATTAACTGAATAAATTCATCTGCCTGCGCTAATTTACAAGCTTCCAAAATCTCTTCATCTGTCGCATTAGAATTGCCCCAACGCATGTTCTCTTTGATTGTTCCAGAAAATAAAACATTCTTTTGAAGAACCATCGCTACATTGTCACGCAATACTTTCAAATCATAATCACGAACATCCGTGCCAGCTACTTTCACACACCCCTTGGTTACATCATATAGTCTTGGAATCAATTGAACTAAACTTGATTTACTAGAGCCTGTTGCACCAAGAATTCCTAATGTTGAACCGGAAGGAATATGCAAGTTAATGTGACTTAAAATATCTTCATCATTTCCATAATGAAATGAAACATCTTCAAAATCAATTGTTCCATTTTCTAGTGTTTGAATACCATTTTCCGGACTTGTTAAATCCGATTCTTGATTCAATACTTGGGCAATACGTTTTCCACTCGCAATCGACATTGTCACCATGACAAAAACCATACTCATCATCATCAATGACATCAAAATACTTGTCGTATAAGTAAATAAAGACATTAATTCTCCAGTTGTCATATTTGAAGCCACTATCTGACGAGCCCCTAACCATGAAATTAAAAGAATCGTTCCATACATACAAAGCTGCATAACCGGTGAGTTAAACACTAAGATCTTTTCAGCCTTTCCCTGAATACTAAAAATAGTCTCACTTTCTTTACGGAATTTTTCAATCTCATGATCCTTACGAACAAAAGATTTCACAACACGAATACCTAGAATATTTTCTTGAATACTCGCATTTAAAAAGTCATAACGAGAAAATAAACGACTAAAGATAGGATTTACAATAAAAATAATTCCAAATAAAATAACTCCCAAAAATAAAACCGCAACCACAAAAATCATAGCCATTTCTTTATTTATGATAAAAGCCATGATCAATGATGCGATCAGCATCAATGGTGCACGAACACAAACACGAATAATCATCTGATATGCATTTTGAATATTTGTCACATCCGTCATCATACGTGTAATCAATCCGCTTGTTGAATAAGCATCAATATTTGAAAAAGAAAAGTTTTGAATATTGCGATATTCTGCCTTTCTTAAATTCTTCGCAAAACCACTCGATGCGATGGCCGCATGCTTACCACTTTTAGCTCCAGCCCACAAAGATACAAAGGCTGCTACCAACATTAAAATTCCGTAAAACCAAATAGAACTCATCTTCCCCTTTTCAATACCATTATCAACTAATAACGCCATTAAAAAAGGAATCAAGACCTCAAGTATAGCTTCAATTGAAACATAAGCAGGACTTAAAAGCGTATCCTTTTTATATTCCTTCACTTCCTTTAATAAAGTTTTAACCATAAATAACCCCCTTATTCTAAATTTTGAGCAAGCTCCTTTAAAATTTCTAATAATTGCTTTTGTTTCTCTATGCCCAATGCATTTTCAAACTTAGATTCCATCAGACAAATCTGATTCTCAATATCTTCATGTAGATCCTGCTCTTTTTTTGTTAATACGATTGTGCGAACTCTTTTATCTTTTAAGCTTTGCTTTCTTTCAATAAACCCCTTTTGTTCTAAACGATTTAAAATCCCAGTAACTGTAGGGTTTGAAATATGAAAATGCTCTTCAATATCTTTTTGAATGACAGGATTCTTATCTGTAAAATGCAAATATCCCAAGATATCTCGCTGTGTCTTCGTTAAGTCATATTTTTTTAATCCTTCATTCATATGTTTATCCATTTTTTTCTTGATTAAACTAAGATAAAAACCAATTTCATCATTGTCACGCACTTAATTCACCTCAGTTCCATAGCACGCTATCCATTTATATAGCATGCTATATATTATACTGATTCATTTCTATTTGTCAATTTTATATTTTTTAGTTATCATACTTATGTATGAAAAAAAATGAAGAATATATAGTAACTTGTATTGATGATACAGATTTAAATAGTGGCGTTGTTAAAATTGATGATATGGTCGTTTTTGTGCCAAATTTATTAATTGGTGAAAAGGCAAAAATCAAAATAGTAAAAGTAAATAAGAAATATGCCTTTGGCATTATTATCCAATTGTTAGAACCAAGTATAAATCGCCAAGCATTAACTTGTGAAGTTGCCAAAACATGTGGTGGCTGCCAACTTCAACATATGAAGTATGCATATCAGCTTGACTATAAGTATAGGCATGTTAAAAAACTATTTGAAAATATTGAAGTAAGACCCATTCTAGGAATGAAAAATCCTTGGTACTATCGAAACAAGGCCCAGTTCCCTGTAAAAATCAAAGATGGAAAAGTTCAAATGGGATTTTATCGTCAACATTCAAACGATGTCGTCACATGCAAAGAATGTAAGATTCAAGATCACAGCATCAATGAAGTATTTAGCTTTATCCAAAAACAGATCACACTTGAAATGGCTCAAGATTTACGTCACGTATTTATCCGTCATTCAAGTACAGATGAAATTCAAGTAGTATTTATCGGAAAAAATGAAAAGAATGTTTTATCTTTATCTAAACAATTAAAAAACGCATTCACAAACATCACCAGCATTATATTTAACTATAACACACGAAATGACAATGTGATATTGGGTGAAACATATAAAGTTTTATATGGAAATGATTATATTATTGAAGAATGTTTGGGCAATAAAGTAAAACTTCACTTTAAAGCTTTTTTTCAAGTCAATCCAACTCAAATGGAAGTTTTATATACACAAGCCATTCAAGCTGCTAATCTTTCAGAAAATGAAACTTGTATCGATATGTATGCAGGTACAGGAACTATTGGGATGGCCGTTAGTAAACACGCTAAGAGTGTTATCGGAGTTGAAATTGTAAAAGAAGCAGTTGATAATGCAAATGACAATACGAAGATGAATCACCTAACAAATTGTCATTATGTATGTCAAGATGCTACAGAATTTGCACACGAACATAAAAACGATAAGATTGATGTGATCTTTATTGACCCACCAAGAAAAGGAATGACAGAAAACGGGATCAAAGATACGATTACAATGCAGCCAGACAAAATCGTGTATGTTTCATGTAATCCTAAAACACTATCTAGAGACTTAAAGATATTTAAACAATATGGATATCAATGTGAATATGTACAGCCTGTCGATATGTTCTGTCATACAACGGGTCTTGAATGTGTTGCCAAGATGTATAAAATAGTGTAATATTTTATACACTATGAGGCCGTGGTGGAATCGGCAGACACGCTACTTTGAGGGGGTAGTGAGCATAGCTCGTGTGCGTTCAAGTCGCATCGGCCTCACCATATAAATTCAATTCGTGCTTTGTTTAAAAGCACTTTTTTTGTGCACAAAAAAACTAGACTTGAAGTCTAGTTAATCATCTTTGCTAGGAAATTTAAATACTTGTTCCCCCTCTTTTGTCACCAAGTATTTACCACGCGCAATATATTCAACATAATCCGGATTCGTCAAATTTTGTTTGGTTTTTTCTAATTCCTTCTTTTTCGAATTCAAATTTTTCTTTTCTTCTTTTTTCTGCTCAATACTCGCTTTTAAATCCTGTGTCATCATTAATTGTTTAACACCACCAAAAATCAAAAAGGCAGATGCAGCAAGCATAATAATATATAAAAAGAAATCTTGAATTTTTTTACGTTTTCCTTTCATAATGTATCCCCTTTTTACTATAGCATATAAGGAAAAATAAATACAACGAATTATTTTACTCGCATAGCTAAAATCGCAATATCACTAGGATTAATACCCGAAATACGACTTGCCTGTCCTAAAGTAAGAGGATGAATAGCCGTTAATTTCTGTCTAGCTTCTAGAGATAGATTATCCATATTTTCATAATCTAAATCGGAAGGAAGCTTCATTTTCTCCATTTGTTGTAGATGCTTTGCATCACGTTTAGCCTTGGCAATATAACCAGCATACTTTGTTTGAATCTCAATCTGCTCATTGATTTGATTCTCATAATCCAAGCCTGTATATTTTGCCAAGCCTTGTACGGTAACTTTTGGACGCTTAATCAAATCCAATGCACTACATCCGTGTGCTAATGGCTCAAAACCTAAACTATTTAAATAGTCATCGACTTCACTGTTAGGCTTGATGTGAGCGTTACTAAGCTCTTCCCTTGCCACTTCAATCGCATCCATTTTCTTTTTAAATGCATCATAACGATCTTTTGAAACCAAGCCAATTTTATAACCTTTTTCAAGTAATCTTTGATCTGCATTATCATGACGCAACAACAAACGATATTCAGCTCTTGAAGTTAATAAACGATATGGTTCCTTCGTTCCTTTTGTGCATAAATCATCCAACATAACTCCAATATATGCTTCATCGCGACGAAGAACAAAAGGTTCTCTTCCATCCACCTTCAATGCAGCATTTGCCCCAGCCATCAATCCTTGACCAGCCGCTTCTTCATAACCACTGGTACCATTAACTTGACCAGCTGTAAATAAATTCTCAACAATTTTATTTTCCATATTTGTCTTCATCTGCAATGGATCAATCGCATCGTATTCAATCGCATACGCATATTTTTCAATCACACAGTTTTCTAATCCTGGTAGTGAATGAACCATCTTTTCTTGTACATCAATTGGCATAGATGTCGAGAAGCCTTGAATATAAATTGTATCCAATTCATTTGATTCTGGTTCTAAGAAAAGCTGATGTCTGTCTTTATCCGCAAAACGAACCAATTTATCTTCAATACTTGGACAATATCGAGGTCCTACACCTTTTACCAATCCTGAATACATAGCTGAATCATGTAAATGCGAATGAATGATTTCATGAGTTTCAGGCTGTGTATAAATCAAATGACAAATCTTTTGTTTCTCAAAAGGCAAAACATCTTCTGGTTTTGTTGTTTCACTAAAACGTAAAAACTGATTTGTTCCTGGCTGAGGCTCCGCTTTTGAAAAATCAATTGTGTCCATTTTTATACGCGCAGGTGTACCAGTTTTTAAACGGAAGGTTTTAATACCTGCATCACGTAAAGATTGTGACAATGTATTCACTGTTCTTTGTTCTTCAGGACCTGAAACCGTTGATGTATGCCCCCTCAACACGTTACTTGTCATATATGTACCGGCAGTTAGAACAACTGTCTTACTTTCAATAAAAGTACCATCTTCTAATTCAACACCAATGGCTTTTCCATCTTTAATGACAACCCTTTTACATGCAGCCTCAATCACATCTAAATTTGCTTGATTTTCCAAGGCGTTTTTCATGAATCGCTTATACGCAATCTTGTCACTTTGAACACGCAAGCTCCATACACCAGGGCCTTTTGTTGTGTTCAACATTTTAAATTGTAAAGCCGTTTTATCCGCTGCAACAGGCATCATACCTCCAAGCGCATCAATTTCACGAACAACAATTCCCTTTGCAGGACCACCAACACTAGGATTACATGGCATTGAACCAATCATATCTTTACTTAATGTCACAATTGCTGTTTTTTTGTTCATTCGACTAGCTGCCAAACAAGCTTCTATACCTGCATGTCCAGCTCCAATAACTAAAACATCATACATATTTTTTACACCCGATTTCTTTTTAATTTAAAATGAAAAATACTTTGTGGAACTTTCAAATATAAAGTCACAACCAAATATACTATCACACTCAACAAGCCATTCAAGCACATCTTGAATAAGCATACTAATTTTGAACCTTCGACTCCACTCAAGCCAATTTTTGATAATAAAATCGAAGTCACCCACAATGCAACTAGACCAATTAAAATTCTTACAATAACAACCACTGTTTTACGATATGAAATCGCATAAACATCATGAATTTCCTTTAGGTTTTTATATAGCGTATAACCATTACCAATCATACTTGATAATACGGCACCTGCAAGGCCAAAGATCCATACAAAAGGAATTAATAAAATTCCTTTAATCAATACACCTATCGCAAGATTCTTTAATACGTTTTTTCTTATTTCCAAAGACACCATTAAATTTGTAATCAATGGCGCTATCGTTCCTAAGAATCCTTCTAGAGACATCCATTGTACAACATATGTACATAATTCTAAGTTTTCTGAATAATAAAGCGTATAGTTTAAAGGTCCTGCATACACAAAAATACAGAATGAAACTGGAATCGCAACATACAGAACCACGTTAATGCTGTCAATAACATTTTTCTTTACCAATTTATAATTTTTCTTAGACAACGCCTCTGAAATATGGGGAATAATTGCTGTCGCAAAACCTGGACCTAAAATCATTGGAATCGCATTAAGTTTTCCCGCTACATAGTTCGATGCGGAAATTACTGTCGTCGTATCTTTTACGTTATAATGCATCTTTAATCCTGTTGGAAGTAAAAAACTATTAAAAATCTGGTCAATATTTCCTAAAATAGCCACTACTAAGTATGGAATTGCCAAAACAAGAATCTCTTTAAATATAGTTTTAGCTGAATGCATGCTCTTTGTCTGCATTTGTGCCATTTCATCTATGGCAAGCTGATGATTTCGATCAAAATGAATAAATTGGGCAATAGCCGCAATCGTAGCTACAGACGTAGATAATACAGCAGCGTATAAAGCATATTTTTTATTCCATCCAAACGCATAGACTACTAGACATGCAGTACTTAATAAAAACGCAACGCGAAACACTTGTTCAAAAGCTTGAGAAAATGCATATTCTTCCATTTCCTTTAAGCCTTGGTAATACCCACGAAAAGCCGATAATACAGGAACAAGGAAGATAGCTAAAGATAATATGCGTAAACAATTTGCCATAATATCTGCATTTTTTGCGACCATGGCTGGAGCAATTACATTGGATAATGTAAACAATAAAATCATGCCTACAAAACCTGTTAATCCCAAAATCGCAAAGGCTAACTTTTTAACAAGGATTACACTTTTTGCATCCTCTAACGCCATATAGCGTGCAACAAGAGTCGCTACCGCAAAAGGAACTCCAGATTGAAATATCGTTAATAAGTATGCATAAATATTATATGATTGTGCATAAACAGATTGATAAGCTTCGGATTGAAGTATATATGAAAATGGAATTGTGTATGCCAATCCAATTAATTTTGATACAAATAGACCGCCCGTTCCAATCAGGCCGCCAACAATAATCGACTTTTTAGCCGCTGAAGATTTAGACATAAAATAATTACCTCCAATTTCATAATTATAACATACATCCTTAAAAGTATTATCATTTTTTATAGAATAGAGTATAGTAAATATGAAGAAGGTGAAATAATGTATCCAGCTTATATACATACTCAAACTACTGCTAGAAACATTGATCAAGCTGCTATCAAAACTTATCAAATTCCAAGCTTGATTTTAATGGAGCATGCAGCTATAAAATCAGCTGAAATTATAAAAAATATCATCAAACCAACTCAATCCATCTGTATACTTTGTGGTCCAGGAAATAATGGTGCGGATGGATTAGCCATCGCAAGAAATTTATATAATCAATATCCAAATATGCACATTGTAGTACCGGAAATGAAGACAATGTCTGAGGATGAAAAAATTCAATTTCAAATGATTCAAAAGCTAAATATTCCCTATTCCAAAAACCTACCAAATGAAACGTATGATTTTTATATTGACTGTTTATTTGGCAATGGCCTTTCAAGAGATATCACTGGCTTATATAAAACAATCATTCAAACTGTAAATTCTTTACATAAACAAGTTATTAGTATTGATATGCCAAGCGGAATTGATGCGACCATGGGAAACATCTTAGGTTGTGCTATTCATGCCAATCATACTATTAGTATTGATTGTTATAAACAAGGCCAATGGTTAAATGATGGTAAAACACATTGTGGAAAGCTTTATTTAATCGATATAGGGATTCCACCAATATTACACGAAAAGTGTATGGATAAAACGAAAATATTGTGCCTAGAAGATATTCATATCCCATCTAGACCATCCAATGCCCACAAATCCACTTTTGGAAAGGCATTGATGATTGGTGGCAGTCATAATATGCATGGAGCTATCCACATGGCTAGCTTAAGCGCCTATAAAAGTGGAATAGGGACACTCACATTAATGGTTCCTGAGTGCATTTCAAATGTATTAGCCGTTAAATCTGATTTTTATATGTTACTCCAATGTCCAGATCACAATGGAATTTTTAGTTCCAAAGCACTCGATATATTAAAACAAAATATTTCGAATTATACAATTTTATCCATTGGAAATGGCATGCAAAAAAATAATGTAACCATTGCACTTGTGGAACAGGCTCTAAAAAGTGATAAAAAAATTGTACTGGATGCAGACGCAATATGGGCGGCAGGTAAAAATATCAATCTTTTAAAAAGAGAAGCTATTACCATTCTTACACCACATATTAAGGAAATGTCTGATTTAACGGGTATCCATATAACGACAATTCTAGCCAATCCTTTTGAAGTAGCTCGTGACTTTTCTAAAGAATATAAAAAATGTGTACTCATTTTAAAATCAAGCCAAACATTTATTGCTTATCAAGGAAGTGTATTTGTATTAGATGCTCAAAATGCAGGTCTTGCCAAAGGTGGCAGCGGAGATATTTTATGCGGTATTGTTGTCGCAATGCTTGGACAAACAAAAGACCCTTTACAAGCTGCATTATGCGCTGCGTATATACATTCGCAAAGTGCCAAACTCGATATCGATTCAGCATGTTTCATGCCTGAAGATATCATCAATAACATCCCTAATGTACTAAAAAAGCTGAGATCTTAGTGATTCTCAGCTTTGTCATTTGTTATCAATTCTTTGATTGTAGATACAGCACACTGCATTAACGGATGTAAATCATGATTTTGTACATTTGTTAAACCCGTTTTTTCTCGTTCTTGATTTGCCAAGCACAAAAACATAGCACCACTACGTACATGACGTGTTTGACTTACAATGAATACCGTACTCGATTCCATTTCAGAAGCCAAACAATCTAGCTTACAATATGCATCCCATTTATTTTCTAATTCAGAACATACTGGCATACTTTCTGGTGCATGCTGTCCAAAAAATGAATCCTTACTTTGAACTACACCTACGTGATAAGAAAGATGTAAAGTCTTTGCACTATGAACCTGGGCACTCAATACATCATAATGAGGAACCGCAGGAAATTCTAAAGGAGCATATTCACGTGTTGTGCCATCTTGTCGTATGGCACCACTCGCAATCACAATATCTCCACCTTGTACTTCTAAATGCATACCACCACATGTACCAACACGTAAAAAAGTATGACATCCAAGTTGAACTAACTCTTCAATAGCAATCGCTGTACTAGGACCACCAATACCTGTCGATATGACGCTACATAATACTCCATTTAAATATCCTGTATACGTTACATATTCTCGATTATTAGCTACTAATTCAGCATTATCTAAATAAGAAGCAATGTCTTTCACTCTTCCTGGATCTCCTGTTAAAATAACATATTCTCCAACATCGGATTCAGATAACTGTGTATGATATTGTTTATTTGATCCTTGTGTATAATCAATCATAACTTTACCTAGAAAGATTGAAACTGCAAATAATAGACATTAGGGTGAAACATCGTCGTATTAAAGCTATAAGCCTGACAATCATCTGCTTCTCCATCCCAATCATTATTTAATTCCGATAGTAAATGATCTATTTCCTTTTCATTCAATTCTCCAGTCGCATAAAATTCCATACAACCAGCTAAGCTTGGCTGCAAACGACTTGGTGAATAAGACATTTTCGAACAAATTTCATTTAACGCATTTTGAACAAGTTCTACAACAGCTTCATCTTCTTGATCTACAACTACATGTAAACGAATTTTCATTATGCATTCACCTGATTCACGCAATATACACAAAGTTTCTTTAAATTTGTGTCATTTGACAATGTGATTACTTTGCCTAAGCTTAAGTTTAATGCAGCAATGACAGGTTCATCATTGTCCATTAAAACATTTAATGTACCTGTCGCATTCTCATAATAAACATCAAACAAATAACTTTGTTTACCATTATCTTCTTTTCTTTCTCTTAAATCAAAATGAAAAGCATCTTTGTTTTTTAAAATGATACGAACAGCTCCTGCACCAGAGCTTGGGATTGATTTTGCCATAATAGCCTCCTACTTTTTATTAGCATCGTAAGTAAGCATAATACCTAAACTAGAATAAATGCTTAAATCTACATCCGCAACATCACAAGTAACATGTGCTTGTAATCCCTTTAACTTAGGTAACATAGCTAATGCCTTTTTCGCATTTTCACTATGTTCAGCTGAAATTGATAATGCAATTAAAATTTCATTTGAATGCAATCTTGGGTTTACAGATCCTAAATATTCCGTTTTTAAATTCTGAATAGGTAAAATTGCTTCTGGAGAAATTAAAATTGTTTCTTTATCAATACCTGCTAAATATTTTAATACATTCATCAAAACAGAAGAACAAGCTCCCATTAAATTCGTTGTCTTACCTGTAATAATTGTTCCATCATCAAGTTCAATAGCTCCTGAAAAACTACGCGTTTTTTCTTCTTTTTGACGAGCAGCCTCAACACAAGGACGATCCAATTCTGTAATACCCGCTTTGTTCATAACAACTTCTTGTTTTTGAACTTCTTCATGCGAACATAACTCATGTGCATAACGAGTCTTACTTACGAAATATCGACGAATGATTTCTTGATTACTAGCATTGCAACAAGCATCATTATCACTTATACATAATCCAGCCATATTTACACCCATATCGGTTGGACTTTGATAAGGACTAGAACCATAAATTTCTTCAAATATATTCTTCAAAACAGGGAAAATTTCAATGTCACGATTATAGTTAACTGTAACTTCATTGTAAGACTGTAAATGGAATGGGTCAATCATATTTACATCAGCCAAATCAGCAGTAGCTGCTTCATATGCTAAGTTAACTGGATGATTTAATGGAAGGTTCCAAATTGGGAAAGTTTCATATTTTGCATATCCAGCCTTAATTCCATGCTTATGTTCATGATATAACTGAGATAAACATGTAGCCATTTTTCCACTACCAGGACCAGGTGCAGTAACGACAACTAAAGGTCTTGTTGTTTTAACATAATCATTCTTTCCAAATCCAGAATCAGAAATAATTTTCTTAGTATCTGTAGGATATCCTTCAATATAATAGTTGAAATAAACATCAATTTTTCTTCTTTTTAATCGAGCTTTAAACAAATCTACTGCTTTTTGTCGGTTGTATTGTGTAACTACAACACTACCTACATATAATCCACGTTTTGTAAATTCATTAATTAAGCGTAAAACATCTTCTTGATATGTGATTTGTAAATCAGAACGAGTTTTATTTTGTTCAATATCATTCGCATTAATAACAAATACAATTTCTGCATCATCTTTTAATTGCATCAACATTTGAAGCTTAGAATCAGGAGAAAATCCAGGTAACACACGAGATGCGTGATTATCATCAAATAATTTACCTCCAAATTCCAAATACAATTTATCGCCAAATTGAGCAATACGTTCTTTAATATGCTTTGACTGCATATCTAAATATTTTTGATTATCAAATCCAATTTTTTTCATAATTTCAATCTCCATACAACGCATAATTGTACAATAAAATATAAAAAAAGGCAAAAAAAAAGGACCCGGCAGCTAGCTATCTTCGCAGGGGCAAGCCCAACTATTGTCGCC
>NZ_QRVI01000037.1 GCF_003458715.1 Eubacterium sp. AF22-8LB
AGTATTTGATAAATATTCAATCAACTTAAAGGAATCGGAAACTTTATCGAGTAAAATGCTTTTGCACATAGAGTTTATGAATCGACGAGTTATTGGTGGATATGAATTGAAAAATCCCATTGTTGATGATGTAAAGACAAAGTTTCCATTTGCGTTTGAAATCAGCATGATGATTGTTCCCATTCTTTTCAAATACAAACGTGTTTATGTTACAGAAGATGAAATTTCATATTTAACTGTATATGTGGCACAATTTTTAGAGAATGAAAATGTAAAACTTAAAACAATCGTTGTCACAAGTCAGCGCCATAGCGTTAAACAATTGTTGACACAATGGCTTGAAATGTATTTTAAAAACCAGATTGCGATTGTAGATATCATAAATAAGGAAGCTTTGAAAAAGATGGATCTTACATCCATTGATTTAGTCATTACGTTGGATTCATTTCTTATCTTAAAAGATGTTGAAGTATTCAGTATGGATAAGTTGCCAGAAATCAAAGATATTGAACGATTGAATTCAATGATTCACATGATTCGTATGAATAAACGTGTTTCTAAGATATTAGATCGTTATATTCAAAAGGAACATGTAAAGGTATATCCAGACACAAAAGAGCTTTCAGAACTTTTACAAGAGATGTCTCAAAAGTTACATGAATCAGGATTCATATCCGATACAAAAGGATTCTATGAAGATGTTTTGTTGAGAGAAAAGAATTATCCAACCAATTTAGGATCACAAATGATGGTTCCACACGCTCTGTTTACATTTGCCGATAAAACAGGTATCGAAGTGGCCTTGCTGAAAAAGCCATTAGAACATGATGGAAATCAAGTGCAGCTCGTATTCTTATTAGCACTCGAAAAGAAACGAAACGATGAAATGAACTTGTTGTTTCAATTCTTTAACCAAATTGTTTCACACAAAAAATATATGCATGAACTTCTTCAAAGTGAAGATAGTGATGTCTTCATTAAAAACTTATATAGTTTTAAATTGTTAGAGTAAAAAAAACAATAAAACCAAACATAATATATGTATCAATTTATTGTCTTATGAAAAGAAAGTGAGATAGTAAAATGAAGAAATTTTCAATTGTTATTGCAGGTGGAGGAAGTACATATACTCCAGAAATTATTTTAATGTTGTTAGACAACTTAGATCGTTTACCATTAAGAAGTATCAAATTATATGATAACGATGAAGAACGTCAAAATCATGTCGCAAAGGCGTGCGAAATCTTAATCAAAGAAAAAGATCCCACTATTGAATATGTCGCAACAACAGATCCTGAAGTAGCCTATACAGATGTTGACTTTGTATTAGCACATATTCGTGTAGGTAAACTTGGAATGCGATCTTTAGATGAAAAGATTCCATTGAAGTATGGTGTTGTTGGACAAGAAACATGTGGTCCTGGTGGAATGGCTTATGGTTTACGTAGTATTCCGGGTGTATTGGAAAACATTGAATATATGGAAAAATATTCACCAAATGCGTGGATGTTAAATTATTCCAATCCAGCTAGTATTGTAGCAGAAGCATGTCGTCGTTTTAAACCAAACTCAAGAGTTATCAACATTTGCGATATGCCAATCGGTATGGAGCATACAATTGCACGTATTTTAGGTTTCAATAATCGTAAAGAAATGTGCATCCGTTATTATGGATTGAATCACTTTGGATGGTGGACATCAATCAAGGATAAGGATGGAAAAGAATATATTCAAGACTTGATTGCACACCAGTTAAAATATGGAAACTGTTTAGCTGATGATGATGCATCAAATTATACAGATAGCTCATGGTTTGATACAGCTAAAAAGGTAAAGGATATTATTTCAATAGATCCAACAATGTGTCCAAATTCATATTTCCAATATTATTTGTTTGGAGATGATATGGTGGCACATACAGATCCAAATTATACTCGTGCCGATCAAGTTGTGGATACAAGAGAAAAACGTGTATTTGGTGAATGTGCTCGTATTGAAAAGGCTCAAACAGCTAAAGATACAACACTACAAATCGGTATTCATGCTGAATTTATTGTGGATCTAGCAACTGCTTTAGCTTTTAACACACATGAAAGAATGTTGTTGATTGTTCCGAATAACGGAGCGATTTCTAACTTTGAAAACGATGCTATGGTCGAAATTCCATGTATTGTAGGAAAAGATGGTTATGAACCACTAACGGTGGGTGAAATTCCACATTTCCAAAAGGGATTAATGGAACAACAAGTCAATTGTGAAAAACTTGTAGTTGATGCGTATGAGCAGCATAGTTATTTGAAAATGTTGCAGGCATTAACTTTAAATAAATGTGTTCCAAATGCCAATGTGGCAAGAAAAATCTTAGATGATTTTATTGAGGCAAATAAAGCATATTGGCCTGAACTAAAATAGAAAGAGGAAATCAAAATGAAAATATTGTTATGCTGTAATGCAGGAATGTCAAGTTCAATTCTTGTGAAAAAAATTAGAGATATCGCTGAAAAAACAGGTGAAGATATTGAAGTGAGTGCAGTGGCTAATGCTTCAATCAAAAATGAAGTGGGTAAATGGGATGTATGCTTAGTAGGTCCACAATTGGTTTTTGCGGTTGATTCAATTCATCAACAATTAAATATTCCAGTTGCAAGTATTGAACCTAGAGCATACGCAATGGCAGATGGAGCTGCTGCTATTGAAATGGCAAAAAAATTATTGGGGTAATATGGCTAACGTTGAACAAATATCACAAGTTGCTATGCAGGTCATCACATATGCCGGTTTAGCAAAGTCAAGTTATTTAGAAGCTCTTAAATATTATCGTGAAAACGATCAAACAGCTTACGAACAATCAATGTCAAACGGAGATGAGAGTTTTTCACAAGCCCACGAAGCCCATCTTCAATTGTTACAGCAGGAAATGAATACGCAGGAACCACAAATCACAATGTTGATGGCGCATGCGGAAGATCAGCTTATGTCAGCAGAAACAATAAAGACTTTAATTCAAGAAATAATTTTATTGATAGAAAGTAGAGGCAAATAAAATGACAATTTGGGCAGACATTCAGACAAAGAATGGATTTCCATCTGACGAAGTACAATCTTCATTGCAGAAGTATATTCGTCGTGCAAAAGTTGAAGAAGCTTGTCAAGCAGCTTATGAATTATATACTTCAGGACCTGTCTTCTTAGACAAAATGTGGTCTCGTCTAGAAACAATCGCAGTTGAAGATGTTGGATTTGGAGATTTAAATGTCCCTGTTCTAATTCATGCATTAGATCAAATGCGTAAGAACTTCCCATACAATGACGGGGACCAACCAATGTATTTTATCCATGCGATTCGCGTGCTTTGTGCATGTACGAAAGATCGTTCAAGTGATTATTTGAAAAATATCATTATTAAAGAATCTGCCATGGGAAAAGTGGTAGAAGTACCAGATATCGCATTGGATAAACACACTAAACGTGGACAAGAAATGGAACGTGGATCGAAACACTTCTTTGAAGAAGCTACAAAAGTAATTCCACAATTAGAAATCGATAATGATTATCGTGAACGCTATGGAAAGATTCTTGAAACATATGATCCAGATCATGTTGTTGAGAATGCATTCAAATATAGTTCAGAACAATATTAATGGAAAGTGAGTGTACGAGAATATGTCATATAATATTTGGGCTGCCGCAAAAACAAGAAATGGCTTAGCTGCAGATGAAGTGATTTCTACACTTCAAAAAAGCATTCGACGCAATAAAGTAGAAGAAGCATGTCAAGCTGCATATGAATTATATATCACAGGACCTTTGTTTCTTGATAAACTATGGCGTCGATTACTAACAATTTCAGTCGAAGATATTGGCTTTGGAAATTTACAGGCTGCTGTGCAAGTCAACACATTAAATGAAGTACGTAAAACATATGCTTATGATGATGGCGATCAACCAATGTATTTTATTCATGCAATTCGTTTGCTTTGTGCTAGTACAAAGGATCGTTCAAGTGATTATTTAAAGAATATTATTATTAAAGAAGCAGCCATGGGAAAAATTATGGAAGTTCCAGATATCGCCTTAGATAAACACACTAGACGTGGACAAGAAATGGGACGTGGATCAAAGCACTTCTTTGAAGAGGGAACAAAAGTCATTCCTCAATTGGAAATCGACAACGATTATCGTGAAAGATATGGTAAAATTTTAGAGAAGTATGATCCAAATCATGTTGTACCTAATGCATTTAAGTATAACCCAGGACAATATTAAGATGGAAAGACCAGCTTCGACTGGTCTTTATTTTTTAGGAGGAAAATTATGTCAACAGCACACAATAGAGCAAATTTAGAAGATGTCGCAAAAGTCGTATTAATGCCAGGCGATCCTTTACGAGCAAAATTAATTGCTGAGAATTTTTTAGAAAATCCTGTTTTATTTAATGATGTACGAGGCATGCTCGGATATACAGGTACCTATAAAGGAAAACGCGTATCTGTTATGGGATCTGGAATGGGAATGGCTAGTATGGGAATATATTCTTATGAACTGTTCAAATTTTATAATGTAGATGCCATTATACGTGTCGGAAGTACAGGAAGCTATTCTGAAAAATTACCGATGAAGTCTGTGGCTTTAGTGAAAGGTGCCTATTCAGAATCAACTTATGCACTAGCACAAAGTGGTGATACGGCTACGATGCAGTATCCGGATGAAGATTTAAATAATTTAATTGAATCTGTGAGTAAAGAGGTATCAATTCCTGTTGTAGAAACAAATACGCATTCTAGTGACGTGTTCTATTATGAAAAAGATTTGGAACAACCAGAAAAAATGGTCGAAGAACACGATGCACTTTGTGTCGAAATGGAAAGCTTTGCCCTATTCCACAATGCCAAGGTATTGAATAAAAAGGCGGCTTGTCTTTTAACTGTATCGGATTCTTTATGTACAAATGAACACTTAAGTGCCGAAGAAAGACAAACATCTTTTAATGAGATGATTACACTTGCCTTAGAAAGTGCGATTCGTTTATGAAATACAAAAAAATAGTTTGTGTCGTTATTGATTCTTTTGGGATTGGACAAGCTACAGATGCCAAAGAATTTGATGATGTAGGTGCCGATACTTTTGGACATATCCTAGAATATCGCCCGGATTTAAAGATAGACAATTTATATAAATTAGGTTTAGGAAATCTTCATCCAAGTGCAGTATCCACTCAATCTTTAGGATATGCTTTTAAGATGAATGAGGCAAGTTGTTCCAAAGATACAATGACAGGTCATTGGGAAATGATGGGGATTCATACGACAAAACCTTTTAAAACATTTACTGAAAACGGTTTTCCTGATGAATTGGTTCAGGAATTAGAAAGATTAACTGGCCATGTCTTTATTGGAAATAAGAGTGCAAGTGGAACAGAAATTTTAGATGAATTGGCCATGGAAGAGATTCAGTCTGGTGGAAAGAAATTGATTTTGTATACATCAGCTGATAGTGTTCTACAAATATGTGGGCATGAAGAAGTGACAGGCTTAGATGAATTGTATCGTGTTTGTCAAATAGCTCGAGAAATAACGCTGAAACCAGAATATAAGGTAGGAAGAGTTATTGCCCGCCCTTATATTGGAGATTCGGTAGGTCACTTTACACGTACGAGCAATCGACATGATTACGCTTTGTCTCCATCAAGTGAAACCGTACTTGATGTATTAAAATCAAACGCATTGGATGTGATTGGTATTGGTAAGATTTCTGACATCTTTAATGGACAAGGCATAACCAAAAGTATTCACTCTACATCCAGTCATGAGGGTATGCTTCAAACTATGGAAGAAATGAAAACAGACTTTACTGGTTTGTTGTTTACCAATCTAGTTGATTTTGATGCCAAATGGGGCCATCGAAGAAATGTTTCTGGCTACGGGGATGAGCTTGAAGACTTTGATCTTTTATTAGGACAATTACTTAGTGAGATAGACTCCGATACACTATTGATCATAACTGCCGATCATGGAAATGATCCTACATATAAAGGAACCGATCATACTAGAGAGTGTGTACCATGCTTAATGTATTCGCTAAGTATGAAAGAACATGGTATATTGAATGATACAAGTTCCTTTGGAACTATTGGAGCGAGTATTCTAGATAACTTTGATTTATCAAAGCCATCCAATCTAATTGGTGAATCTGTTCTTGACTTGACAAAATAGGAAAAATATATTAACTTATTTTAGCATTTATTTCGTTTTGGTATCCCCTATGAAACTGCCAAAACATAGGGGAGGTATTTTTTAATGGATGTTACACAAAATAAAATGGAACATATGGAAATCAAACAATTAGTGATTTCTATGAGTTTGCCTATCATCATCTCAATGGTGATTCAGGCATTATATAATATTGTCGACAGTATCTTTGTTGCCAAGATTTCAAGCGATGCACTAACAGCTGTATCGTTATGTTATCCGGTTCAAACCATTATGGTTGCGATTGCATGTGGTACAGCCGTTGGCTTTAATACACTATTGGCACGATACTTAGGTGAAAAGAAATTTGACTATGCGAATAACACAATGATGCATGGAATCCTATTAGGCTTTTTAAATGGAATTGTCTTCTTGGTTTTAGGCCTACTATTTTCTAATGTATTCTTATCATGGTTTACATCCGATTCAAATGTGGTTTCACTAGCCAATACATATATTCGTATTTGTACGATGTTTTCCTTCAGTATCTTTGTACAAATCATCTTTGAAAGAGTCATGCAGGCAACAGGAAATGCCATTTACAACATGGTTATGCAAGGAGCTGGAGCCATTATCAATATTATCCTAGATCCTATATTGATCTTTGGATGGTTTGGTCTACCAAGAATGGGAGTAACTGGAGCAGCTATTGCGACAGTAATTGGTCAATTTTGTGGGATGATGATTGGGTATTGGATCACAAAGAAAAAGATTGATTCATTAGAAATTAAAGGTTCTAACTTTAGCTTTTCTACCGACATTTTAGCTCGCATCTATCAAGTAGGTGTGCCAGCTATTTTAATGCAGTCCGTATTAAGCTTTATGACAGTCTTTATGAATATGATTCTAGCGCCAATATCAGCTATGGCCATTACCGTATTTAGTGTTTACTATAAGCTGCAAAACTTCTTGAATATGGCAGTACTTGGAATTACCAATGCCTTGATTCCTATCGTTGCCTATAATAATGGGGCAAGACGAAAGGATCGAGCTATGGATGCGATTCAATTTTCATTGATTTTATCCATTGGTATTATGGCTATAGGAACGATTGTTTTCCAATTATTCCCTAAACAATTATTAGCCATGTTCAGTGCCAATGAAGAAATGTATGGATTAGGCGTTCCTGCATTAAAAATCATTAGCTTTAGCTTTGTGTTTGCCGGTATCAGTATGGTGCTATGTGCAGCCTTCCAGGCTTTAAATAAGGCAAATACTTCTTTAGTCATCACTTTGGCTAGACAACTTGTCATCTTGATTCCATTGACATATGGCTTGATGAAATGTTTTGGTATTAACATAGGATGGTATGCCTTTGTCGTTACAGAATTTATATGTGCCATCTATTCGCTGATTGAATGGAAAAAATTAAAAGGTAGCTAGTGCTACCTTTTTGCGTATTTAAATGTATACATACAAATGGATGCGGCAATGGCCACGTTTAGACTTTCAAAAGTTTCCATTTCAATTTTGACAATGTGATTACTTAAGTCAATCAATTCTTTGCGAACACCTTGACCTTCATTTCCAACTAGAATCGCGTATTTTTCGTTTGGCTTAATATCCTGAAGGTCTTTATGGTTATCGTGTAAAGCTGTTGCGTAAACCTCGATATTTTTGGATTGAAGGTTTTTAATTTCTTCTATTAAATCTGTTTGAATGACAGGGATAAAGAATAAAGCACCTTGACTTGACTGAATTGTTTTAGGATTGTAGATATCGGCACAGCCCTTTGACATATAAATACAATCTATGCCAAAAGAATGAGCGGTTCTTAGAATGGTTCCTACATTTCCTGGATCTTGTACGTTATCTAAAAGCAGAATATTTTCCTCTTTTATGGGAGTTAAACTTAGTTTTTTACATACACCAATCATCTTTGAATTTGAATTTTGATTAGATAACTTATTTAATACCGGTTGCGTTACCGTTTCATAATTGAATTGTACAGGACATTCAATGTTTTCAAGTATAAATAACTCCTGTAGAGCATTTGCGTTAAATGCTTCTTTAACCATGTGTTCGCCTTCAACTAGGAAAAGACCGGTTTTATCACGTTCTTTTTTTTGAATCAGTTTGGCGTATTCTTTTATTTTCTTATTGTTTACCGATTGAATCATACGAAAAGTTTACCATACTTCGGCTTGAAAAAAAACATGGACTTCGATATAATTTTTAATGTTAAAGCAATGAGAAGACATAGTAGCTATTTAACGCTTAGATAAGAGAATAAATCGTTTGGTGAAAGATTTATATAAGTAGGAATAGTGAATTCACCTTTGAGCAAGAGTTAAAACCTCTTCCGTTTCATACGGTTATCATGGTCAATTAAGTGTGTCTATCAAGACGAAGCAAGATGGTAACGCGGCATTTGTCGTTCTTGCATCGTCTTTTTTTGGTTTTTAGGGAAAGGAAGAACAACATGAAAACAATTGAAGAGCTTTTGCAGGAAGCTACACAAAAAATTCAAGATGTGAAGGATTCATCTTCATTAAATGATCTACGTGTCTTGTATTTAGGAAAAAAAGGGCCTGTTCAAGAATTGATGAAGGGCATGAAGGATTTGTCAAAAGAAGAAAAACCAATCTTTGGACAAAAGGTCAACCAGTTGAAACAAGATCTTTCTAAAATGATTGAAGAAAAGAAAGAACAATTGGCAGCTTTAGAAATGCAGAAAAAGATTGAAGCTGAAAAAATCGATATCACATTACCAGGACGTAAACCGGAATTAGGTAATGCTCACCCATTAAACCTTGTTCGCCAAGAATTAGAGGATTTATTCATTGGTTTAGGGTATCAGGTTATTGAAGGTGATGATATCGTAGATGATGAATATTGTTTTGAAAGAGCCAACATTCCTAAGGATCACCCAGCACGTGATATGCAGGATTCTTTATATATTGATCCAAATCGTTTATTAAGAACGCACACAACAGCTATCCAGATGGTTGTATTAGAAGAAAGTGCACCAAATTTACCAATCAAGGTTGTATGTCCAGGTAAGGTATACCGTCGCGACGATGATGATGCGACACACTCACACCAGTTCATGCAGATGGAAGGCTTAGTTATTGGTGAAAAAGTCACTTTAGCGGACTTAAAAGGAACTTTAGAGTTCATGGCTAAAAAATTATTTGGCCAAGACCGTCAAATTCGTTTTAGACCAAGCTATTTCCCATTCACAGAACCAAGTGTAGAAGTGGATGTTTCTTGTCATATTTGTAACGGAAAAGGATGTCCAACATGTAAAGGCACTGGATGGATTGAAATTCTAGGTGCAGGAGAAGTACATCCAAACGTATTAAAGATGGCTGGATATGATCCAGAAAAATGTAGTGGTTTTGCGTTCGGTGTCGGAATTGAGCGTGTTGCAATGTTGAAATATGGTATTGATGATATTCGTCATTTCTATACAAATGATAAACGATTCAATTCTACGTTCAAGCGTTATGAGTAGGAGGATTTAAAGATGCGTATTTCAAGAAAATGGTTTAGTCAATATATGGATGTACAAGATCTTTCTATTGAAGAAATGGCAAAACGTATTACGGATGCTGGCTTTGAAGTAGAAGGTATTGAACATTTATCACAAGGAACAAATTTAGTGATTGGACATGTTGAAACATGTGTGGATCACCCAGACAGTGATCATTTGCACTGCACAACTGTCAATATTGGAAATGAAGTTGTAAATATTGTTTGTGGCGCACCCAATGTCGCTGCTGGACAAAATGTCATTGTAGCTTTACCAGGTGCAGTTTTACCTGGCGGAGAAATTAAGAACGGTGTTATTCGTGGCGTTGAAAGTAATGGAATGATTTGTTCACTATTAGAGCTTGGAGTGGATCCTTCTAGCTTAAATGATGAACAAAAAAGTGGAATTGAAGTATTGCCAACTGATGCACCTGTAGGAAATACAGATCCATTAGGCTATTTAGGCTTAGATGATGAAGTGTTAGATATTGGTTTAACACCAAATCGTAATGATTGTTTAGCTGCATTCAATATGGCAAAAGAAGCTGGAGCTATCTTAAATCGTGAAGTAAAACTTCCAGAATATGCAGGTGCTAGTGATGTAGGTGTTCCTAGTCAATTGCATGTAGAAAGTAAAACAGACAAGTGTCCTTTGTTCTATGGAAAAGTTATTAACCATTTAACGATTAAAGAAAGTCCAAAATGGATGAAAGAATTATTAGCTGCCAGTGGTGTAAAATCAATCAATAATATTGTTGATATTTCGAATATCGTTATGTTAGAAACAGGTCAGCCAATGCACTTCTATGATGCGAAGTCTTTACCTAGTCAAAGTATTGTTGTAGCGGATGGCTTTGATGAAGAATATACAGCATTAGATGGTGTAACTTATCATTTACAGCCAGAAGATATTGTGATTACAAATCAAGGTAAGCCAATCGGTATTGCTGGTGTTATGGGTGGAGATGACTCTAAAATCTTAGACACGACAGATTCTATTATTATTGAATGTGCCATCTTTGATCATGTTGCGATTCGTAATACAGCTCGTCGTTTGAATCTTTCAACGGATGCAAGTGTCCGCTACCAAAAGGGAATTGAACCTTTGGCAAGTAAGAAAGCGTTGGATCGTGCCGTTCAATTATTGATTGAATATGCTGATGCTGATGGTATTGAAGAAACTGTACAATATGGACAAGTTCCTTACGAACCAAAATCAATCACATGTACTTTAGAAGCAATCAACAATCGTTTAGGTACCGACTTTAATTTAGATGAAGTTGTGGATGTATTTGCACGTCTAGACTTTGAACCAGAAGTAACCGACACAACAATCACTTGTCATATTCCAAGCTCAAGAACAGACATGGAAGGTATGGCTGATTTAAGTGAAGAAGTGATTCGTATGTTGGGATACGATCGTTTACCAAGTACTTTACCAGTAATGCCTATGACAGAAGGTAAATTAACATATAAGCAACAAATGATTCGTCAGGCACGCCAATTTTTGTGCAGCCAAGGCTTACAGGATTGCTTAACATATACTTTGATCAGCACAGAAAAGAAGGATAATGCGATCTTAAATAAGGATGAAGCAATTGAACTTGCAAGTCCAATGAGCGAAGAACGTCGTTATATTCGTACAAGCATTTTACCTAGTTTATTAGATGTTGTTTCATATAACCGTTCACGTAATATCAAAGATGTCAATGTATTTGAATTAAGTGATGTTGCTGGTGTCAGTGGAGCTAAAATGCATTTGGCAATTGCGATGAGTGGAAACTTACAGCAAACTCGCTGGACTAATGATGTAACACCTAGTGATTTCTATACACTAAAAGGCTTGGTTGAAGCATTCTTAGAACAAATTGGTATTGCAGCTCAAAGAATTTCTTTTGTAGAAAACAATATGGATACAGAACATTTCCATCCATATCGCAGTGCGAAGATCATGCTTGGAAAAGATTGTGTTGGTTTATTAGGTGATATCCATCCTCAATATGGAAAGAATATTGTAATGGCTGAAATTGATTTTGATGCATTGATTGATGTAAAGAAATCAAAAATCAAATTCACTCCAGTTTCAAAATATCCAAGTGTGTCTCGTGACTTGGCATTCGTTTTAGATCGTGCAATGCCAGTACAAAAGGTTGTAGATACAATTAATAAGCAAGGTCGTTTAAATAAAGAAATGATCATTCGTGATGTAGAAGTATTTGACGTATACGAAGGTGAACATGTAAGCAAGGATGAAAAATCAGTTGCCCTTTCAATCACATTCCAGTCGGATTCTCATACATTAAAAGAAGAAGAACTTAACCAAGTGTTTGAAGCTATTCTTGAGCATATTCAAAAGGATTGCAACGCAACACTTCGTAGCTAAGAGATGTTTTTTGACATCTCTTTTATTTTGTATAGGAAATCTTGTAAAGGGCTTACAAAAAGAATAAAATAAGACATATAAGGAGATTTATTCTATGCAAAAATATATTTTAGCAATTGACCACGGTACTACAAGTACGCGTGCTGTTTTATTTGATAAGCAGGCAAATGTGGTTGAAATTGCCCAAAAAGAAACGACAATATCCTATCCGCATCCAGGCTGGGTGCAACAAGATGCCAATGAAATCTGGCTGGCATGCTTAGCTGTAATGAGTGAGGTTATTTTAAAAAGTAAGATCAGTCCAGAACAAGTAGCGGCTATTGGCATTAGTAATCAAAGAGAGACAAGTGTATTATGGGATGCACATACAGGCCTTCCGGTAAGTCCGGCTATTGTTTGGCAGTCAAAACAGACAAAAGGTATATGTGATAATTGGAAAGAAAAGGGCTATGAAAAAATTGTAAAGGAAAAAACAGGACTTCGTATTGATCCTTATTTTTCTGCAAGTAAGATTCGTTTTATTTTAGATCATAATCCAGATGTCTATGAAAAGGCACAAAAAGGCGATGTATTATTTGGAACAATGGATAGCTGGATTGTTTGGAAGCTATCCGGAGAAAAAACACATATTACGGATGTATCCAATGCGAGTCGTACTTTGTTGTTTAATATTCGTGATTTAAAATGGGATGAAGAATTATTGGATTTATTCGATATTCCTAGACAAATGCTTCCAGAAGTAAAGCCAACATCGTATGCATATTGTAATACGGCATCCTATCATTTCTTTGGACAAGAGGTTCCAATCTGCTCAGTTGTAGGTGATCAGCAGGCTGCTTTATTTGGTCAAGGCTGTTACGAAGCAGGCTCGATCAAGAATACTTATGGCACAGGTGGATTTATGTTGATGAATACAGGAGATAAGATCGTTCATTCAAAAAATGGTTTATTATCGACTGTGGCATGGCAAATTGGTGATAAGGTAGATTATGCGTTGGAGGGAAGTATTTTCGTATCAGGAAGCTTGATGAAATGGCTTCGTGATCAGATGCAGTTGTTTGAAAACACAAAGGAAACACAGGCTATGGCTGAAAGTGTTGAAAATACCAATGGTGTCTATATTGTTCCTGCTTTTGTAGGTTTGGGAGCACCATATTGGGATGATGCTTGTCAGGCCAGTATTTTAGGTTTGACCTTTGGAGCAAATAAAAACCATATCGTACGAGCAGCCTTAGAATCAATGGCTTACCAATCAAAGGATGTTTTAGATGCAATGAAACAGGATAGTCAAATAAATATATCCTCATTAAAGGTAGATGGTGGAGCAGCAGCCAATGATTTCTTATTACAGTTCCAAAGTGATTTATTACAAATGCCTGTGCAACGTTTTAAGACGAATGAATTAACGGCATTAGGAGCTGCCTATCTTGCAGGATTATCTTGTGGATATTGGACACTTGATGAATTGGGTGTCGATCTTCAAAAGGAATTTGTTCCTGAAAAGACATCAAAAGAAATGGATCAATTGTATTCAAATTGGAAAAAGGCGGTTAAAACTTGCCAGAGCTATAAATAAAAGTTAGAATAAGTGCATGGAAATTTATACAAAAGAAGACTTTAAACAAATATTCATCGATTTAGGAATTAAAAAGGGAAGCTTTGTATTATTAGAAGCTGATTTATCAAGATATAGTGGTTTGGTAGGGGACTATCAAATGTTGATTGAAACTTTGCAGGAGTTGATTACAGATCAGGGTTGTTTATATATGCCATGTTTTTCATATTCTTGTTTAGACCCTGCTTGTCTTGAGAATAAATATCCATTCGAAGCATGGAAGGATGTACGAGAAAATCTTCCGGGTTACCATGCATTATATACACCGAGTGAAGTATATAAGGATTGTACGAATTTGTTTTTACACTATAAAGATGTATATCGTTCGAATCATCCTGTTTATAGTTTTGCGTATTGGGGCAATTTTGATGACTCTTTATTGAAGGTGGATGTCAATGATGCATTAACTTTTAAGGGCAGTCTAGCATTATGCAATGAAAAAAATGCCTGTAACCTTCTAATCGGGGTGAATCCAGAAAAGAGTTTATTGGTACAGGCATTTGCGCATGAATTTCAATTGGGTAAGACTATCGTTCAAAGGGCTTTTCTCCATTCTAAACGAAGATTGACAAAATCCTTTCTTGTCAATGTAGTGGATGAAGCTTTGGCTAAAGATATCTTGGATGGTTTAGATGTTTTAAAGAGCGAATCGGATTTAGATTTTATTTATGCACTTAGAAAAGTTCAATAAATAATTGTGCGATTTTTTCTAATTGTTCTTGATCGGTTTTTGAGAAATTCGCATATTCAAAGGAATCAATATCTAGGATGGCAAGGTTCTTGTCATCCTTTTTTATAGGAATACATATTTCTGAATTGCTGGCACAATCACAGGCAATATGACCCGGAAATTGATGTACATCGAGTACAAGCTGTGTTGTTGAAGTAGATGCACATGTTCCTACAACACCTTTGCCGTATGGAATTCTTGTACAGGCTACTTTACCTTGGAAAGGACCTAAGGTACATTCTTGTTTTGTGTCGTCGCAAATATAGAAACCTAACCAGTTGATATGGTTCATTTCATGATACAGTAAGGCAATACAATTAGAAATGTTTGCGATGTTTGGAAGGGTTGGATCTATTAAAGATCGACATTGTTCATATAATAATTCATTCATTTTTATCACCATGTTTATTTTAATGGATTTGATGGAAATTTTCTATCAAAAATAATGCTTTTTCATATTGAAAAAAGTGTTAAATTTCAGTAAACTAAAGGTGTAGATAAAGCTAAATTAAAGGGCTTTATGAATTTGTTTGAAATACTTGAAAACTTGTAAGAATAACAAGCAATACATGATAGCGCGAATCAATATAGTATGCAAAACAAATTTCTTTGGAGAAGAAGATTTTAGTAGGTTTGACGGAGCTGAATGAATCTTCTTTTCTTTTTTTAAAAATTTTTTTAAAAAAGGGGTTTACAAAGAATAAAGTATTTGGTAATATAGATGAGCAC
>NZ_QRVI01000038.1 GCF_003458715.1 Eubacterium sp. AF22-8LB
CATTAAAATTTAAAATTTATCTATTTTATGAGTCCTTTTTCTTGACATAGTACCAAATAGAAATAAATTGGATTTTGATACAGAAGGTGTAGACTATTTTATTGGACATTCAAATAAGCTGTCTATTGATGATTTTACTATGCTTGATAATGTACAAAATATCCAGGAGCGTAATGATATTCAAATGGCAAAGGATCTACAGAAGAGAAACTTTACGATTGAAATGGAAACGGGTACTGGTAAAACGTATGTTTATACGAAAACAATTTTAGAGCTTAATAAACGTTATGGATTTACTAAGTTTATTATTGTAGTTCCCAGTATTGCGATTAAGGAAGGTGTAAACAGTTCTTTAAATGCGACTAAAGAGCATTTTATAGAAAAGTATGACAATGTTGTTTATAACTACTTTGTTTATGATTCAAATCACTTGGAACGAATTAGAGAGTTTGCGACGAGCACAAATATTGAAATCATGATTATTAATATTGATGCGTTTAGAAAGAGCTTTACAGATCCTTCTAAAGAAACAAAGGCAAACTTGATTCATAGAACGAGTGATAAATTAAATGGTAATAAGCCAATTGATTTGATTGCTGGAACAAATCCAATTGTAATTATTGATGAACCACAGTCTGTAGATGGTACTAAAAAATCTAAGGAAGCCATCGCTTCATTGAATCCTTTATGTACATTGCGTTATTCAGCTACACATAAAGAAATGTATGATTTAATGTATCGTTTAACTCCAGTTGATGCATATCAAGAGAATCTTGTTAAGCATATTGAGGTGGCTTCTATTACAAGTAATGAAGCGAGCACGAAGCCTTATGTTAGATTGGTGAGTGTATCTTTAAAAAAAGTATTTACATGTCGTTTAGAGATTTATATGAATAACAAGAAAACGGGTATAATAGATAAGAAAACAATTACAGCTAAAACAAGAGATGATTTGTGGGAATTATCTAATGAGGTAGATTACTACAAGGATAATGGCTTTATTATTGATAATATTTCATGTAATCCAGGCGATGAATATGTTGATTTCTCAAATGGTGAGAGACTTTATGTTGGAGAAATTATCGGTAATGTAGATGAGACTGCTTTAAAGCGTGCTCAGATTCGTCAAACGATTGAGATGCATTTAAATAAAGAAACATCCTATATTAAGCAAGGTATAAAAGTACTAAGTTTATTCTTTATTGACGAAGTTAGTAAGTACCGCGACTATTCTAGAGATGATGAAAAAGGGGATTATCAGCGTTGGTTTGAAGAAGAATATACAAAATTGATCAATCTTCCTAAATATAAAGTATTGCGTGAAAAATATGGCGATTATATCTCATTAGATCCTACGGAAGTGCATGATGGCTACTTTGCACAGGATGGTAAGGGAAGAGTAAAAAATTCTAGTGGAACTACAAATGATGATGAGACAACTTATCAATTGATTATGAAAGATAAAGAACGTTTATTATCTTTTGATGAACCTATTCGATTTATTTTCTCCCACTCAGCTTTAAAAGAAGGCTGGGATAACCCAAATGTATTCCAGGTTTGTACTTTAGTAGAAACTAAAGATACTATGACAAAACGTCAAAAGATTGGGCGTGGTTTACGCATTTGTGTTAATCAAAATGGAGAGCGTGTATTAGATTCTAAGTTTAATACTCTAAGTGTAATTGCGAATGAATCTTATAAGGATTTTGCGAGTACACTTCAAAAAGAACTTGAAAATGATAACTTTAAATTTGGTATTATTGAGCCAATTAGTTTTACTGGTATTGCCGTAAAACAATATGATGGTACGTTGATAGAATTGTCTCAGAAACAGTCTGAAGAAATTTATAATTACTTGGTCAAAAACGAGTATATGACTTCTAAGGGTAAAATAACAAATAAATATCATCAGGATAAGCATGATGATAAGTTTGTATTACCTGAACAATATGAATCATTTACTTCAAAAGTAATGAAGCGTATTGATAATCTTTCTAGAGAAATTGAAATTAAGGATGCTTCTACAAAGGTTCCTGTTAAATTAAATAAAGAGGTTCAACTTTCTCCTGAATTTGTGTCTTTATGGAATAAAATCAAACAAAAGACGGTTTATACAATCAATATGGATATGGATAAATTTAAAAAGGAAGCTGTTGAACAAATTCAAAACATGCCTCGTATTCGTCCAGACAAGATTGATGCTCAAATCACAAATGTAGACATTACAAAACAAGGTGTAAAAGATGTGGGTAGTCAAGTGAGAGAACTAGGTGCAGTATATGAATTTGATACAATGACATATCCGGATTTTATTCGTAGATTACAGGATTCAACTGACTTATTAAGAAAGACAATTATTGAAATTGTATCTAAGTCAGGTAGATTAAAAGAATTCTATGAAAATCCAGAAGAATGGATCAAACAAGTATCAAAAATCTTGTTGTCTGTTAAGAAAGAAAACTTAACTGAAGGAATCAAATACAAAAAAGTGGATGACTATTACGAACAAGATTTCATATTCAATGATGAAGAATTGTATGGATATAAGGATCGAAATGTATTAGATGTTTCTTCTGATAAAAATATCTATGACCATGTAATTTATGATTCAGAAATTGAACGTGAATTTGCGATAGATGCAGAAAATGATGACGATGTTCTTCTATATGCAAAATTACCAAGTCGATTTAAGATTGATACACCAATTGGAAATTATAATCCGGATTGGGCAGTTGTATTAAATACGTTTGAAGGAGAAAAATTGTATTTTGTAGCTGAAACTAAGGGTACAGAAAACATCAATGATCTTAAGGGGTCTGAAAAGAAAAAGATTCTTTGTGGTAGAAAGCATTTTGAAGTGATTGATACTGGAATTAAGTATGAAGTTGTCAAGGAATTGAAGACTTTGAAAGAAAGGAGTTGATTCTTATCAAATGTAATTTAAAAATTCTTGAAAGTTTACGGACATTAATGATTACAAAAAGACTTAATGTGTTAATAGGGTCGGGGGCTTCATATCCAGCAATCAAATTGATGAAAGATTGTGAGGGTAAAAATTCTGAAGAAAAAAATGAGGATTTGATGAAAAGCGTTAAAGAAGCTATGGAATCATTGTTGGTTGGTAAATTAGAAGGAGATAGTAAAAGTATCGCAGATACATATACTGATTTTTTTAAAGAGATATTAGCTTTAATGGATAAGGCGAATTCTAGAATTACTCCAAAATCAGTTAATGTTTTTACAACTAATTATGATTTGTTTATTGAGAATGCGATAGATAGATTACTTCAAACCAATAATTTTATATTTAATGATGGAACAAGTGGATATTTTCATAAATATTTAGATGGTTCTAATTTTAATAGGACAACATCTTATCGTGGCCTTAATGATAATTATACTGATGAGTTGACAGTGATTAATTTACTTAAACCACATGGATCTATAAACTGGGCTAAAAAAGATGAAAATATTGAAGTTTGTAATACTATCCAACAAGGTTTTGTCAAAGTTCCTCCTACTGGTGTAGAAGCTGAGGAAACATTCATGAATAATCATTTTCATGAAATGCTACGAATTTTTCAACTTGAACTAGATAAACCTCAGTCTGTCTTAATTGTTATAGGTTTTTCATTTCAAGATAAGCATATTGCAAAAATGGTAAAAAGAGCTTTAAAAATTAATGAGTTAATAGTAATGATATTTACTTATTCTGAGGATGATATAAATGTAATTAAAGATAATTTAAATTTAAAGAATATTCCATCTAATCTACATTTAATATCTCCAAATAATTTTATTGAAGACGATAAACAGTTAAAAAATTTTACATTCGCCGATTTAACTACGTTTATTAAGTCAGAGGCTAATTATGAAACAGAATAAAAGAGTAGGTGTTATTATTGAAGTTGATGGCAATTTATCTAAAGTTGGTATGTATAATGAAACAAATGATTCAGATTATATTTGGTATGGAGATATTTTAACTGGCCCTAAGGTAGGTGCTTATTTAACTATCAACCAAAATGATGTTAAAATTATTGCAACTGTTTTTTCTGAAAAAATTATCGATTTGCAAAACGATGTTAGTAATGATGAATTTGATAATACGTTTTCGAAAAACAGTATTAAACGTATAATAAGTTTAAAGGTAAAAGGTGTAATAGAAAACAATAATTTTCATGTTACTAGTAAATATGTACCGATGATTGGTAATGTAGTAACTTTAACAACAAAAGACGAATTAAATCTTATATATGGTATTTATAAAAATGAATTAACTGTTAATATCGGTAAATCAATTCTAGAAGAATATGATATCAATATACCAGTAAACCGATTTTTTGCATCACATATTGGAATATTTGGTAACACTGGTAGTGGTAAATCAAATACTTTACATAAACTATATAAAGAATTATTTCAAACAAAATATGCTGAAAATATGAAAAAACGTTCACAGTTTTTTGTGATAGATTTTAATGGTGAATACACTCAAGAAAATCAATTTGCCTTAAGTGATGAATTTAAAAAGGTTTTTACAATCAATACTGGGAAGTGTGGTGGGCAGAAACTTCCAATTTTAAAAGATTATATTTTAGATGCAGACATTTTATCTATCTTATTTGATGCTAAGCCGGGTACTCAAGTTCCTTTTTTACGAAATGCCATGAGAACATATAATGAAAAAGTTAGAAATTCTGCTTCTACATTTGGTCAAATGGAAATAGGTTTGTTGAAAAGGATTATAGTAAGTCATAAATCTGTTAATGCTAATAGCTTATATGACTGGGTAGAAGTAGCTGAAAAAATGAATGTAAATACATTTTTGTTAGATAAATTAAAAAAGTTGCATTTTTATAATGATTATGGAAATTTAAAAATTGAGGATGGCTATATTGATGGTGAACAATTATCACAATATGGCATAAAAGAATTAAAAATCAATGAGATTGAAGATGATGTTATATCTATAATTGAAGACTCTTCTGAATTTGAGAAGTTAAAATACTTTTTAGCTTTTCAAAGGATTTATGTATCTGCTTGGAAATCAACAAATCTAGAATATATCAATCCTTTGTTTAAAAGAATTGAAAATTCATTAAATTCATTAGAAAAAGTAATTGACTTAGTCGACAATATTAGTGATTCATATGCTTTTATGAATATCATCTCACTTGCAGATGCTAATCAAGAAACAACTCGACTAATTCCAATGTTATTTTCCAAAATGATTTATGATGATCATAAAGAATATGTGACATCATGTAAGACAGTTAAAAAAACTAAACATTTAATAATAGATGAAGCACATAATATTTTAAATGGACAAATCCGAAGGAATAGTGATGATTGGCAAGATTATAGGCTTGGAATATTTGAAGAGATAATAAAAGAAGGTAGAAAATTTGGCTTTTTTATAACAATTGCAAGTCAAAGACCTTCAGATATTTCACCAACTATTATGTCTCAAATACATAACTATATTATCCATAGGTTAGTAAATGATAATGATCTAAATATGCTGATAAATACAATGCCCACATTAGATAAATTCTCATTTCAAATGATACCAAGTTTAGGGCAAGGAGAAGCAGTAATTACTGGAAATGCTATTAAGGTGCCTATTTTAGTTAAAGTTAATAAAGAAAAAGTAATAAGGCCAAAGAGTGATGATATTGTACTGACTAGTTTATGGGAAGATATAGATGATTTTTCTACCTGGTTATAAGTTAATAATCACTATAAACTTGAATGTTGGTTAGGTGATTTAGCTTTTTACAATTTGAGAAACGAAATATATCTCAAAACATTTCGAAACCGTTATTCAATAATTTTTTTCAAAAGATGCCAAATAGAAGAAGTGAGTTCTATTTGGTCTTTTTTATCAGAATAATAAAAGCCAACTTTTTAAGCCTATCAAATATATGCTGAAAGCGCTATAATAGTTATATGTGTTGACTGTGCAAGAATGAAGAAATTTATTTTTATTAAGACATTAAATAATTTTGGTTATTAATAAAATAGATGTCGTTACATTTAGTAATTATTTAATTAGTCAATGAAGTCAAAAATTTTTAGAAATAAATTGCTAGAATAATCAGAATATAAATAAATATTTTATTGACTATTGAAAAATAAAAAAACATATTAAGGAGTTCTCACTAATGATATATTGTCCAATTCACAAAACTAAAGAAAATACAAATCTAGATTTAGGAGCAAATTATATTAAATTTGGAAAAGTTCGTGCATGTGAATGCCCTAAGTGTAGAAGAGCTTATATTAATGTTAGGGGCATTAAAAGCGGATTATTAGGACAAACATCAAAAGGATATGCTGTAGTTAATTTATATAAGTATTATCCTTTTCCAAGAGAGTTTTATTTAGTTACCAATTCCCAATTAAAAAAGTTATCACAAAATTGCTCGTTAGTAGAGATACAAGAGTTTGTAAATAATAATAAATTATATAGAGTGAAATCATTCTGTGATGATACGATGCAAAGGTATTACATTAATCAAGAAACTTATGAAAATTTTGTTAATACACTAAATAAACTTCAAATAAAAGTATGCGATGAAAGAAATATAGACGGATTTCCTTACGTAAATAAATATGAGTTACTTCCAAATGAGTTGTATGTTTTAAATAATAATGAATTTGATAAAATCATTAAAAACTTCGGATTTATTGATATACAAAGATTTACAGATAAAAAGCGAAATGAATACATTATTCATGCAAAATATGATCAAGTTTCAAATAAATATTACATATCTGAAACAACTTATAAAGATGTAAAGTATTTAGAATCTGAGGGAAAAATTAAAATCTATAATTTTAGAAATTTAAGAGTGGATGGAAAAAGCAAAAAAATGCATAATTTACCAGGTATATTTTGCATTATGGAAGAAAAAGACCTTCAAAAAATGATGATCAAAGAAAAATTAATTGAATGTACTGATTTCAGAGTCACAAATAATACATGTTATTATATTCCATCACGTTATGATGAAAAAACGAAAAGATTTTATATCAATACTAAAATTTATGAAAGAAATCTAGATTTGTTTAAAAAGCATAATACGATATTCATAGATTTTATTAAATTTAATGAGGAAAATATAAGTGTTGAACGCAATCTGCCTAAAACTATATACGTGTTAAATAACATTGATATGCGAAAGTTAAATACTATATTAAATGTCCAGGAAATATCTTTTTTTAAAAATTCAAAATATACATTATATGAAATTCCAACAATGTATGACCCATTAAATAATGCATATTTTTTAAATAGTAAGATAGCAAATGACTATACTCAAGTTTTTAATATTCTGAAAATTCATTTAATAAAGCATCAGACTTTGAATAATATAGTAGAAACATTTAAGAGAAGTAATTCTTTAAACAATAAAAATCTAAAGAAACAAAAAAACAATAAAAATGAAAACATTGATGTGTTTCCAATTAAAGCTTCACTAATTGATGGCAAAGTATGTTATAAATGCCATCAGGTTTTAGAACGAAAGTATCCTATATTCCATGAATCTTCACAAGATATTAAATTAAGGATGTATTTTTGTAAAAAATGCCAAAATTATTTTATTTTGAAAGATGATTTTGATAAAGATAAAGGATTTTATATTAAGTCAATAAAGGAAATTTCGTATCTCGATTATTTAAAATCTAAAAATCAACAATCTTCTACTGGATTCGACAAAGATTTATATATAAATCAGCCTATTGTTGATCTTTCGTATGGAAAAGGAATATTTGTTCAAATGAAAGGATCGCATATTCTTGTTGATTATAGTGGAAATAAACGGTCTTATCATTTTCCACAAAGTTTTAAAAATGGCAGATTACGGTTTGTAGATAAAGAATATCAAGATTCAATAATGTATGTAATAAATAAAGATGAAACAGTTCAAGAAGATAATTCATGTTATGTTTTACAAAAGAAAGTAACAGTACAAAATACATCTTATACAGATGTACGAAGAATACCTGGACTTGTTTATAAGATTCAATTGATTGGATCAAGTAACAATCATGCAACAAGGATTCATCCTGTAGAGGATGTTGTAGTAAAACTAGCTTATAAGAATCCTAAATCTAAAACGTTTGATATAGTGAGTATTCCTATGCATTATTGTAGTCGGTGTGATAAATATTTTGATATGAAACAATCATTTATACAAACGTTAAATAGATACAACTTGGACATTAATTATTTCGCGGCAAGTTTTGAAAGTGAAACAGGACAGCCCATTGTATTTAAGCAGATGGATTTAAGAGAGTTTTCTAAACTAAAATTGTTTGGTTATAGTGTAGGAGCAAATGGATTAAGTACAGGTGCAAGACATGAATTATTGAATTTTATTTTAAAGAATCATTTGATGACGGCTTCAGAAATAAAGTCACAACTACAGTTTAATATTCGATTTATAGGAAAGAAAGCTCACATGGATGATGCGGTTGGTGATTGGGAAAAAGATATAGATTACATTAATGAATATATTTCAAGTGGTAAGATTCAATGGAAATATTAATAATGAGGAGAAATAGGATATGAAACCAAAAGAGTTTGTAGAATCAACATGGCTAGACTATAGTGATGTGACTAGCGATTGTGTTTTGATGGATTTAAATGCTTATATTAAATTTCAGTTCTTGAAACATATAACTAAGGAAGTTGTGGCTGAGAAGTTATATGATCATTTTATGATGGTTGAACTAATGAATAATTGTGATTTTAATAAGTTGATCAAAAGATATTTTAAATGTTTGAATGAGATTTTAGAATCACAGATTGAAACATCGAAACAGAAGACGCGTGCACAGAAGTATTATGAAAAGGCGGTTTCTATTAGTAAATCTAAAGAAGTAAACTTTCAGGATTTGATGGATCATACACGTATTATGATGTGTTTGTATATGGCGGTTACTAAAAATCAATCGAAGTTGATCTCTGATTTTGATTTATCTAAAGAATGTTTGGATATGGATACGATTCTTACTTTTGTTCGTAGAGAAACGGTTCCAGCACTTGGAATTAATAAGCGTAAGCCTCGTTTTGATTTCCATAATCCATATAATATGGATTCTTGTATCTTATTGATTTTGACATTGCTTTTATACAAATTAAAGGATGGAGACTAGGTATGGATGAAATTGAGGTAATACAAACAATAGAGGAACTGCGTAAATTCTTGAATGATAAGAATTTTATGGAAATCGTAGTTCGTCAAAAGAATAAGCGTTTTAAGAAGTTCTATCAGGTTGCTTTAAATAACATTTTTAAAGAGGCAGAACAGCAGGTGGCTGCAAAAGAAGTTTTAAAGGCAGTTCAAAAGAATTCTAAATTATTAAATCAGAATATGAAGATGATGAAGAATTTATCTAAGATTCAAAATATAGGATTGATTTTGGATGGTGTGAATCTAGTTTCGACTTGGGCTACTTTTGCGATTCTATATGAAAAATTAAATTCTATGGAAGAAGAGATTGTTGGTGCAATTGAAAAGGTTCAACAGACTTTAAATAAAGGGACTGCACTTCATATTAAAGCAGAATACAATAAGGTGATTAGTGATTATCAGGATATGTTGGATTGTCGTAAGAAACAAAAGCCTTATAGTGAAGAACAAATGCGTAAGTTAGTGGATTCCTTATATGTTGTCTTGGATATGATGATTGATTCTTTAAAATCCGATTTGATTGATAATAAGGACAATATGATTCTTACTGTATTTATGATGCTTTCAATGTATACAGCATCATTGCGTTTCTTTGATGAACAATATTATTTTAACTATAAAGATATTTTGAGTGGTGATGAAGTCTGGCATACGTCTCATAATAAGTGGATGAGTTTATATGATACTCTAACTCAATCTTGGTTTATTGAGTTGTTGCAAGATCATGGCATTTTTGATTTAGGTTTAAATACGGATGAAATGGATACGTATTATAATGAGTTCTTAGAACAGGTCCAAGATCAAAAACAAGAAGTGATTGATAATCAGGAAATTATTTTAACTCTTCAAGATACATCTTTATTGAATGTTTTTCATGAAAAGACGAGTGAAGAAATTCAGAATGAATTGGAAAAAGAAATTTCTGAGATGTTTAATGGTATTGAGGGTGAGGATGCATCGAAATTATATGATTCGTTGCATAGTCAAATTCAATATGCATAAAGAAGGTTGTAATTATGGATATAGATGTAAAACAATCATTGGCTAAATTATTATTGGCATGTTCAAAAGAGCAGGAATTGATTGATAAAGATGGTGGTCATTTAAATGTAAAGCAGGTTATTTTAAATAATATTGCTGGGTTTATAAAAATCATATCTTTAGATCATGCAGATCTTCGTATGGATTACTTTAATAAAGTGTTTCTTGGTTCACAAGACAATTTGAATGACGTTATTTCTGTTCATTCTTGGTTTTCTGATTTTCAAACATTAAATTTAATGCCTATTGTAAAAGTTTTGTATGCAAAATTTGTGTATGAACTAGGCCGTTATTATTTGTTTAATAAGAATGATAAGAAGGATATTATAAAGGATTATTTTATTCAATACATTAAACTATTGGATATTAAACAAGAAGAGAAACCTTTAGCTGTTGATAGAGTCAAAGAAGAAATGGTTCAGGATGAAATTGAGGTGGAGTCTGAAGAATCTTTAGAAGATCTTCAAAAACAATTGGATTCCATGATTGGATTGGATGGAGTAAAACAACAGGTACATTCAATCATTAATGAATTGAAAATAGACGAACTTAAAAAGAGTAGGGGGTATAAGGTTTCGAATACTTCTAAACATCTTGTGTTTAAGGGAAATCCTGGTACTGGAAAGACAACGATTGCGCGATTATTATCTAAAATTTATAAACAATTGGGAATCTTAGAAAATGTGCATTTAGTTGAAGTGGATCGTGGTGATTTGGTGGCTGGATATGTTGGACAAACAGCGTTAAAAACGAAGGAAAAGATTGATGAAGCTATGGGTGGCATTCTCTTTATTGATGAAGCTTATACTTTGGCTAAGGGTGAGAATGATTTTGGTCAAGAAGCCATTGATACTTTATTAAAAGCGATGGAAGATCATCGTGATGAGTTTATTGTGATTGTTGCTGGATATGATGATCCAATGGAATCTTTCTTACAATCAAATCCGGGCTTAAAATCTAGATTTAATGAATATATTCATTTTGATGATTATTCTGAAGAAGAATTATTTTTAATTTTTGGATTGTTGTGTGAACAAAATGATTTTAGGATGGATTTAGAAGCACAAGATACATTAAAGTCATATTTAAATGAGTTATGTAATCATAAGCCAGATAATTTTGCGAATGGTCGAGAAATGCGTAACTTGTTTGATAAGAGTAAAAAGGCACATTCGAATCGTTTGGCTAGTTTGAATGAAATATCTGATAAGGATTTAATTACATTTAAAAAAGATGATTTATTACATGCAATAGAAGAAATGAATTTAGTATAAAAAGATAAACTAACCCCACAAGCATTGGCATCTCGATCTACATCTTACTGGCACAGCCAACCCAGCTTTATCCATCACAAGTTAGTTTTTTCATGTATGATACTACATTTTATAAAATAATTCTAGAATGAAAAAGAGATGATACTATGTTAGGAACTAGTATTGATGATAGTATTAATAACTTAAGCTAGATTTTGTGGTATCATATATGTAATGATATATCTTTTTTCAAATCAGTTTGAATAATACAATGTGGCATTGTCTGATTTGTGATGATGCCTTTATTTTGTGGAGTTGAGGTTATGCAGGATTTTAAGTTACTTACTAGACAATTGTTAGAAACATATCTAGGATCGAATATATTGAGTGATGTTGCGATTCAAGATTTTTTAGATTCCAATGCGAGTATTATTGGTACGGGAAAACAAGAATTCTTTAAAAATATTGAGCACTTTTTAAATTCTTTCAAATTTGATGTGGAGAAAAGAAAGAATATTCATTTTGAATTTAAAGATTTAGAAATAGAAGAAAATATTGTGGATGATCAATGTGTCTTTGTGTATGGATCTGTTCAAATTTATGGTCTTTATGATAAAGAAGTTACAATTATGCATTTGGATTCTCGCTTTACTATTGTTTATGGAATGAAAAATGGGCAATGGAAAGTACTTCATATTCATCATTCGATTCCAGATAAAGAACAATTGGAAGATGAAGAGTTTCCAATTATTTTAAGTAAACAGGTGCAACAGGCTCGACATGAAGTTGAGGCATTATCGGCTGGGTATTCCTATATTTGTTTGATTAATCTAGAGACAGACGATGTGGAATTGATTAAAGGAAATAATATTCCCGGCTTAAACGGGCGTTATACTCAGATGGATCATAATATATTATTAGAGCAAGTAAATCGTTTGATTACCGAACCATTTAGAGAGAGTAGTATTGAATTTTATGATAGTAAGACTATCGCAAAACGTCTTGAAGGAAAGAATTCCTTATTCCATACTTGTGAAAGGACAGATGGAACTTGGATTCTTTCGATGATTGTACCTCAAAAATACGATGAGAATGGTCATATAGTGAGTGTATTACTCGCAAATCGTGATTTTACGGAAGAAAAGAAGCGTGAGTTAGAACAAGAAGAGGCTTTACGCCAAGAAAAGATCAAGGCTGAAAAGGCGAATGAAGCTAAGTCTATATTCTTGTTTAATATGTCGCATGATATTCGTACACCGATGAATGCGATTGTGGGATATTCTCAATTGATGAAAAAGGAATTAACAAATCCTAAACTGGTTCATTATCAAGAAATGATTGAACAATCCAGCAAATTATTACTTTCTATTATCAATAACGTGTTGGATATGGCTCGTGTTGAAAGTGGTAAGATGGAGTTGGATGAAAACTTTGAGGTGGTTGGAAATGTATCTCAACTTGTTTGTAGTGTATTTGCGGCAGAAGCTTCAAGAAAGAATATTGAATTACATGAAAATGTGAATGTTGAACACAAATATGTTATTGTCGATTCTACAAAGATGCAGGAAATTCTATCCAATCTAATCAGTAATGCGATTAAATATACGCCAGAAGGTGGTAAAGTTTTGATTGATGTACAAGAACATCCTTATGATAAAGAAGGATATGTATTGATTCAAACAAAGGTTACAGATACTGGTATTGGAATGAGTGAAGAATTCTTGCCATCTTTATTTGATTTATTTACAAGAGAAAGAAATACAACTCTATCTAAAATTCCAGGTACAGGACTTGGTATGGCTATTGTCAAAAACTTTGTGGACTTAATGAATGGTAGTATAGAAGTAGAGAGTAAGCTTGGTAAGGGTAGTACTTTTACTATTACCATACCACATAAGCTTGCTGATAAAGATTATACTTATAGAAATATCGAATCTTCAAATGAATGTGATATTGATTTTAAGGGTAAAAGAATCTTATTGGCCGAAGATAATGAATTAAATGCAGAAATTACAAGTACTATTCTTAGTGAAATGGGTTTTGAAGTAAAGGTTGTAGAAGATGGAATTCTTTGTGTGAATGAAATCCAACGTCAACCATCCAACACATATGATTTGATTTTAATGGATATTCAAATGCCAAATATGGATGGCTATAAGGCAACACATTGTATTCGACATCTTTCACAATTTGAAAAGGCCAATATTCCAATTATAGCTATGTCTGCCAATGCGTTTGAGGAAGATAAGAAAAAAGCATTTGATGCAAAGATGAATGATTATATAACGAAACCAATTGACTTTCAAAAAATGGAAGTAGTATTAAAATATATATTGAGTAAACAGAATCCTCTTTGTTGAGGGTTCTAATTTATATAAAAAGTCAAAGCTGACCTTATCTACTATAATGAAAATTAGGCGTTTTAGATCAAATAAGAACAATCGCAACAAATTGAATGGAATTCACAATATTTTTACATTGGACATTTATAATAGGAATTAGCTACCGGATGTGGTAATGGTGAACCCACTGAATTAAAAGTGATATTTGCTTGAGTTCTTTGCAGGTTCTTCTGTTTTCTGTAAGAGCAGAATATGTCTATGATGAAGAATACGACTATTATTGTTGCAATAAAATTACTTATTATTTAATTGGATTCGTATAAAAAAGAGAGGTAAATATGGAAGTACGAGAATTAATTGAAAATACATGGTTAGAGTTTGATGATGTAACTCGTGACTGTGTTTTATTAGATTTGAATAATTTCATTGAATTTAAGTCTATGAAAGAACCTTCTAGGGAAGGAATCGCAGAAAAATTGTATGATCATTTTGAAAAGGTTGAATTAAAGAATAAGGTGAATTTTAATAAGTTAATCAAATGGTATTTTAAGAAAATAAATGAAATCTTAGAATACCGAATTGAAGATGCTGAACCAAAAACACATGCCCAGAAGTACTATGAAAGAGCCATTTCGATTTCTAAGTCAAAACAAGTTTTTTTTCAAGACATTGTTGACTATACTCGTATTATGATGACCTTATATATGGAGGCTATTAAAAATCAAACGGAATCTATTTCTGATTTTAACTTATCAAAGGATTGGTTAGATTTAGATCTTATTTTAACTAATATTCGCGAAGAAACAATTCCTTTAGAAGGATTAAATAGACGTATACATTGTTTTGATACTACAGATCTATATGGATATGATTCTAATATTTTATTGATTTTAACATTGCTTCTATACAAATTAAATGGTGAGTATAAATGTCAACTTAAAAATGTACAGTTTTGATCATTTAAGAATGTACAATATTGACC
>NZ_QRVI01000039.1:0-920 GCF_003458715.1 Eubacterium sp. AF22-8LB
AAAGTCGACAACTTCCGAGCTATTCAGGCAATTATAGAAAAATATAAACGTGAAAAAAGAATTACACCCGTATTTATATTTGATGAAGCCAATTATATGAAAAGTGGAATCTTGAACGATTTAAAAATACTGTTCAATTTTGAAATGGATTCAAAAGACTATGCAGTCGTATTACTGGTAGGACTGCCACAGTTAAACAATCAGTTACGCCTATCAAGCCATGAACCATTAAGACAGCGTATAATCATGTCACATAATTTAGAAAATCTAAATGAAGAAGAAGCAAAACGCTATATAAAAGAAAAATTAGATGGTGTGGGCTGTCATCAGGAAGTGTTCGATAATAATGCACTGAACGCAATTATCAATGCATCGAATGGCATTCCTCGAATGATCAATCAAATCTGTAATAAAAGTTTATTGATTGGTGAACAGAAGCAGGAAATGATAATCAGTATGGAAACTGTAATGGATGCCGTAAACGACAATGAATTGAGTTAGAGGTCAGTAGGATGATATTAGAAACGAACCAAATGATTGTATATGAAACAGGATCCGCATCAAGAAAAAGTGAAATTGCTGAATTAAAAGATGTGCATTTTGAAGGAAGTATTGATTTTAAAGTAACCGTTAAAGATAGCGGTAACTCAGAACATACTTATCTATGCCATTTAGTAAAAGATGATTTAAAATGGCTGCTAGGAGTCGAAATAAATGAATTCATGGAAAATGAAGACGAATCATATTTTGTGAACTCATTCCAGTTTGAACTGATAAACTTATATGAAACACAAAAGAACAGTCAAAAAATCTATAAGAAATTATCATGTGAAAAGAGCGCCTGTTCAATTTCATACGCCTTAAAATATTTATATCAACACCAAATGGATATTCTAAATTGAGTATCCATTTTTATATGA
>NZ_QRVI01000039.1:930-13615 GCF_003458715.1 Eubacterium sp. AF22-8LB
TATTCTAAATTGAGTATCCATTTTTATATGATTGGGTTTCACATTTAATATGAATATATGTGTATAAATAATTTGAAGATACCTAATTATGTGTACAATTTAATTTGAATTTTGTGTTAGCAATTAATCTGGTAATCAACAAGAAAATTTAAAATTACAGGAAGAAATGAAAAGACAGCTTGCAGAAATGGAAGAGATTAAGAAGAGCTTAATGAATTCAGAGTTACAGGGCTTGATGGATCAAAGAAAGGCTTCAATAACAGAAAAAGAGGAGTCTCAAACAAGATTAAATGGTTTAATGGATGAGAAGTGTTTATTGGAAGAAAAAATTTCAAATGAAAATACGAATTATAATAATATTTTAAAACAATTAAATTCTATAGAAGAAAAGCTTTCTGGGTTTTCTCGTTTAAATGATGAAAAAACAATTGTTTCAGAACCAGACTTTAGTCCATTAGATATTGAAGAGGTTGTGGAAAATAAAGTAGATGATGTGAAACCGGTATTTGAAAGTGTAAAGGTAGAGCCTTTTACTGCGGCTGTTTCTCAGGTTCAAAAGGATCTTGAACCCACAACTCTATTTGAAGAGGCCGTAAAGTCAGTGGAGTCAAAGGATAATGACAATACGTGTGTACACTACAATAATACGTTTAATGGTTTAAAAAAATATGATGAAGAATTGTATTTCTTTTTGGATGGATTAGAAAAAAGTGCGGAATATTCATTTAAGGAAACTTTCACAAAGGTAGGAAACTACTTAGATTTATTTACGGATAAGATATTAGATAAAAATCATATAAATAAAGCGTCTGTTACGCAGGACAAGGCTTCAAATATGGAGTGTTTAACGGCAAAAATTAATTATATTATCACAAACCAACTGATAACTTTACCGGCGGATAATGTGAGTTATAAATGTTCAGCTTGTGATGAATATATTAAGACAAACTGTTTTACATTCTTAATGATGCTTTATAAGACGGCCGTATTGCCTAAGGAGCAATTGCGTAATTCGTATCCAATATATAATGATGAAGTCATGACAAAGTGTATTAAGTGTATTTTATTCGTATTAAATAGATTTTATGTATCATAAAAAAGTTTGAGTATCACTAAATGTGCTAGAATAATTTAAGGGATAGTGTTACAGGAGATAAAAGGGTATGTATACAGATAATAATAAACAAAGAAAAGGGAAAGCTTTGATTCTTAGCGCTTCAATTGTAGCTCTTTCGTTAGGTGGATGTGCAGTTAATGAAAAAAATCCTGAGGCAAAGCCAGATCCGGTTGTGCGTGAAAAACAAGAGGTGAACGTAATTGATATTTATAAGGATACAATCAATGAGTATGTAGAATTTCTAAATGGAGATAAGGAATATGATGAAAATACAATGCCTTTATCCATGCGCGAAATGAGCTATGATCCATATCTTGATCATTTTGGTTATGCGTTGATGGATATCAATGAGGATGGAGTGGATGAGCTTTTGATTGGATCTTATTCTGAAGATGCTCACTTCTTCTATGATATGTATGTCATCAAGGATGGAAAAGCAAAGTACTGCGTTAAGGATGAATCGAATGTGAGGGTGGCTGGCTATAGTCAAGATTATTATGCCATCACAAATGATAATAAGATTTATAATTATACAGTTAATGGAGAAGAAAGCTGGACAGCAAGTGTGAGTTCATTTGATGGTAGTCGACTGAATTTAGAAAAGAAATATCGATTTAATAGCTTTGAAGATGCGACATGCATGGAATGGAATCTAGATACGGAGCAGTGGCAAGAAACAACTTCGGAAGCTTTAAATGATTTTTCGAATACGTATTCAATGGAGAATTTTAAGGTAATTCCTTATAAAACGTTAAGTGAAATTAAATAGGAGAGCAATTTTGCTCTCCTTACTTGTTCCATTTTACACTTTTAGCCATTTTAATCACTTCATCATATAGCTTTTCATATGCGTCCTTTTCAACAGGTGCTTGTGCATCGGATTCTTTGTGGAATGATAGTGTTACACGATATGTATATTCATCACAATCTAAATCAACTATATCCATAAAAATTGTATCTGGATAGTTATCTCCTGTAAGAACGGATACTTTAACATATTTTCTTTTAGTGCCAAAGATTTCACCACTTTTAGATTCTGGATATTTATCAAGCTCTTCTTGTGCTTCATCCTTTGTGTATTGATCTTGTTCAGTTTTTGCGGATGATTTTGCGATTGATAATTCTGCTGAATAACCAGTAAGTTTTGATTCATCTAATGTATAAATACATTCATATTGAGGAGCCTGACTGCTATAGCCTTCTGAGACAAAATTAAACATAGATGGAATTTGAATCGTTGCATCATATCCTTCAAGTTCTTGCGTGTGATTCTTTTTGTTGTAAAGTCTAGAAGATGCTTTAAATTCAGATAATGGAGTGTAAGAAATCTTTTTAAGATTCTCTTTATCTTCATATTTTGATTTAAAATTCTTAATTTCATTTTCATCACAATCTTCAAATGATTGCGTACTCGAATTGTATTTTTGTGCAATTGTAGTATCTTCCATACCATCATAACAATATTCAGTATCCGTAATAATGGTACTTCCTTCCATATGGCCTAAGCTAATACTATAGGCTTTAGCTCCAGAACTTCCGAAATGATATATTTTATTATCAGATGTTAAGTTAAATCCCTTTCTATACCAAGCTGTTGCAGGATTAGAACCATATGAATCTTTGAAGTCAATGATACTAGGTACATTGTCCTTTATTGTATATACATCACAAAAACCACTTGTACTTGTTGTAAGGCCAATTAAGAGTTCGTCTTGACCATCATCATTTAAGTCTATAAATGCATAGCCAATATTTGATAATGAAAATTCAGCGTTCATAAAATAATAACATATTTCAGACGTCTGCAATGGATCAAAAGGACTGCTACATGCCTTAGTTGAAGCCGTATCATAGTATTGTTTCAAAATAACATCATATTCTTGATGATTGTTTGTTGCGGTTGTTTTTGATTTTTTTTCTGATGTAAAAAATGGTACATATTGAATTGTTTTCAAATTGCTAGAAGGATATTGGTTTGAATCTGAAGCATAATCTTTATTATGTAATTTCTCACCGTTATATTCAAATATACCGATTTGATCGCAATCCGCTGACATTTCATCATAGCTTAATTTACCGTTCGCAAATTCATCAATATTTTCTTGTGATGGTTCTTTAGAAATAATATCTCCATTGTTTGCCAAATAATACTGTAAGTCCATATTACCATGCACTTCTGTTTCATCCTGTCCGTATATATCACTTTTACAAGGTGTGGCCAAACCATCTTTTATTGTATACATATCTAGAAAGCTTTTGCTAGTTTTAGATTTGTTATCATATGCACCGACCAATAGTTCTGTTACACCATCATTGTTTACATCTACGTAGCTATAACCATAGTTTAAACTTGGATGATCTTCATAAACCATCATACATAAGGTTGAAGAATAATCGTTTTCATCTTCTATTTCTTCTTTTGATAACACATCTTTATATTGCTGTATGATAGGTTGATATGCTTTTTCATAATCAATATACGAATCTGGATTCTTTTTACTTATTACTGCATAGCTACCCGCAAAAGCACCTATACCTACGACTGCAGTTAATGCACCAATCGCAACTTTTGATAAACCAGCTTTCGCAACGGCACTTGCACTCGATGTTGCTACTTTGTTTGTGACAACTGATTTTGTTGCTTCTACCGGTAATTTTTTAGGTGGTGTCGCAATTGGGGAAATAGTCGCAGCCTTTACACTTTCAATAAGCGTATCTGGTACTTTGACTTTGTTTAATTCGTCGTTTAACATCCAAGCCAAGAATGGAAGTGGAGCAACCGTGTAGAAAGACTTTCCTTGTGCACGTAATTCCTCGATCTTTGTTTTGATTTTATTTTTGGCATACCGAACCTGGCTACGCGCCGTTTCTTCATTGATTCCTAATACTTTACCTATTTCATGATAAGTTTGTTTCTCATCCCCAAGATAATATAAGGTAAGAGCCATCCTTTGTTTGGTTGGCAATGTTTCTATAATTTTTTGAAGACCTTCTCTAATTTCAGTTTTTCTAGCTAATTTATCGAATTGCTCTTTTGGACAATATTCTTCTACATCGTTTTCGATAGAATTCTCAAAAGATTCTGCCATATCTTTATTATCTAATTCTGACATTACGATATATTTTCCTTCTTTTTTCAATATATCACAAGTTGCATGTGCTACAGTTTTTTCTCCATATACGGCAAGTGCCCTATTTTCTTTTAATGAATCTATTTTCTTGAATATTTTTGTATATGCTTCAATCAAAGCTTCGTTTGCTAATTCTTCATTATGGTTCAATGCATCAAGCGCAATACAATAATAACGTTGTTTAGTGATTTCCATGAACTCAAGCCACGCACTTTCATCTCGCTTTTTAATACGAATCGCTATTTGCTCAATTTGATCTGCATCATACCAATAATTTTGTTTTTCCTTCATGTTTTTTTCTCTCCTATATCATCATGCTAACATTTTTTTCATAACTTCGATGGGAATCTGTTCCAAATTTTTCTTATAATGAATTAGGGTTTGTTTATATTCCTCTTCAAAATAAAATTGTAATAATTGATCAATAGAAAACAATGTATCTTTCGCCATCATTTCATCATCTATAACTTTATTCTCTTTATATTCCGTAAATATCGCTCCTTTTAATTCTAACATACAGCCATTTATATAACCATAATGATCTTAACCATCTTTCAGTGTTACTCACTCTTTCTTTAAGTGATAGTAATAAATTGCTAGCTTGAACATATGTTTTATATCCAATATTTGTATCAGAAATTGAATGTAGTGTTTCATTTGAATAATCTTCATCAAAATTAAGTTGAATTAAACTCAACTCATACTCCATTTGTTCTTCTGTTTTCTTACAATCCATACTTTCATATTCAACTATGATCGCATCAAACTTCATAAATAAATCGTTCAATATACTTTTTGATTGATTAATCAAACCAATTTGTTCCTGATAACTTGCTTTACCATAAGATAATATATCTGGATTTATATTCATAACTTCTAAATTATTGTTTTGAATGCTATCAAATACATCCATTCTATGATGTGCTTTATCCTTACAATCATATTTACTGCATTTCTTTAATGAATTGTGAGATCTGTACTCATCAACTAAAGAATTCAATTCCATAATAGCAGGAGTATTAGCTTCACCTCTTTTAGTTTTGCTCCTTGCATTATTGTATTTATTTAGATACTTTTTATGTTCCTGTACTCTATATACATAGTTCAAAAGTTTTTTTACAATTTCCTCTGGCTTTTTTTCTTTTAATAAATCCATTGTTGTTTTTTCTACAAAAAATCTTTCAGTTAATGCCTTTGTCATTGAAGTAGATACTCTGTTGTTCACCGTTCTTAATGTTATTTTTTTTTCTTTGTTTGCTGCTTTTTCCATCATTTTCACCTTACAAGAATGTCTTTTTCTTGCCTTTCACTAATAAGGACGATCAAAAAAGTCAAAACCGGTTAAAATTTATAAAAAAATTTAATTTTTTTTCTGAACTTATTTCTTTGATTAAAAATATCGGTAAACTGATGGCGAATCTTATATATAAATGAATTGTTAGAACAGTTAGCATTTCTAATGATGCCTGATAATGATGATTTTAGTGATGCCAGCCAGTTCTACAACACAGAAGGGCGAAAAATTCTAACTGCATAATTCATAGCGTTCTATTTTGCGGGATATGATTTTATAGATACTTGTAAAATGGTATTCCAAAGTAGCTGGAAGGATTTATTCTCAAGGATTGATGAAACAAAGAATCAGGATGCGATTCAGTACATCAATTCGTTTGAAGGAGCTTCTGAACAAAATACGTCAGGTTGTAAACAAGCGTGTGATGCAGTAATAAAACTATTCGCGACAAATGAAACGATTCAAAAAAGTATAGGTAGACCAGTTGATGGTTCTGAATCTTTTGATCCAGGTAAACTGGAAACAAAGAACGTGTTTGTTGTGATTGATGATAGTAAGCTAAAACTATATGCACCATTATTACATTTGATTACAGCGCAATGCTTAGAGCTTTTCTCGGAAAGATCAAATGAAAGTAAGACTAACATTTTGTTTTGTTTAGATGAATTTGTTTCACTAGGGAAGCTTGAAATAACGGATGCATTAAGAAAATTAAGAAAAAAAAATGTACGAATCATGATTTTAACACAGTCAATGGCTGATATTGATTTGTTGTATGGAAAATCCGAGAGAATGACAATGATGAACAATTTCTCATTTAAAGTTATCTTAGAGGCTTCAGATACAGAAACACAAGATTATTTTGCAAAATTGATTGGATACAAACCAACCAAAAAGAAAAGTGTATCAACAAGTAATGTTAATACAACGAAAACATTGGCAGATGATAAAGAATGGATCATAGAATCGGCAAAAATTAGCACGATTAGGAGATAGTTTGATTCTGCTTTATCGAGAAGGTTATAAGTTACTGAAGAAGAATTTTTATTTTAAACATTAGGAGGACTGAAAATGGCTATATATTTATCGAATTTACGTTATCTGGTATCGGATATGCGAGAGAAAAAAATTGATTTAAGTGAATTTGAAGTGCAATATCAACGTTATAAATTCAGATGCATACTTGATATAGGAGCATCTCCATATGAGCTGTTGATTGGAGCAATAGATACAAATTGGGCAGCTGTCATATATTTGAAAAAAGGATATGAAGCTGAAATGGCGGATAAAGATTTTTATAAATTATGCGATTTGTTAGAGTTAAAACCAGGAGGAGGAGTTTTTACTTCATACATGTTTTTAAAATACATTTCAAATCATGCGCCGCATAAATGCAAAAGACGTATAGTTGATCCTGCGTATTTGGTTCGTTATCGTCAACATACGATTAAAGATAGTGATGAACCATGGAAAATATATTTTAAAGGTTGGAATAATCATGTGTTAGATAAAAAAACAGCAAGAAATTTTGATAAAACAGAAAAGTTACTAGGGAAAAGGGTTGCTGATTATTGCAGAGAACATAATATTAGTTCTATATGGTCGGATAAAACAAATGAAAAAAAGAAAGTAACGTATCCGTGGTGAAATAAATAAAAAAACAAGGTGTTGTAACGAAATGAGTTTCGAACAACACCTTTATTTCTGTTGATTGCTTAGTATGACAATTATAAGAAGATCTTTATGTATAACGAATAGTTATAGCTGCCAGCGAATAATATTCTAAAAATATTTTTAAAGCATTTAAAGATAAATCATCTATATAATGGTCTTCTAATAATTCTATAGATATGTATTTGAAAGGTTTATCTATATCATCTATTAAACGTTGTTTAAAGATGACTTTGGATTTATCAATTAAATACGTGAATTTTGCACGGTCATAAACATAATAGTTCTCAATGTCATGTAGAGTATAGAAATATGAATAATCGTTTAAATCTGTGTAAGTGTATCCAATTTGTATGTTTGTATAAGCTCCAAGTGTTTTAAGTCTAATCACAATAATTCTGTTTGCATCGGGTTCTTCTCTTTTATAATTTGTGAATGAAGTTTCAAAATGCCGAAGGTGGAGAACGGCAATGGTACTTAATCTCGGATATAGAAAAAGCGCACCTGTTTTCGCTGTTTGTTGCAAAAACAAGTACGCCTGCAAAATGTCGTAAAATCAAAGATACCTCCGTCAGCTATTGGTTGAACAGGCATTTGTAGTTGCTCTGTCAACATAGCCGACGAAGGTATTACGACTGGTTCGTTGTCGGTTTCATTCAGATTTTCACGGTATTACGGTGGTGTTATAAAGCAATATAGGTTTTTACAAACTTTTTGTATGAAAATTAAACACGATATGTTAGCTCTCTACAAACCACTTATATTTTGTGTTAAAATAAATTAAAAAATCGGAATTTGAAGGATGTGAATGAACAGCATGAAGAAAACAAAAGAAGGAATTAATTTGAAAAAACTCCTTAGGCTGAAGAATACAGGCAGTATCTTTGTGATTGCAGGACTTTTGATAATTTTGGTAATAGCGTCGTACACATATATTCTGCAAAGTTCTTACACTAAGACCGCACTTGAAACAGAAATCACACGTGACACAGCGAGTGCAGATGCAGTACTCAAACTTGTGGATGGAAGAATCGGCAAAGAAGATTTTGATCAAATCAAAGATCAATCTGATGAAAAGAAGCAAATATATAAAGATATCTCTTCATATTTCAATGAAATCAGAACATTGAATTCTACTCGATATATTTACACCGCTACAAAAAATGAAGAAGGAAAACTCGTTTATGTGGTAGACGGTTTGGATCCGGATGCGGATGATGTAAGACACCCTGGAGATTATATTGAGGAAGAAATGGTTCCGTATATTGATAGGGCTATTTCTGGGGAGATTGTGTACTCTCAGGATATCATCGATACAACATGGGGTCCGATTTTTACGGCTTGCTATCCTGTAAGAGCAAATCATGATGGGACAGGAGAAATCATTGGCGCATTTTGCATTGAAATGGATATGCAATCAGCTTATGGAATGGTTGAAAAGACGAATCATATTTCTATCATCTGCGGTTTAGTCGCAGGAGCTGTATTGCTTTTAATTTGTCTATATACCTATTATGTTTACCAGAAAAGCAAGGCAGAAGAGCAAAAACAAAAACAATTATTAATGACCGCAGCTGAGGAAGCAAATGCTGCCAACAAAGCAAAATCTGCGTTTTTGCTTAGTATTAGCCATGACATCAGAACGCCGATGAATGCCATTATTGGATTTACAAACATTGCGCTTCACCAGAACGCAGTTTCAGATATTCATGATAGCTTGGAGAAAGTTCAAAAAAGTTCGAATCATCTTCTCTCTTTGTTGAATGACGTTCTGGATTTTACTCGCATTGAAAGTGGAAAAGTTACTATTTCACCCGAGCCAGTGGACATTACTCAATTGACAGATAACGTCCAGGCGATTATGAATGGACTTCTTTATACTCGAGATCTTAAGTTTGAATTACATCGAGAAATCCCAAAGAACCTATATGTCCTTGCGGATGTTGTGCGTATCCGGGAAGTTTTGGTGAATCTTCTTGGCAATGCTGTGAAATTCACAAAGGACGGCGGAAAGATTACTTTGGATATCAGCAGTTACCCAGGAGCGGATGAGAAACATATCATAACTCGTTATGTTGTTCGAGATAACGGTATTGGCATGAGCGAAGAGTTCCAGAAAAAATTATTCGATCCGTTTTCACAAGAAGATGATGCTAATGCCAGAACTCAATATAAGGGAACCGGTCTTGGTATGGCCATCACAAAAAAATATGTGGATATGATGGGCGGTTCGATTGCTGTTGAGAGCAAAAAAGGTGTAGGTTCTACATTCACAGTGGAGATCCCACTGGAGTTGCCAGAACAGGTTATTCAATCAGAACAAAAACAACATCTACATAGAGATTTGACGGGTATTCATGTTCTTATGGCTGAGGATAATGATCTAAATGCTGAACTTGCTACGATAATGCTGGAAGATGCTGGTATGACCGTAACACGCGTATCAGACGGAAAAGAAGTTGTGAATTTGTTTAAAAATCATCCACGAGGCACATACGATCTTATTTTGATGGATATTATGATGCCAAACATGGATGGACACCAAGCAGCAAAAGCCATTCGAACCTTGGGTATAGAGCGGTCCGATGCAGTTACGATTCCAATTATAGCTTTGTCTGCAAATGCTTTTATAGATGATATTCAGGAATCCCTGGATTCAGGCATGAACGACCATATTTCCAAGCCGATTAACATGGAGGAATTAATCGATACTATCACTAAATACATTAAACACGTTTAGGAAAACAAAGAAGTTAATTCTGATGAAAAGTTTGCACTGTTCTTGTCGGATGCGAAAGCGCAAGTTTCCTATGATTGTGATACGGGTCGCATCACCACATTTCTTATCAGCACCCAGCACCAGGAGGACACATCTGTTATGGATATTCGCCTGCTAGTGGAAGCTGTCATGGAAACCGCCGGGAAGATCAAGAACGACAATATGTCCGATCAGGATTTCTACAAATTACAATTTGCGGAGGAGTATATGGTCTGGTTAAATATATTCGGACTGATAATTATTGCAGTCATTATGATACCCAATATTATTTTTGCAATTAGATGCAAAGAGGGTTTTGAAAACAAATGGAGCAATAAATTTATTGAGGTTGCAGAACAGATAGGAAGGTTTGGCTGCTTTGGTTTTATGATAATCAACATTCCCGGAACATGGTTCGGGTGGTGGTCTGACGAAGCATTTGCCATATACCTTATTGTGGATACAATATTAGTAGTGTTATATTGTGCAATTTGGACAATTTGCTTTAAGAAGAGCAGCATATTCAGAGCACTGGCGCTATCTGTTATTCCTTCAGTTTTGTTCTTGTTTAGTGGAATTATGAGTCGATCAGTTCTGTTGCTTATCGCAGCAATATTGTTTGCACCAAGCCATATTCTGCTTTCGTATAAGAACGCAAAATGATATTGGTTAAATTCCAGTTTAGTTTTCTCAGTTTCCGTGAGGATGGCTTGTCCAAGTTGTAAAAAGAGAAGACCTTCATCTAAGAACATCTGTGATTACATCTCGAACGCATAAGAACAAAGAGACTTAATGTTTCTTTGTTTTTTTGTGCTTTATTGAGCACGAATAAGTAAACGTAATTCTTAGTTTCATGAAAACAATCTCAGATTATTGTATGAAGGTTGATTGAAATTTGTTTTGGCTATAGGTTGATCTATATATAATCTGGGAGACTATTCTGTTATAAAAAGCTTTTTATTTGAACTTTTAATAATTCGTTTCGAAAAGTAAAAAAATAATTTTTTTCGAATTGTTTGCCAAAAAGTTTGCCAAAACGGGGTAAAATCGACTTTTTGACAACAAAAAAACTCTCAAATCTGCTTTATATAAAGCATTTTTGAGAGTTTTAAGTTTCAAACTGGCAGGGGTAGTAGGACTCGAACCCACATCAACGGTTTTGGAGACCGCTATCTTAGCCTTTGGACGATACCCCTAAGTGCCCGTTAATGATAACATGAATTAAATGGTTGCGCAAGCTCTTTTTTTAAAAAATCTCAATTGACAATAATATGAGGGTTACTTATAATTAATTAGGTATTGTAAAGAACATACCTAAAAGGAGGCTCTTATGTCAAGCCAAGTAGTTGTAGGTACCCAATGGGGCGATGAGGGTAAAGGAAAAATCGTCGATGTTTTAGCTGAAAAAGCAGATATGATTGTGCGTTTCCAAGGTGGAGATAATGCAGGACACACAGTCATTGTAAATGGTAAGAAACATGTATTGCACTTATTACCAAGTGGTGTATTACATGAAGATGCAACATGTATCATTGGTCCAGGTGTTGTTTGTAATCCATTTGTATTATTAAAAGAGATGGAACAATTAGAAAAAGATGGTTTATCAACTAAACACATCATTATTAGTGACCGTGCACAGATGTTAATGCCATATCATCAATATCAAGATGAATTAGAAGAGCAAGCTGCATCTAATAAAATCGGAACTACAAAACGTGGAATTGGTCCATGTTATGCAGATAAGTATGCTCGTCATGGTATTCGTTATCATGAATTTAAGGATTTTGAACATTTTAAAGTTCGTTTAAAAGAATGTTTAGATTTCAAAAACAAATTGTTCACTGCTGTTTATGGCGGAGAAGCTATGGATTACGATAAAATGGTAGCTGATTTTGAAGCTATTTATGATCGTATTGTCCCTATGATTCAAGAAACAACACATTTAGTAAACGAAGCATTGGATGAAGATAAAACTGTATTGTTCGAAGGTGCACAGGCAGCTATGCTTGATATTAACTATGGAACATATCCATATGTAACTTCTTCAAGTCCAACTAGTGCTGGTGTAACAACTGGAGCATGTATTGCGCCAAGTCGTATTCAAACTGTTGTTGGTGTTGTTAAGGCATATTCGACACGTGTAGGAGAAGGACCTTTCGTTACAGAATTGTTAGACGAACAAGGTGAATGGATTCGTGAACATGGTGGAGAATATGGAGCAACTACAGGACGTCCTCGTCGTTGTGGATGGTTAGATCTATTAACTGTAAAACATGCTAACTTAATGAGTGGATTAACAGATATCGTTATTACTAAGATCGACGTATTAGATGGCTTAGATGAAATTAAAGTTTGTGTAGGATACGAAATCGATGGTAAAGAATATAACTATATTCCTAGTGATCAAGCTGATGTTGCCAAGGCAAAACCAATCTATAAAACATTCAAAGGTTGGAAGACAGACATCACTAAGATGACTACAGTAGATCAATTACCTCAAGAATGTCTAGATTATGTACACTTTATTGAAGAATTTACAGGTGTACGTGTTTCTATGATTTCTGTAGGACCAGATCGTGTTAATAATATTTACGTACATGAGATCAAGTAATTGATCTCTTTTTTCTTGTTTTGATGGTATTATAAATAAGGTGGTGTGCGCCAGTTCGGTGCCAAATATTTAGTTGGTGGGAATCCAGTCTGGTAAAACCTAG
>NZ_QRVI01000004.1 GCF_003458715.1 Eubacterium sp. AF22-8LB
AGCATTAAAATTTAAAATTTATCTATTTTATGAGTCCTTTTTCTTGACATAGTACCAGTAACTTATATAGTTAGAGAAGTATGGAAGGGCTATATAAAGAAGGGTGTCAATGCTGGTAAAAGAAGAAAGCTATTAGTAGTTACTTCGAGTCGTGTTGCGAATAGTGTAATAGATAATGTAGAGAAGAGTAATTTTTCTCGTTATGACATTGTTGGTGTTGCATTATTGGATCAGGATTGTGTTGGTAAACATGTACATGACGTTGCTGTTGTTGCGAATAATGAAACAGTTGGAATGTATGCATGTAAAGAATGGGTAGACGAAGTATTGATTGTTTTGCCAAATGAAATTGAGTATCCTAATCAATTGATTGAACAATTAACTTTGGCTGGTATTACCGTACATATGAATTTGGCTAAGGTTGTGAATACACCTGGTAAGAAACAATTTGTTGAAAAAATTGGAGATTATACAGTACTTACTACTAGTATTAACTATGCTTCTTTAAATGAATTGTTTTTAAAAAGGGTGTTCGACATTATGTGTGGTATAATTGGATGTGTTTTCACATTGATTCTATGTATCTTTGTTGGGCCTGCCATTTATATTGCAAGTCCAGGACCCATCTTCTTCTCACAAGAGCGTGTTGGTAAGAATGGTAAGAAGTTTAAGATGTATAAATTCCGTAGTATGTATTTAGATGCGGAAGAAAGAAAAAAGGAATTAATGAAAGATAACAAGCTTGGGGATGGTAAGATGTTTAAGATTGATTTTGACCCTCGAGTGATTGGAAATAAAGTAATGCCAGATGGATCACATAAAACAGGTATCGGTGAATTCATTCGAAAAACAAGTATTGATGAATTTCCTCAGTTTTTTAATGTGTTAAAAGGAGATATGTCTATTGTAGGTACAAGACCTCCTTTAATTTCAGAAACAAATCTATATGAATATCAACATTTTGCACGACTAGCCATTAAACCTGGAATTACAGGAATGTGGCAAGTTAGTGGAAGAAGCGAAATTATAGATTTTGATGAAGTTGTTGAATTAGATAAGTATTATATTGAGAATTGGAATCTTGGTTTAGATATTAAGATTCTATTAAAGACTGTATTAGTTGTAGTATGTAAAAAAGGTGCTGTGTAGTGATTATTTAAATAAAAATTGTTATTAATATTTATAAGAGGAAAATATAAAATTTACTTGATCGTAGAAATTATACTGGTGACACATGAAAATTATATATGTTGAATTTAATTTATTCTAATAAAAAAAATTAATATGGAAGTTAATAAGAAAAAATCGTAAAAATAAACGTATAAAAAAATACAGAAGATTATGGAGGAAAAAAATTGAGAAAAAAAAAGAAAATACTATATGTTGTGGAAGCAATGGGTGGAGGTATTTTTACATACATAGTTGATATGGCAAACGAATTAATAGATACATATGATATGTATATTGCTTATGGTGTGAGGGAACAAACGCCAAAAAATTATAAAGAATATTTTGATGAAAGAATACACTTGGTTAAAGTTGAAAGTTTTGAACGTGCAATTAATCCGATAAAGGATATCAAATCCTTATTTGAAGTAAGACAAATCGCATCAAAAATTAAACCAGATATAATTCATCTCCACAGTAGTAAGGCTGGAGTGATAGGGCGTATGGCATTTAATGGCAGTACTCCAGTTTTTTATACTCCTCATGGATATAGCTTTTTGATGGAAAATTATAAGCCAATGAAACGTTGTATATTTATGTTGATTGAAAAGTTATGCGCAAAACGAAATTGTACGACGATAAGTTGTAGTATGGGTGAACATCAAGAAACATTGAGACTTACTAAAAATGCCATTTATGTGAATAACGGTATTAATACGTTGGAACTCCAAAAAATTATAGATAGTACAGAAAGAGTTGATCATCCATTTACTGTGTATACGTTAGGGAGAATTTGTTATCAAAAGAACCCGACTTTGTTTAATGAAATTGCAATGATGTTACCAGATGTAAGATTTATTTGGATTGGTGATGGTGAATTAAGAAATATGTTAACTAGTAAAAATATCGAGATTACTGGATGGATTGATAGGAGTAAAGCAATAAAGTATGCTATCAATGCAGATGTGTTTCTTTTGCCGAGTAGATGGGAAGGACTTCCGATATCATTACTAGAGTCTATGTATATGAAAAAAGTATGTGTAGTAAGTGATATCATTGGAAATCGAGATGTTATTCGAGATGAGGAAAATGGATATGTATGTAAAGAATTAGAAGAATTTGTTAATTCAATACAAAAATCAAGAGAAAATAGTTATTCTAGACAGATTATAGATAATGCTTATAAAGAAATTATGTGTGAATATAATACTAAAACTATGGCAAATAATTATATGACTATATACGAAAAATCAATAAAAAAATAACAAATGTTTATTATATTAGTATAATTAATAAATGTTTTTTTGAGTTATATATATGGTATTAGAAATTAATAAAATCTTATATTAAGAGTAGAAATAAAAGTTATTAGAGGAGTTAATTAAGTAATGGATGATAAAGTTAAAGTAGCTGAGTTTATTCCAAGATTAGAATTTGGTGGTGTAGAGTCTATGATTTTAAATTATATAAGCCATTTACCATCGAAAGATATTTTTGAATTTCATGTTATTTCACAAGATATATATGATCCGAATTGTGTTCAACTTTTTACAGACCTTGGAATTGTTGTACATCTAGTTACACATAAAAAAAAGAATATTTTAAAACATTGTATTGAGGTGTGGAACATACTAAAAAAACAACAATTCGATGTTGTTCATAGTCACATGACTTTGATGAATTTCTATGTGTTATTTATGGCTAGATTATTAGGAGTTGAAACTAGAATTTCACATTCACATAATGCATTTAAAATGAGTTTGTTTAAGGTCAAGTTTGTTTTACCTATTATGAGATATTTGAATAAAAAAGCTGCAAATGTTTGGATGGCTTGTGGTTATGAAGCAGGTGCTTTTCTTTTTGGGAACAAAGAGATGGAAAATCAAAAAGTAATAATATTAAATAATGCGATAGATGAAAATGAGTTTAAATATAATGAAGTTAAAAGAAAAAAAATTAGAAGTAAACTAGGAATAAAGAATGAATATGTTATAGGACATATAGGACGGTTTATGGAACAAAAAAATCACATGTACTTAGTAGATGTATTTGTTAGAGTTCTTCATTGTATTCCAGATGCTAAATTAATATTAATTGGTGCGGGTGAGTTATACGAAAACATTCAAAATAAGATTACGGAACTAGGAATTTCAAATTCAGTTTTTTTTATTGGAAATGTTACAAATCCACAAGATTATTATCAAGCAATGGACGTATTCGTTCTTCCATCATTATTTGAGGGGTTACCAGTAGTTACAATAGAAGCTCAAGCTGCTGGATTAAAATGTATAGTTTCCGATAATGTAGATAAAAGATGTAAGATTACACCTAATGTTGAATTTTTATCTATTAGCAAAGAAAATTACAATTTGTGGGTAAAACGTATTATTCTTTCTAAGAATGAAGAAAGAGATAGTAATGCAATAAATTATATAGTAAGTGGGGGATACAGCATAAAAATTGAAGCAAAGAAACTAGAAAATTTATATCTTGGTAAAGGTAAAAAAGTATATTGATATTTTTTTTATAAGTGACGAATCTGTCTCTTTTTGACTATGCATACTTATATGTAAATGAAGTGACAAATATTAATTACTTATACTATATAGCACGGTATAATCAGTAATATATTTTTTGATGTTAAATAAATGAGTAAGGAGTTAAATATTTATGGAAATATGGGCAGGATTGGTAACTTATAATCCAAATTTAAAAAGATTAAAAGAAAATATTGATAGTATCTATAAACAGGTTTCAATGGTGGTTGTTTTCGATAATGGTTCAAATAATTATGATGGATTATTTAATCTTGTGAATGAGTATAATCGGATAATGTTAATAAAATCTAATGATAATAAAGGTTTAGCATATGGATTAAATAAAATTTGTATAGAAGCATTTAATAAAGATGTGGATTGGATTCTATTACTTGATCAAGATTCAGTTAGTGATGAAAATTGTATGCTAAAATATTCAAAGTATTTTGATTTAACAGATGCAGCAATCCTTTGTCCTGTTATGTTTGACTCAAGAAGAAGAGTAAAAAAACCAGTATTAACTGAAGGATACATTGAAATTAAGGAATGCATTCAATCTGGTGCAGTCTATAATGTTACAGTTTTAAACGAAGTTGGTTATTTTGATGAGTGGTATTTCATAGATTATATTGATTTTGATTACTGTATGTCTGTTCGTAGAAATGGATATAAAATTTATCAGATTAATAGTCTTTTATTAGATCAAGAAGCTAGTACTATAGAACCTGTTATTTGTCATGATTTTTTAATGAATGCTGCAAAAATGTTTAATTTTGATATTTTAGCTAAATTGTCATATAGACCAGTAATAAAACCCTGGAGATCTTACTATACTGCAAGGAACAGAGTATATTATATTTATAAGAATCGTGATATGTTAAATTTTCCACTAGAAAAAATTAAAGGTTTTTGCGCAAATATTCGTAACATTATAAGAATTAAGAATCATACCGGTACAGCTACATCTATATGTAAAGGTGTTTTAGATGGAAAAAGGAAAGTGAAAGAGATGAGGTTATAATGATATTAGCAGGAATAGTTTTATATAATCCAAATTTAGATAGATTAAGAGAAAATATTATGTCTATTACGAAGCAGGTTGATAAAATTATATTTGTTGATAATAGTACTATATCGTCAATAGATAGAAAGAAAATGATCAATTTATTACTTAAGGATTCTCAATATGTTTACATTGATAATAAATGTAATTTTGGAATTGCTAAGGCGTTGAATCAAATAATGAAATACGCTTATAATAATGATTATGAGTGGGTTCTAACGTTGGATCAAGATACAATTTGTCCACAAAATTTGATAGATGGATATAAACTATATTTAAAGATGACGGATGTTGGAATTATCTGTCCAAAAATTAAAGATAGAAATTTTGAATTTGAAAATAACGAATTAGGCAAAACGGATTTTGTTGAATATTGTATAACATCAGCTTCTTTGACATCAACAAAGATTTGGAAGAAAATTGGAGGATTTTCCGAAGAATTGTTTATTGACTATGTTGATTTTGATTATTGTCTTAATTTAAAAAGAAATGATTATAAAATTTTGCGAGTTAACACAGTTGAAATTTTACATGAGATTGGTCATGCAAAAACATATCATGTCTTAGGAAAGGTAATATTAACTTTTAATCATCCACCAATTAGAAATTATTATATTGTACGTAATAAATTAGTTTGTGCGTACAAGTATAGGGATATTGTAAATCTTAATAGAGAAAAGAAAGAAATCTTAACACATATTCTAAGGGTAGTTTTTCTAGAGAATAACAAAATCAAAAATATAAGATGTCTTTATAAAGGGATTTTAGATGGCAAGAAAATGATATCTGAAATGAGGTTTTAAATGATGTTAAAATTGTTAATATATATATGCACTATTTTGTTACCTTTTTTACCATTAAAAACAAATGTATCCATTGATTTTGTCGGTAAAAAAAAATTAATTGAATTAAAAAGAATATATTGGTTACTTGCTGGATTAGTACTATCATTAATTTCTATTTCTACAGAAATATATACGGATGTTGATATATATACAAATATATTTGACTGGACTAATGCTGGAAACATAAATTATGATACTCCTGGCTGGTCTTTTTTATGTCGAATTTTTTACTCGATCGGTTTTAATTATAGAGGAATGATTCCATTTATATTAATATTATCGATTTTTATTATAAGTCGTGCATGCAGAAAAATTGCTATAGATGAGAATAAAGTTTTAGCTTTAATGCTTATTTTTCCTGGATTACTTAATATAATTCAACTAAAGTTTTTTTTAGCGTATAGTATGATCATATATGCTATTACCATTTTACAATGTAATGGTAAGCATAAAGTTTTTAAGTATTTGATTATAGTGTTATTTGCTACCATGATTCATAGTGCTAGTATTTTTTGCTTGATTTATCTTATTATAGCCATGTTTAAACGAACAAATATGCAAAAATCAATTTTTTTAACAATGTTAGGGATCATCATTGTATTATTATCATTAAAAATGATTCCAAATATTGCATCTATATTCCTTGATAAACAAGTTATAACACGTTATTTTACGGGAGCAGTTGAAGTGTCATCAATTATGTGGATAATAGAAATAACAATAGCGTGGTTACTTATGGTTATTATTGCTTGGGGATTGATTGGGTCTTCTAGGTTTCGAGTTATAAATAAAAATATAAAAAATCTATATGATAAAGGTTTATTTATTTCAAGTAGTTTTACTATATTATGTTTAACTGGACTGGTCTTACCTTTGTTAATATATGATCAAAACTTTCATAGATTCATAGAAATAGAATATATGATAGGATATGAGTTATTATTATTTTGTTTTCAAGAGAGATTTTTTAATAGCAAGAGAAATAAATATATTATTATATTATTCTTAATGCTTTCTATTATCTATTGTATTAGATATTTTGTTCCTTTTGACAGGGTTATACCATTATTTTCATTCGATGGGATTGTTCGGGTGTTGAGATAAGCTACATATAATGTTAATAAATTTAGAGAGGAGTACATATGGAGAAGTCATTTTTGCCATTGGTAACAATAGTCACAGAGACATATAAAAACTTTGATTATTTAGAAGAAAATATTAAATCAGTATTAAGTCAAACATATGCACCAATTGAATATATTATTGCAGATGATGGATCTGGAAATTTTCCACTAGACAAAGTCAAAAAGATTATTAAAGACAACAAAAAGGATAATGTTATTGATGTTAAATTTTTAATTTCAAAGGAAAACAGAGGCACAGTCACAAATGAAGGTAATGCTTATTGTATTGCTAAGGGGGCTATTTTAATGCCACTTGCTGGCGATGATGAGTTTTATGATAATAATGTGGTATCCAATGTTGTACATACATTCATGAAGACAGGATGCGAAGCATTAAGTGTTTCACGTGTAGCTGTTAATGAGAAAAAAGAAATTGCATATAACTTGCCACATAAGATTGATTATAGAAGAATTAAGTCTATTGACACAGCTGAAAAAAAATATTATTCATTGGTGACAGGAAAGTTTTATAATATGGTGTCAGGAAGTACACTTTATATAAAAAAAGACTTATTTCATCGTTTAGGAGGATATGATCAAAGATTTGTTTTATGGGAAGATTCTCCGTTTTTATTAAAAATGTTTTCATCTGGAGTAGATGTAGAAACCGCATATAACATTAATGGAATCTATTATAGACTTGGAGGAATCTCAACAGGCAATATTAATCCTAAGTATCTTGAAGATAAAAAAACTTATAATACTATTTTAATGAAGGAACATTATAATTCATTACCAGAATATGTAAAAAAATATATTGATCACAACTCTAAAAGTGCAAAATGCGAAAATACTAGGGAGAGAGTTTTCTTATATCTATCTGATTGTAAAATTATGCTTAGTAAAGCTATATATGCATTTAACGAAAAAGTAGGTGAATTAATTGATAAGTTATTATGAATATTTATGAAGAAATAGTAACTTTAGATTATTGAAAATTTTAAATTTTACTTTGGAAAATATTTAACGTAAACAATTATATTTAAAATGATTTGAAAGGAAGCTATATATGCAAGTTATAAAATATGTATTTCAACCTCATGGAGATGAGCGAGGTCAATTAGTGGCATTAGAAGAGTTTAAAGATATTCCGTTTAGAATAAAACGTGTATATTATATGTATGATACTGGAGAAGGTGTAACAAGAGGATTTCATGCACATAAAAATTTGCAACAAATTTTGATTTGTATTCATGGTAGTTGTAAAATTCGTCTAGATAATGGTGAAGAAAAAAAAGTAGTACCCCTTGAAAAGCCGTATGAAGGTTTATATGTTTCTAATAATATGTGGAGAGAGATGTTTGACTTTTCTTCAGATGCAGTATTAATGGTATTAGCTTCTGAAGTATACGATGAAACTGATTATATTAGAAATTATGATGAATTCTTAGAATTTGTACGAAATAATGATAAAAATGAAGATGTGGAGGAATAAAAATGAAAGTACCATTTGTGACATTTAAACCATTGGAAAATGAATTAGATAAGGATTTGAGGGATGCCTTTGAGCGTGTATATGATCGTTCATGGTATATTGAAGGTGTTGAGGACGAAGCCTTTGAAAAAGCTTTTGCTGAATACTGCAATTCTAAGTATTGTGTAGGCGTGGGGAATGGATTAGATTCTCTATTCCTTGCTTTGAAAGCAATGGGAATTAAAGAAGGTGACGAAGTTATTGTTCCTTCAAATACATATATTGCAACTGCACTTGCAGTTACGTATGTTGGTGCAACTCCGGTATTTGTTGAACCAGATATCCGTACGTTTAATATTGATCCAACAAAGATTGAAGCAGCAATTACTAATAAAACGAAAGCTATTATGCCTGTACATTTATATGGACAAGCTTGTGATATGGATCCGATTATGGAAGTTGCAAAGAAATATAATCTTTATGTAGTTGAGGATTGTGCACAAGCTCATGGAGCTAAGTATAAAGGTAAAGTAATTGGTTCTTTTGGGGATGCTGCTGGATTCTCATTCTATCCAGGAAAAAATTTGGGTGCATTAGGAGATGCAGGTGCAACTGTAACGAATAATGAAGAATTGGCTAAAAAGGTAAGAGCATTAGGTAATTATGGATCGGATTACAAATATCATCATATTTATCAAGGGAATAATTCACGCTTGGATGAATTACAGGCTGCTTTTCTTGCTGCAAAGCTTCCTCACTTGAATAAAGTAAATGTAGAAAGAAGAAAGATAGCTCAAAAATATTTAGATGGAATCAATAACCCAGAAATTAATTTGCCATTTGTGCCAGAATATGCTGAACCTGTATGGCATATATTCGGTGTAAGATGTGATAGAAGAGATGAACTCGAAAAGTTTTTGAATGATGCTGGTATTAGTACGAATAAACACTATCCAATTCCAATGCATTTACAAGGATGCTATGAGAATCTTGGATTTAAAAAGGGTGACTATCCAATTGCTGAGGAAATCAGTAAAACGGAATTAAGTATTCCAATGTATTATGGAATGACAGATCAAGAAGTACAATATGTAATTGATAAGATTAATGAATTTAAATAGAGGGAATTTTGATGATAAAACTAGAAAGATATAGTGAAGAGAAAATCGAACTTTGGAATCAATTCAATAAACAGAGTAAAAATTATTTGTTTATGTTTGATAGAAATTATATGGATTATCATAAGGATAGATTTAAAGACCATTCATTAATGTTTTATGACGATGATAAGTTAATAGCACTATTACCTATGAGTGAACATGGAGATGAACTGATTTCGCATGGTGGTTTAACATATGGTGGATTTATAACAGATTCAAAAATGAAACAACATACTTTAATGGATTGTTTTGAAGAGCTGATCAAATATTGCAAAGAAAATGATTTTAAAAATATTAGATATAAATGTATTCCTCATATTTACCATAATCAACCAGCTGAAGAAGATAGATTTGCACTATTTGCTAATGGAGCAAATTTAGATACAGTTGACGTTTCAACTTATGTTAATTTAGAATCGCCTCTTAAAATGCCAAAAGGTAGAAAAGCACAAATTTCAAGAGCAAAGAGAGAAGGCGTGATAGTTGAAGAATTAACAGGATTAGAAGATTTCAAAAAATTTATTGATCTTGAAAATGAAGTACTTACAGAACGTCATGATGTTAAAGCTGTACATACTGGAGAAGAATTAAAACTTTTACATGACAGATTTCCAGAAAATATACATTTGTTCGCAAGTATAAAAGATAATAAATTGATTGCTGGAACTGTAGTATATGAGTATGATCACGTTGTTCATACTCAGTATATGGCAGCTAACGATGAAGCAAGACAAATAGGAGCATTAGATTTAGCTATATCAACTGTTCTTAATAAATATAGAGAAACAAAAAAATGGTTAGACTTTGGTATTTCCACTGAACATGGAAAAATTTATTTGAATGAGGGACTTTGTGCTCAAAAAGAAGGATTTGGTGGCCGTACTGGAGTATATGAAATTTGGGAGTTAAATTTATGAAAGTGTCATTTTTAGTGACCTATTATAACCAAAAAGAATACGTAAAACAAAGCATGGATAGTATTCTTGCAATCAACAAGCCATGTGAATGGGAAATACTTGTAGGTGATGATGGATCAACAGATGGTACTATAGATGAAATTAATGAATATGTAAAACAATATCCGGATAACATAAAATTATATATTATGCCTAGAGAAGTGGACATAAAGTATGATTCAATCAAGCGTGCTAGTGCTAATAGACTGAATGTTTTACAACATTCAACAGGAGATATTTATTGTACACTTGATGGTGATGATTATTTTTGTGATACAGAGTTTATAAAAGAAGCTATAACAGTTTTTGAATGTGATAGTAGTATCTCTATAGTTGCATTTGGTTTTAAATATTTTGGAAATGTAAAATATGAAAAAGAAATTACTTTACCTGCTTCTATAAATAATAAGCAAGTTGATAAAAGCTATTACTTAAAGAAGCTTTATTTGCCTGCTGGTGGTTGTGTTCATAAGAAATGCTTTGATAATGATAGAATTGAATATATAAAAAAACTAGGGTATTTTGATGATAATAATATTGTCGTTAATAGTTTAAATTATGGTGAAATGTTTGCTATTAATCGTCCTATTTATGCATATCGTCAAACAGTTCGGAGTGTTTATAATAGTATGAACAAACTAGAACAAGCTGTTCTAAACGTACAAGGAATGGATATTGATTTAAGATTGTTAGATGTAACATTGAGGAAATTGATAATACAAAGGTATTCTTCATCATTAATAACAATGTATGTGTGGAGAAAGAAAATTAAAGATACTTTAGGTTATGATAAATGCCAAAAATATATAGAAGGTTGCAAACATTTAGAGTCATCTTATTGTTTAGATATAATCAATTACGATAATTTAGATACAAGAAGAAAAAAAGAAATCCGAAGGATTTTATATTTAAAAAAAATATATACATTTAAAGAATTTCTGAAATATCTTAAGGAAGAGGTTGTTAAATGAAAAAACAGATAACAGGTGGTATTATTTTATCATTTTTTTCACAAATTATTGGTATTATTGTAGGATTAGTATATACACCTGTCATGATTAAATCATTAGGACAAAACGAGTATGGATTATATCAATTAGTTTTGTCAGTTATAAATTATCTAAATTTGATGAATTTAGGTTTTAATGGTGCATATATTAGATACTATGTTATAGCAAGAACGAAAGGTGATGATAACGAAGTTGCGAATGTAAATGGAATGTTTATGAGAGTGTTTTTAGTCATTGCTTGTTTGTGTTTATTTGCTGGTATTGTTTTATTATTCAACATTAATATATTAGGAAATCAATTAACAACGACCGATTATGTAATTGCTAGAAAATTATTGATTATAATGGTAATTAATCTGGCTATTTCGTTTCCAAATAGTTTATATGTTGCTTTTATGTCAGCAAATGAAAGATTTGTTTATCAAAAAGCGATAGTTATTCTCTTAAATATTGCTATACCTATACTTAATATACCGTTATTGCATATGGGATTTGGTTCAGTAGGTGTCGTTTCTGTTACTTTATTATTGACTGTTATAAGACTGATTCTTAATATGTGGTATTGTTATGTAAAATTAGAAATGAAGATAAATATCAAGTATTTTGATAATTTAATATTTAAAGAGTTATTGGGATATACTTTTTTTATTTTTTTAAGCGATATTGTTGATCAATTAAATTCAAATGTTGATAAGTTTTTGCTTGGACGGATAATAGGTACCATTCCAGTTGCTGTTTATAGTGTTGGTTATAATTTAAAAAATTATTACACTACAGTATCGTGGATTGTTCCAGAAATGTATGTTCCTAAAGCTAATAGATTAGTTATTAGTAATTCGGACAGTGAGGATTTAACCGACGTTTTTACCAAAGTAGGAAAAATAAATAATTATTTAATGCTTTTGGTCTTATCTGGTTTTATTTTAATCGGTAGACAGTTTGTAAATCTATGGGTTGGTAATGAATATGACATTTCATATTTTGCTGCTTTAATTTTGATGTTAGCTGGATATATACCAGCTATTCAAACGTTAGGAGTAAATATACAGAATGCAAAAAATATGCATAAGATGCGATCAATAGTTTATTTTTTAATTGCTTGCTTAAATGTCTTGATTAGCATTGTATTAATTAATAAATGGGGTGTTGTGGGGACTTGTTTAGGAACACTATTTGCAACTTTAATTGGTCATGGATTCTTTATGAATTGGTATTATCATAAAAGGATAGGGTTAAATGTTATTTATTTTTGGAAGGAAATGTTAAAATGGATAGTGCCAGTTGTTATTATGACATTTATCGGATATGTATTATTACAAAATATTATTATAAATAATTGGTTTAAATTGATTTCTATTGCTTGTATTTATGGATTAATTTATATAATTGTTTTGTTCATTGTTGAATTGGATTATTCGCAAAAAAGTATAGTAATGTCTAAGTTAAAAGCAATTATAAAGTAGGTGTATAATATTATGAAAAGTATTAGAAGGATAAAAAATTTAATAAAACGGTTACCGGGAATTAATAAACTAGTTCAAAAGAATTTATTATTAGAGAAAGAATCTTATTATTCTAAACATAATGCAGTAAGAATTGGACAACAAGCCGTAGATTATAAGCTTCAGCTTAAATTAATAAAACATGAAAAAATTAATGTTGTTTTTATTTGTCATAGACCGGCTGTTTGGGATTCATTAAAGAATGTTTATAACGCTTTAAATAATGATAATGATTTTAATGTATTTATTATTGCAATACCTAATAAAAAAGAATTACCTAAAAAAGGATTGAATCATGAGATATATGAATCAGAAGGTGCTGAACAATTTTGGGCAGGATATAATTGTATTAATGGATATAATTATGAAACTAAGGAATGGTATGATATAAGACAGTTAAGTCCAGATTATGTTTTTTATCAACAGCCTTACAATGACACTCGTTGTGAATCGTATAAGAGTTGGAATGTAGGAACATATGCAAAGATTTGCTACGTACCATACGCATTTGATTTTATCGGAAATGGTGTTTTAGAAGAAACATCTCCTGAAGATTTTATGACAGATGTTAGTTTTTATTTTACACAAAATGATGTTGATGATAAGATGATAAATAATATTTTAGTGAATTATTCTGCAACAAATGTTAAAACTATTATTTCAGGATTTCCTAGATATGATGATATTGATGATTATAAAAATAAAGAAAGTAAGTCTTGGCTTTTTTCTAAAAAAAATCAATATAGAGTGATGTGGACTCCTAGATGGTGTACAAATGAAGGTAATTGTAGTTTCTTTGATTATAAAGATTTATTGGTAAAATTTGCGCAAAAGCACACAGATATTGCTTTGCTGTTTAGACCACATCCACAAGCGTTTTTAAACTGGAATAGAACAGGAGAATTAACAGAAAAAGAGGCGCAAGTATATAAGTCTTTATATCATCAATCCTCAAATATGAGTATTGATGATAAAAAAACGTATTTTGATACAATTTTTAGTTCAGATTGTCTTATTTCTGATACATCTAGTTTTATAGCAGACTACTTTATGACAGGAAAGCCTATTATCTACTGTCATAAAGTTGATATGTTTAATGAACTATCTAAAAAAATGTCCGAAGGTTTTTATTGGGTTAATAATTGGAATGAGCTTGAGGAAATCTTAAATAATTTGAGAAACGGTATTGATGATTTAAAAGAAAAACGGTTAGAAATTTTAAATGATTTGAAAAGTTATAATGGAGGATCTGCTCAAATAATTCTTAACACTTTAAAACAAGATGCAAAAAAACATTAAAATTATAACGAAAAATTTAGGAGGAAATATTAATATGAATATTGCAATCATTATCGCAGGTGGAATAGGATCTAGAATGGGACAAGATTTACCAAAACAATTTATTAATGTGTACGATAAACCAATTTTAATTTACACTTTAGAAAGTTTTCAAAAACATCCACAAATCGATGCTATTGAATTGGTATGTATTGATGGATGGCATGATATAGTTTGGGCATATGCTAAACAATTTAATATAACAAAACTGAAATGGATTGTTTCTGGAGGTAATTCAGGTCAAGAATCAATTCGAAATGGTGTATATGGGCTAGAAGGAAAAGTAAATCCAGATGATAATATAATTATACATGATGGAATTAGACCACTAGTTGAGCCATCTGTATTGTCTGATGTCATTAGCAAATGTTCTAAATATGGTAATGCCGTTACATCTATGCCATATAATGAACAAATTTTTGTGATTGACGAAAATGATAATACTACAACAAGTCAATATATTCCCCGTGAGACTCTTAGAAGAGTATCAACACCTCAAGCATACAAATTTGAGTTATTAGATTCAAAGTATCATGAGGCTTTTGAAAAGAAAATAGGTATTTATGGATCCCATTATACTAATACAATGATGGTTGAACTTGGTGTAAAATTACATTTTGCAGCTGGTTCAGATAAAAATATAAAATTAACTACAAAAGATGATTTAGAAATGTTTAAAGCGTATTTAAAAGCAGACAAGGAAACGTGGTTAAAATAAAAGGAGAATTATTCTTATGAAAGTATATGAAAATCCACAATACCAAGAAGATGTTAAATATGTTGCAAATTTAGATCTTCCTTGGGATAAGTTAAAAAACAAATCTATTATGATATCAGGAGCAACTGGGTTAATAGGAAGTATGTTAATTGATGTTATAATGATGAAAAATCTCAAAGGCTTAAATTGTATCGTATATGCACTTGGAAGAAGCAAAACAAAAATGTTTAATAGATTCGAATATTGTTTTGATAATTCTTATTTTAACTTTATTGAATATGATGTTAATAAGAAATTAGAAATGAATAGTAATTTAAAAATTGACTATATTTTACACCTTGCAAGTAATACACATCCGATGCAATATGCAACAGATCCTATAGGGACTATAACTACAAATATTATAGGTGTGCAAAATCTATTGGATTTTGCTGTTGAGCATAAAGCTACTAGATTCGCTTTTGCATCATCAAATGAGATTTATGGTGAAAATCGTGGTGATGTTGAGAAGTTTGATGAAAAGTATTGTGGATATATAGATTGTAATACAACCAGAGCGGGTTATCCAGAAAGTAAGAGATGTGGGGAAGCTCTGTGTCAAGCATATATTGCTCAGAAGGGATTAGATATTGTTATCCCTAGATTAACTAGAACTTATGGTCCTACTCTTTTAAAAACAGATACCAAAGCATTGTCTCAGTTTATTCATAAAGGCGTAGCAGCTGAAGATATTGTTTTAAAAAGTGAAGGCAATCAATATTACTCCTACTTATATGTCATGGATAGTGTATCTGGATTATTAACAGTTTTACTTAAGGGCAAATGTGGAGAGGCATATAATATTGCAGATGAAGCTTCTGATGTTACATTGAAAGATTTAGCGACAATAATAGCTAATTATGTCGATAAAAATGTTATATTTGAACTCCCAGATGTTGTAGAGAGTGCTGGTTATAGTAAAGCTACAAAAGCACGTCTTGATTCGGCAAAATTAAATAAATTAGAATGGAAAGCGCGATATGACATAAATACAGGTCTTAGAAGGACTATAGATATACTAAAACTTATTGATTAAATATATAAAAAAGTATCAAGAAAATTATGTAACAAGATTTTAAGTTAATTAACTGAAATGATGGTAAGTTGAATTTCACCATTATGTTGTATAAAGGAAGGATTTTATGGATTATAAAATAGAGAAAGATATTAATTTAGACGAAGAAACAATTGATTTAACTGAGTTATTTCGTTCGGTTTTAAAACATATTAAGTTGATTATTGTTTTATGTATATTGTTTGGTGTTGGTGGTTTCTTTGGAACAAAGTTATTGATTGCTCCAACGTATACGGCTAGTACATCAATTTATTTAACGCCACAGATTAGTGAAAGTGGATCTTTGGATTATAATTCACAGATGGCGAATAGTAAATTGGTTACGAATGCGGTGAATTTATTAACGCAGAATAACATTATGTCTGAGGTAGCTAAAGATGTTGGATTAGAGAGTGCAGATAGTGTTAAAAAGCTTGTTAGTGTTAGTAATGAGTCTAATACAGAGATAATTACAATTTCAGCAACAACGACAGATCCTAAGTTATCTAAAGATATCGCGAATGATACAGTAAGTACGTTTATTCGTACAATGCAGAAGAATTTGAATGTTCGTAATATTGAAGTAGTTGACAAGGCGAAATTGTCTTATGTTCCTAGTGGTCCTAATGTAAAAAAGAATACTATGATGTCTGGGGTACTTGGATTAGTCATAGGTGTTGGTTATGCAGTGATGAAGTTCTTATTGGATAATCGTTTACGTACTAAGGAAGAGGCAGAAAAGTATTTGGGTATTCCAGTATTCTGCGAGATTCCTGAACTATAATGGCTAAGTATATTGATTTGCATTCTCATATTGCTTGGGGTATTGATGATGGTATGCCTTCAATTGAGGATGCAGTAAGTTCATTAGAGAATGCTAAGAAGGATGGTATTGTAGGTATTTGTAGTACGCCACATTTTATTCCTGGTCAATTAGATGTTCATATCTATAATGAAATGGTAACTCGTCAATTGGAATTAAGAAAGATGAGTCCTATCCCTATTTATTTTGGTGGGGAAGTTATGATGAATGGTGAATTCATTGAAGCTTTGGAATTAGATTTATATCCAACTTTAAATAGTTCACGTTATATGTTAGTAGAATATAATGTTCTTCGTGATATTCATTCGATTGATTATAGAGATGAATGTTTATATGAATTGAAGATGAAGGATTTTGTTCCAGTATTAGCTCATATTGAAAGATATTTCCATGATGGATTAGATTATGACATCATTGATCATTGGGTAGATATGGGGTGTATTCTACAAATGAATCGTACTTCGATTCTTGGTGTAAATGGTAAGAAAATACAATCGAATGCATTAGAGTTATTAGATAACGGATATTGTGATGTAATATGCACTGATACACATAGAGCTAGTGGGAATCGAATTGAACAATTGAGTGATGTGTATTCAGTTGTAGGTAAGCGTATTGGATTTGATAATGCGGATATCTTATTTTATGAGAATCCTAAGTTATTATTGAGTAATAAAGAGATATTAAATATTGAGGTTGAAAAGAAAAAGAAACTGTTTGGTTTCTTTGGGAGATAGAAATGGCAAGAAAGAAAAGAAATCAATTTGATGTGGATGAAATCTATCGTGGATTACGTACAAATATTGAATTTAGTCAGATGGATGATGCGATTCAAGTAATCAACGTGGTTAGTACAATTCCGAATGAAGGTAAGAGTACTATAGCTTGTAATTTAGCTCGTATTATGGCAGCTAAATATAAAAATGTATTATTAATCGATTGTGATTTAAGAAATGCTTCAGTTCATAAAACATTACAGATTTCAAATCGTTCTGGATTAACGAATATTATTTCAGAATTTAGAGAGGGCGTAAGTATTCAATCCTATGAAGGCGTACAAAATGTACAATTTGATGGAGGATATGCACTATCTGTCATTACTGCAGGTCATAGAGTTCCAAATCCAAGTGAAGTATTGGGTTCAAAAAGATTAGCTAAATTCTTGGATCAAGCACGTCAAGAATTTGGATATATTATTATAGACTGTCCACCAATGGCAGTCGCATCTGATGCTATTCCATTATGTAACGTAAGTGATGGAGTTTTATATGTAGTTGATTCAAAATCTTCTGATAAACGTAAAGTAAAAGCAGCCATAAATGACGTAGAAAGAAATGGTGGTCATGTCATGGGGGTTGTATTAAACAAAGTAGAATCAGCAAGTGACAGTAATTATGGCTATGGCTACGGATATGGGTATGGAGGAGAAGACAATGGTAAAAAGAAGAAAAAGAAATAGTTTTATTATTTTAGCTTCAACTCTATTATTAACTGGATGTGGAAATAGTGAATTAGAAATCACACAAAACGATATTTTAGAAGTGGCAAGAGATGATGCGAATGCCACTAAAAAAGAATGTTCGAATGTATCGATTCAAGAAGAAAAGAAATACTATACAGTAAGTTTTGATACAAATACTGGATCTTATGAATATAAGATTGGTAAAGATGGTATTATACAAGATCGCAATTATAAACGTAAAAGTGATGAAGAAGAGGTAGCAGAACCAGAAAAAACTACAGCTCCTGTTGAAACAAATTCGGAAGAAACTAAAAAAGAAGAAAAAAAAGAATCAAAGACTTCATTTGATGCGAATCAGCAACAGGCAATAAATGCAGCTCTTGCTAATGCGGGACTTGGACAAGATGATGTAACAGATATTGGATGTACTTTAGATGAAGCCACACAACAATATACAGTTACGTTTACTTTCCAAGATATTCATAATACGGCAATGGTTGATGTAGCTACATTCACTGTATTATCTTCTATCCAGAGTTAATATTCGATAAAGAAAAGAACACTTTATGATTAACGCTTACATAAAGATTTGTCCTTTTCTTTTTTTTTTAGTATAATGAGTAGGTCATATGGAGTTGATGATTTAATGTCAAAAATAGGAACTTTAAAAATAACAATCGAATTTGTTTTTTTTATGTTTATTATTCAATTTAGTGGATACAATTTAGAAACTTGTTGGAAATTATGTATATTATATTTTTTGATGCAATTATTGATTGGAAGATATCAAGGAAAAGTCTTGTTAATATATGATGAAATACGTTTAATTATTTTAAGTCATATTGGATTTTTTATTGGAAGCTTTCTTGTTTTCCCAATCAGTACTTGGACTATAAAGAAATTTTTTGGGTTTGTTTTATTAACTGTTGTTTTGTTTGTGTTTGCTGGTGTAAATTCAAGATATTCACATAAATTACTTCGAAGATGGTTTAAACATAATACATTAATTGTTGGTGTTGGTCATACAGCTGAGAAATTAGGTATGGTTTGTCATGGCAATAGCTATTCTTTATTGGATGTAATTGGATATGTGAATTGTAATAAGTCAGAAAGAATTAAAAATGTAAATCAGGAACAAATTGTAGATGTCAATAAAACATATGATTTAGATGCAGTAGATTCAATTATACAATCAAAACATATTGAAACTGTTTTGATTGCAATTCCAGAATTGGATAGTGATGATTTGAATGCTGTATTTAAAACATTCAAAAATAAAGTAGATGCGATTAAATACTTACCTCAAATTAATGGCTTAGTAACATTTGATACAAAGGCTGAAGATTTTGATGGAGTACTAATGATTTCTAATTCACGTGGACTATATCATTTTGGTTCTCATGTATTAAAACGATTATTGGATATTTGTGCAGGTTTATGTGGAATGCTTCTTTTAATCCCATTGACAATATTTGTGTTTGTTAAGAATCGTAAAGAAGGAGATAAAGGCCCTATTTTCTTTACGCAGAATCGCATAGGTAAAAATGGAAAAGAATTTAAAATGTATAAATATCGTTCCATGGTTATGAATGCAGATAAAATTTTAGAAGATTTAATGGCATCAGATTCTGCCATTCGTGAAGAGTATACTAAGAATAAAAAATTGGTAAATGATCCACGTATTACAAGTGCAGGTAAATTTTTACGTGAAAAGAGCTTGGACGAATTTCCACAGTTTATTAACGTATTGCTTGGACAAATGTCTTTAATTGGTCCTAGACCTTATTTACCAAGAGAAAAAGAAGATATGGGGAATTATTACTATGATGTAATTGCAACTAAACCAGGAATCACCGGTATGTGGCAAACACATGGAAGAAGTGATGTGGATTTTGAACATCGCTTAGTATTGGATGAGTACTATTATAGAAACTGGTCTTTTTGGTTGGATGTTACATTATTATTTAAGACTGTAAAACAAGTTCTTTATGGACATGGAGCAGTATAGAAGGAAATAGGAAATATGAACAATGATTATTTAAATGATGAAATGGAAATTGATTTATTAGAATTATTGAAAGCTTTATTAAAAAATAGTAAGAAGATTTTAATTTGTACATTCGTTTGTGGAATGGTTGCGTTCGTATTATCAGCATTTATTTTACCAAAAAGTTATGTTTCAAGCACTGACATTACTATACATCCTCAAGGAGAATTGTTAGATTATACTTCTTATTTAGTTGGGGATAGAGTACTTAATGATGTTGGTTCTAAATTGAAAATGGATAGTTCAAGTTTAAATGAATCAATTGTCGTAACTAGAGATTCAAATAATTCTTACAATTATAATATTGCAGTTACTACAAGTGATCCTAACTTATCTTATAAAGTTGTCAATGAAGTGATAAAAGCTTTTGAAAAAGAATTAAGTGGTGAATTAAATCTATATGGTATTACGACCTTAAACGAGGCGCAAGTGAATAATGTTCCTGTAAGTCCAAATGTGAAAAAAAATACTATAATAGGAGTTTTAGTTGGTTTTACAATTGGTGTGGCTTATTTTGTTCTTTGTTTCTTGTTTGATAAACACTTTAAAAATAAAGATGAGGTAGAGGCATATTTAGGTGTGGATGTCTTGGCAGAAATACCAGTAAATAAGTAATTGAATGAAATAGGAGAATAATAAATGGAACGTAATATATCGAGCAGCTCAGCGTATCGTAAGCTGCGTACAAATGTCGAGTATAATGAAAAACATCCACATATGCATAGTATTTGTTTGACTAGTGTAAATCATGGTGCTGGTACAACAACTGTTGCGTGTGAGTTAGCCACGGCTTTTGCGGCCAATCGTCCAAAGGTTTTATTAATTGATGCGGATATTAATAAGCCACAGGTACATAATCACTTTGAAATTAAAAATGAAGTAGGGCTTACGGAAATATTAGATAAAAAGGATTATGTGAATTACGAAAAGTATACATCAAAGTTTGAGGAAGAATACTCTGATAATGTATTATATGTGATGAGAGCAGGTAGTAATTTAAAACATCCAATTGATTTATTGAGTGGACAAGATTTTAAAGAATTCATGGAAATTATGAAAGCGGAATTTGATTTTATAATTATTGATTGTCCTAGCTTAGAAGATTCAAGTGATGTAATTCCAGTCAGTCATGTAGTGGATGGCACAATATTAGTTATCTCATTGCCGGAAACAGAGAAAAAATTAGCGAAAGAGTCTATAGAACGTCTAAAAAGAAATGGTGCTGCCATTGTGGGTACTATATTAAATAAAGTGGAATAGGCTAGAACCTATTCCTTTTTTGTAGTAAAATAGAAAAGCATGAGGAGATTTTTATTATGAGAAAAGATAAAAAACAAAATAAAGTTGGAAAAGTGTTTGGTATTATATTCTCAATTATATTGCTTGCGACAACAATGTATTTGTTATTTAACATTATTAAATTGAATATTTTACCTTCACAATTATTATTCTTAGTAACTATTTTATTTGTGTTATTGGATTTTATTTTTATATTGCTGTTATGTTTTGCAACTAAAGGTATTGTTTCAAAGCTTATTTGTATCATTATTTCCTTAGTGATTTCACTAGGATCTTGTGTGGGTGGCTACTATATGTCAAAAACAGGTGGTTTACTTTCAAATATCACAAATGTAGCGAAACATTCAAAGAATACCGTTAGTGTTGTCGTTAAGGAATCAAGTGATTTGAAAAAGAAAGCTGATCTTGCAGGTCATAGTATTGGTACACTAGCTAATATTAATACAGTAGGTTCTAAAAAGGTAATTAAGGAATTAAATAATTCTGGAATTCAAATGGAACAAAAAGAATATGGTAGCTTAACAGAAATGTTAGAATCTTTCTATAGTGGGGAAGTGGATTCTATTGTGATTAGTGAATCTAGTCGTAGTCAGATTACAGACATTGATGCATATAAAGATTTCGACAACAATACTCGTGTTGTATACCAAACTTCTTACAAGGTTGAAAATACAGATAAGGCAAATGCAGTAAGTAATATTACGAGTACTCCATTTAATGTGTTGATTTCTGGATCGGATACTCGTGGTGGATTTGATGAAAATGGTCGTAGTGATGTAATCATGGTGGCAACTGTGAATCCTAAGACTGGAACAATCTTATTAACTTCTGTTCCTCGTGACTTCTATGTAACTACAGCTTGTGATGCGGGAGATGGCTGTATGGAAGGTCAATTGGATAAGATTACACATACTGGTATTCATGGTACCAATACAACGAAGCGTACTGTAGAAAAATTATTAGGTATTGAAATCAACTATACATTTAAAGTTGGATTTGATACGGTAACTGAACTTGTTGATGCGGTTGGTGGAATTGATGTAAATGTTGCTCCTGGTTATGCTGTAGATAGTTTTTTGATGATTCCGTCATTTAGTGTCCATGAAGGTGTTAATCATTTGAATGGTGAACAAGCATTGGCTTATGCTCGTGAACGTTATGCATATAGTGAAGGGGATCGTCAACGTACAAAGAACCAACAGCAAGTTCTAATGGGTATTGTAGATAAGATTACAAGTCCTGCTATTGTGACTAACTATGCTTCTATTATGGATAGTATGGCAAATACATTCTCAACTACAATGAGTAATGATGAGATTTCTGATTTAATTAAATATCAATTGAATAAGAATCCAAAATGGAAGATGGAACAGTATATGGTAAATGGTACGGGAGATACATTAATGTGTGCTGAGCTTGGTGATGCTGCTTATGTAATGGTTCCTGATCAAGGTACAGTAACAACAGCTAAAGACAAAATTAATGCTGTTCTTGCTGGTAAATCAGCGGAGGATGTAGAGTAAGGGTCAATGATCCTTACTTTTTTTATTTTTTGTAAGGTGTATACTGTTTGTAGAAGTGAGGCGTTATTATTATGGAAACAAAGGAATACATTGAGAATCGAATTAATACGAAGATTCGTGAGTATGAGGGATTGAGTCGTAAATATCATAACGCGCATATTGGAATTCAGATTGCGTGTTTTTGTTGTTTATTTGGTTGTATTGTATTAAATGTACTTTACTTGATCTTACCTATTGTATGGTTTGTTTTGGGTAGTGTTGTTTTAGTTGTGGCAAGTTTATTCTTACTTTTCTTTGATGTGTTGAATGAATTTTCTAATAAGGCTTCATCTTATAAATATAAGGCTTCTATGTTGAGTTACGAGAAGAATTTGTACTTGGGAAAATCAAATAATTTTGAAGCTTTTTCCTATCGTTGTGAACATTTTATGTAGACAATTGTGTCTACATTTTTTTGTGAATTTGCCAAGTAATGGTAAATTATTATATAATATGAAATTGTGAGCTACAAAAAAGATATAGGAGATTATTTTTTATGCCTAAAAATGATGTAGAGCTTTCTAAGAAAGTAAAAAAGAAAAAAAGGAAAAATAGAAGGTTAATTAGTAAGTTTTTAACTTTATTTATATTTATAGCTTCGGGCTTACTAATTTATCAGATTGTAAGATTGAACTTATTGCCTATGAATTTGATTATTGTAGTATCCTTATTGTTAGTGATTCTAGCTTTATTGGTTACTTTAATAATGAATTTCAAGGCAAAGAAGTTTTTTGGTCGTTTTATCATGGGGTTGATTGCACTTTGTATGTGTGTCAGTCTTGGTTATGGCAATTATTTTATATATAAGACCAAGGATACGTTTGATGTAGTAACAAGTCTTGCGGATAAAAAGGCAACGACAACTTCGGTTATTGTCATGAAGGATTCGAATATTAAAAAGGCGAAGGGATTAAAGAATAAAACGATTGGTACTGTTTTAAAGATGGATAAAAAGGCAACGAAGCGTACTCTCAAAGCGTTGTCCGATGAGAATGTGAAGTATTCAACAGAGGATTATTCGAATTTGGATGAATTGGTGGATGCTTTATATGATGGTGACATAGATGCGATTTGTTTAAATGAAAAGTATCGTGACATTTTGCACGAAACAGAGGAGTATTTTACGTTTAATACGAAGACTAAGGTTGCTTATCAAAATACGCATTATGAGCCTCGTGAAGTTCAGGATAATGATAGTAATCCAGTCAATGATATTACGAAGGATGCATTTACGGTTTTAGTAAGTGGAAATGATTCGTATGGTACTTTGCAGTCAGGGAATACGCGTAGTGATGCCAACTTATTATTAACGGTAAATCCGAAAAAGGGAACGATTCTAATGACGAGTGTTCCTCGTGATTATTATGTGGATCTTCCTTGTGTTGAGGATGGTGGTTGTCCTGTAGGAAGCAAGGATAAATTAACGCATACAGGTTTATATGGCATTAAGAGTACGGAAAAGGCAATTGAAGATACTTTGGGAATTAAGATTAATTATAATGTTCGCATTAATTTCTCGAGTGTTGTGAATTTAGTAGATGCCTTGGATGGTATTGATTTGGATGTTAAAGAGGGCGAGCAATGTGATATTTTGTATGCGAACATGCAGCCTGGTTTAAGTGTTGGTAAGCATCATGTGGATGGTGAAACGGCTCTAGCTTTTGCACGTGAAAGACATGCGTATGCGGATGGGGATAATCAGCGTGTTAAGAACCAACAAAAGGTGTTTAAGGCTATTTTCAAGCGTATTGTTTCACCTAAGATGATCACAAACTATGGAAAGTTCATGGATGCGTTGGCCGTTGCGTTTGAAACAAATTTATCGGGTGATGAAATCAGTGATTTTGTGAAGTATGAATTACAGAGCATGCCAGACTGGAAGTTTGAATCGTATTCTATTTCTGGGGATGGTGGAAATGAATTCTGTTATATTGCACAGACATATACTTCTGTAACCTATCAAAATGAAGCTATGAATAAGATTGCTCGTTTAAAGATCAATGCGGTATTAAAGGGCAAAAGTTCAAAATCTGTAAAGGATGATTCAGTGGATACAGTTGTTCAACAAGAACCAGCTGTTGAAGAACAACCGACTCAGGATTATTCTACTAACTATTATGAGCCATATGTACCGGAAAATACGTATACATATGATGATTCGTCTTATTATGACCAAAGTGATTATTATGCTCCAGAACAGGGGTATGATGACACGAACTACTAAGGAGTCTTATGAAAGAAAACAAAGTATATAAAGTGATAGCTATCTTGCTAAGTATTGTAATGATTGTCTTAATGGCGTTCTTTACGTATCAATTGATTAAGATGGATATCTTACCTCAAAATCTATTTATTCCTGTTATTTTGGTTTTTGTCTTAATTTCTTTAATTCTAATTTTATGGATCAATCTTATGGCACATGGTGTTGTCAGCAAAGTGTTTGCGATGATTTTTGTATTATTATATACGGTGTCTATGGGAATTGGAAACTTCTATGTATATAAAACGGATGGTTTTATGCAGAAGGTTACGGATCATAAAATTGGGGATGTAAAGAATACGGTTTCGATTATTGTCATGGATGACAGCAATATTAAGGATCTATCTTCTTTAAAAGGTAAAAAGGTGGGTCGATTGAATAATGTGGATAAGGTTGGAACCAATAAATTATTGAAATCGGTTAAGAAAAAGAAAGGTTCTAATTATTTTAAGACTAAGAAATTTGATGGTGCCTTAAGTGAAGTTGAAGCTTTATACAATGGTGAAATTGATGCGATGATTTTAAATGAATCGTATCGTGGTAATGTTACAAGTGTAGAAGAATATGAGCATTTCTCTACAGAAACTCGTGTTGTATATTCCACTTCTTACTATACGACAAAGAAGAATGATTCTTTAGTTGTTTCGGATATTACTAAGAATCCATTCACAATTCTAATTAGTGGAAATGATACGACAGGGGATGTTAGTGAATTGAGTCGTAGTGATGTGAATATGCTTGTGACAATCAATCCTAAGACTTCTACAATTTTGTTAACGAGCATGTCTCGTGATACATATGTAGAAACGGTTTGCGATGCGGATGGTGATACGGCTTGTCCAGAGGGACAAATGGATAAGATTACGCATACGGGCATTTATGGATTGAATACAACGCGTCAAACGGTTGAAAAATTCTATGATTTAAAGGTGAACTACTCATTCCGCGTAAACTTTACAAGTGTAATTGATGTAGTAGATGCTTTGGATGGTATTGATTTAAATGTAGAGGAAGGCGAACAATGTGATTTGTTCTGGGCGAATATGAAGCCAGGTCTTCCAGTCGGAATGCATCATGTGGATGGTGAAACAGCCCTTGCGTTTGCACGTGAAAGAAAAGCCTATGTGGATGGGGATTATCAACGTGTTCGAAACCAACAAAAAGTAATGCAGGCCATTATCAATCGTGCTATTAGTAGTAGTGCATTAGTGAACTATACTAGTTTCATTAATTCATTAGAGAGTGCTTTTGAAACAAATATGACATATGATGAAATCACAGATTTAATCAAATATGAGTTACAGGCAAAGCCAGATTGGAAATTTGAAACCTATCAAATCTCTGGTTTAGGAGATGAATTGATGTGTGCTTCTTTAGGACAAGCTGCAAGTGTTCAGGTTCCAGACTTGAATACAGTACGAATTGCTCGAGAAAAGATTGAAGCTGTGATGAATGGGAAATCAAGTTCGACAGTTGCCGAGGATGGTGAGCCTCAATATGACTATTATCCTAGTCAATCTACTTCTACCTCAACAGATTACTTAACACCAGAAGTAGAGGATAATAATGTGTACACAGATCAGATTCAACAAGATCAAACCACATATGATCCTGAAGGTGGATATTATCCATCGGATACAGAAGAAGAGTACACTCCAGAATACTAAACCGTAGGGCCTTAGGTGACTTCAATTATTAATCTTTGAAATAAACGTCATAGCTTACGACAATGTAGGTTATGACGTTCTGAATTTATTCGGTATGGTGTGCATTCATGAAACGAGATGCGGTGGAAATAAGTCTTTGTAGATACTGTATTATAGAAATAGCTTATTGGTTGTGGTGAATGCTTTGCCCCAGACTATGCTCTTTTCTTACAATAAAACAACATTGATAGATTTGAGTAACTTCAAGTATTTGTTGAGCCTAAAGGCACTTATCTTGTTAAAAACAATTAATGGAAGGAAGATTTCCTATAATAGTTGAAAGATAATGCTATTTCTGCAAAAAAAACTTTGTTGATGTTAATAATTATCACATTTGGGTGATTCTATTTATTTAACAGATATGTTCGTGGAACTGAAATCAAAATGAATAAATACACTTAAAGATAAAGGTGTTCTTGGTAAAAATATTAAGTAACCAGAACTATAGGCAACGCTAAGTAAGGTTGATTAAGATACTACAACTTACGAAGTAAAGAAGGATGGTGAAAAAAATGTTTTATGACGAAATCACACAATTGATAGCGACACATCGTGAAGATGATTGGTGGGATTTTAAACGAGAACATCATAACGATAAAGCTGAACTTGTTCATGATATTTTATGTATGGCAAATAATCGAGCTAGAAGAGATTCATATATAATCTTTGGTGTTGAAGATAATACTTTTTCTATCTTAGGTGTTGAAAATGATGAAAGAAGATGAAATCAGCAAAATATAGTAGATATTTTAAGGAATATTTCTTTTGCAGGAGGAGTTCGTCCTAGGATTGAAGTCCAAACAATAACCATAAATAGTCATGAAATAGATGTGCTTATAATAAAGTATAGCTTTGAAACACCTTTTTACTTGGAAAAGGAATATCGAGATAAATTGGTAAAAAATGAAAAAAGCGAATTATACGGAAAGATAGTTCGCCCTTATCATATATACACACGAGTTGTTGGTAAAAACACGGCAGTACACTAACCAACCTCTCAAATGCTTGATTTTACTTGCTTTACAGGGATGTTTCAAAGATTTGTACTACTAATTTACTACTTTTTAAAAACTGTGTTAATTGCCTCAACGCGATATGAAATTTACAACCAAATATAGATACTAAAAGCATTGTTTTTGTACGAGAAATGGTGCTTTATTTTTTGCCATAGGAGTGTCCTATGGTTTTTTTTGTACTCAAAAAACGAAAGGAGAAACAAATATTATGAAAAAGATTATGAAGCGATTGCTTACAGCTATTCTTACCTTTGCAACCGTGGTTACAACGCTACCTGCCACGCAGCAGGTTCATGCTGCGGATTCTGTTTATACCACAACAGAAGGGAAAGCAGGGACGATTGTTAAGGTTGACAATGGTGGTATAGAGATAAAAAGTTTTGAAGAAAGCATAACGATTGCTGACGGACAGACCGCATACTGTATTGATATAAACACAGATTTTAAGTCTGGATATAAGAACCGTATCAATGCGGAGGATAGAATGAGCGACGAACAGATTACAGACGTTGCCTTATCTTTAGAATATGTCAAAGAGTATGCAAAAAAGCACACAAGTCTTTCCAACACACAGGTATATCTACTGGAGCAGTGTGTTGTCTAGCGCAGATTAAGTGTTCATTTAGGCTGGGGCTATAACAATGTACGAGCTGCTTATGATGAAGTATCAGAAAAAATCCAGTCGGAAGTTTATGCTAACGCAAAAGAATTTGTAAATAAAAACAAAGACAGATATGAATGTGGTGGTTATATCTATACTGGTGAGGCGCAGGACTTAGGACAGTTCTGGGCAAACTGGATGTTGGCAACGCAACTATCCAGAAAACATCAGCAAACACTTCCATCACAAAAGATAACGACTGTTATTCTCTGGCAGGTGCGACCTACGGAATCTATTCTAATAAAGATTGCATCGACCTTGTTACTTCCCTTACCACTGATAAGAACGGGAACACTGACATCGTGGAAATCCAAGCAGGTACTTATTATGTAAAAGAAACCGAAGCTCCGAAAGGGTTCAATCTGTCTACCGCTCGGAACAATCACTGTGGAAGAACAGACAGCTCCAACGGGTTACTTATTAGAGGGGCCTTACATGCAGACGAAACACAGTTCTGAACAGATCACTGGTCTGTATGTAGCACAGATTACCGAGGATGGGGAACTTGCAGTGTTAAGCGGCAGCAATCAGTATTCCGTATCAGACAAGGTTATTCGTGGCGGTGTAAAAATCCAGAAACGTGACCTTGAAACAAAAGGTACCAAAGCACAGGGCGGTGCTACTTTAAAAGATAACGCATTTACTATTACTACCCTTAACGATAATCCAGTCTTGGTGAATGGAAAATTATACAACAAGAATGAAGTGGTAATGACAATCTATAAAGGTGTTGATGGTATCGCTACCACTGACGCAGATACCTTACCTTATGGTAAATATCGCATTAAAGAAAGCAAAGCTCCACAGGGTTACTTGACAACAAGTGCAACTTCCCGTGAATTTGAAATCACAGCGAATGGGAAAATCGTGGATTTGACTGACGAAGAAAACTCTGTCTACAACCAGATTAAGCGAGGTGACATTGAGGGTATCAAAATCGGTGCTGGCACTCACGAACGATTAGCAAATGTGCCATTTAAAATTACCAGCAAAACGACAGGTGAAAGCCACATTATTGCCATTGACAACAACGGTCTGTTCTAAACTTCTGCTGACTGGGTATCTCATAAGCAGAATACAAACGCTGGAACTTCCAGTGAGGACGGTATCTGGTTTGGAACATCAGAACCAGACGACAGCAAAGGGGCATTACTCTATGACACTTACGAGATTGAAGAATTACGCTGCGATTCTAACAAGGGATTGAAATTGATTCCAGCTTTTGAAGTCATTGTATCGAAAAATAATACGGTCATTGATTTAGGTACGTTGGTAGATGAATACGAGGAAGAAATCACTATCCATACTACTGTTACGGATAAATCCACTGGTAAAAAATCAATCGTGGCTGGAAAAGAGGTAACAATCGTTGGTACGGTCACTCTAGATGGTCTTGTAAAAGGTACGAAGTACACACTGAAAGGTTGGGAAATGGTGAAGTCTGAAAATGTGGAACTTTTCATTGATGGTGAACGTGTGGAAAATGAACTTACTTTCACTGCTACAGATTCCGAAATGGAGGTTCAGATTTCGTTCACATTCAACACCAATGAGCTTGTTGGAAAAGACCTTGTAACCTTTGAGGAATTGTACGACGTAACAAATCCAGACGAGCCTATCAAGGTTGCTGAACACAAAGACATTGAGGACGACGGACAGACCGTAACCATTACAGAACGTGTGATTACCATGCACACGACCGCTATGGATAAGGCAACAGGTAAAAAGACAATCGAAGCTACTGACAAAGTGACTATCGTTGATACAGTTGCTTTAGATGGTCTGGAAGTGGGTACAAAGTATCTGCTGAAAGGCTGGAAAATGGTGAAGTCTGAAAATGCAGTACTTCTTGTAAATGGTAAGCGCGTAGAAAATGAGATTACTTTCACTGCAACCGATTCTAAAATGGAAGTTGAGATGGCATTTACATTCAATGCCAGCGAGCTTGCAGGAAAATCACTTGTTACCTTTGAGGAATTATACGACGTGACAAATCCAGATGAACCTATCAAAGTGGCTGAACATAAGGACATCAAAGACGAGGGACAGACGGTGACCGTCAAAGAAGCACTAGAATCTCCTACGACACCAGATGAACCCAGTACACCAACAAAGACCAGTGATTCACCAAAGGCAGGTGACAACACACCATTTGTCGCATTGTTCGCTATGATGGGGATTTCTGCTGCTGGTCTTATCTTTGCAACTTATAAGAAATTCCGTAAATTCCAAACGGACTAATCTATGAAATATCAGCATAAAAAATCAGTTGTCCGTCCATCGCTCGATTAAAAAGTCAGACTGTGGCTGACAGCTAACTATCTTTTTGAATGGGGATTGTCAAGGGTGCGGAGCTTAACACAACGTCCTTGATAATTCACAGGCAGACAGATACTATCCAGCCAGTAGAATGGCACTTTATTAAATAATAAAATAAGAAAGAAAAGAGGTAAAACATTTATGGAATTAAAACACGTTATCCCAAACATGGAAAAAACGTTCGGAAATTTGGAATTTGCAGGTGAAAATAAAGTGAAGCAGCGTCGGATCAACGGACGCATGGCGGTAGTTTCCCGTAGCTTCAACCTTTATTCGGATGTGCAGCGAGCTGATGATATTGTTGTGGCACTTCCTGCTTCTGCTGGTGAAAAAAATTTTGAGGTTGAGGAAAGAATCAAACTTATCAATCCGAAGATTACCGCCGAGGGTTACAAAATCGGCAACCGTGGATTCACAAACTATATCCTGTCTGCTGACGACATGGTGAAAGCATAAGGAGTTACAAAGAATATGAGATTATCAAATGGTATTATCTTTGATAAAGAAAAGACTTTTGGCGTATTGAAGTTCTCAGCACTGCGTCGTGAGGTTCATGTGCAGAACGAGGACGGGACGGTTTCGGAAGAAATCAAGGAACGCACCTACGATTTGAAGTCCAGAGGACAGGGACGCATGATACAGGTAAGTATTCCTGCTTCTGTTCCGCTGAAAGAATTTGATTACAATGCAGAGGTGGAAATCATCAATCCCGTGGCTGACACGGTGGCGACTGCTACATTCAACGGTGCGGATGTGGACTGGTATATCAAAGCAGATGATATTGTTCTGAAGAATAAAAATAACCAGAATGTAAACACTTCACAAAATACGACACAGCAGAAAAAATAATTAACTGGTTTGAAAGTATATTGTAGGTGCTTGTAAATCGAGATATAATGTTATTGATACTTAAAGCATAAGGGGTGTAGATAATGTCACAAACCATGCAAACAGTTTTATTAAGTTTAGCAACGAGCCTATTTGTCAGTATGGTGACTTTTATTCTTGGCCTAAAATCTGGGAAAAATCAAGCAGACCGTGCAAAACTACAAGAACTCTATAAAAATATTCATAGACATTTTTCTGAATTAAAGGAAGCATTGGCAGATGATTGTCCCAAATTATGGGAGCATTATAAAAAGAATGATGAATATCTGCCACTGATAAAAGAACTTGAAAGCACAGGAGATATTTTATTTATCAAGAAAAAAATAGCGAAAAGTTCATTAGATTTGGAAAAAAGAATTTTGATATATTCATGGAATTTAAAACGTCATATTCCCGATTTGCATAATGAATTAGTATCTAATCTTGATGTATACCGAGACGGATATTCCTTTAAAACTTACAATAGGTCTGAAGATGAAAAAGCACATTTTGAATCTGTAAATCCAACAAATTGTAGAACTTTTTCCCCTAGAGGTTACTTTATCCTCTATAACAAAGAAGCCACCAAAGCACTTTTGCAAAAGATTGATACCTCGTCATGTGCTGTGGAATTTTCGCTAGGAAATCCTATGAAATATACATTCAAAATTTATCCTGACAGTTTGAATGTAAGTGTGGAAGAATATATTGAATATATTTATGAAAGATTTAACAATAATATTGAGGAGTTTAATAGCTTGTGTGGAGAAAAGGACAGATTAATTGAAGAAATTGACAAACTTCTTAAAAAAGTCGAAAAAAGGGTTCGAGAACCTATTGGATTTTGGGAAACAATTATTGGAGCATTTGGCGATATGTTTCGGTAGAAGCACAAGTTAATATTGCTTCTGTGATAATATTCTGATAAAATTAGGATAGAATAAACGATATGAAAGGAGCGATTAAACATGATACAAATTCGACCTGTTTCAGACCTTAGAAATAAATTTCCAGAAATTGAAGCTATCGTAAACGGAGGGAAACCTGTATATCTTACAAAGAATGGTTACGGTGCTATGGTTGTTTTAAGTCTGGAAGAATATGCAAGTTTGACAGACAGTATAGAAATGAAACTTGATGAAGCTGACCGACAGGCAGCTATGACAGAGGAACGTCTTTCTCACGAAACAGTATTCAGTAATGTAAGGAGAGCTATACATGGAAAATAAATCCTATAAGCTGCGGTACTTACCGCTTTTTGAACAGGATTTGGTTAGCACAGCGAGTTACATTACGAATGTTTTAAAGAACGAGGACGCAGCAATCCGTCTGGTTGATGATGTGGAAGCTGCTATACTGGAAAGGCTGAACAATCCTGTTGCCTTTGAACCATACCCATCCGCAAAAAAACGTGACTACCCTTACTATCGGATTTATGTACGCAATTACGTTGTTTATTATGTAGTGATTGATGATGTGATGGAAGTACGACGCTTGATGTATGGTGCAAGAGATACGGACAGACATTTATAATTAAATAACAGACATAAAGCAGTTAGTTGATGCTTCCACTTGAAGACATCATTAAAATCTATTTTCTTTCCATCTCTAAGTGAAGAGCCTTTGGGCTCTTTTTTACATTTTGTGTAAAATCAGTTATAATTAAGAACTGTAAAAGAGGTTTTATTTATGAATAGTTTGTATAAATCAAATATATACCAAAAATACAGAGGACTATTAATATCATTGATTGATGTGTGTATTGTCTTTTTCGCATATATCGTAGCCTTTTTAATTCAGAATAATTTTCTTATTTCAGGACGAGTCATTACTTTGACAAAAATCTTGGGATTAGGTTTATTCTTTTTATTGGCACTTCACTTTATGGTTTTGCGATTGTTTAAGACACAAATGTCACTATGGACATATACAGGTCCGAATGAAATTATTCGAACATTCTTTAGCTGTTTAGTTTGCTTCTTGATTATGTCTTACTTTGTTTTAAAGGTAGGCTTATTCAATATTGAGCTGATCGCATTAGCTGAATTATTGTGCTTTGTGTTCTTGTTAGGTGCTAGAATGCTCTATCGTTTGGCTAGACGCTATATTATGGATCTAGAAAGAGTCGAGAACTGCTTGATTATAGGAGCTGGAAATGGTGGATATTTATTGATGAATGAAATCTATCATAATATGGCTTATCCTTATAATGTTGTTGGTTTTTTGGATGATTTTAAAAAGAAAGGGACAATGCTAAGTGGTAAACCCGTTCTTGGAACAATTTCTGAAGTAAAAAAAGTCTGTGAAGAATATAATATTCGATGTATCTTTATTACGATTTCTTCTGTTAGTAGTGAAAGAAAACAAGAAATATTAGATTTGTGTACATCCACTTCTGTACCAACAAAAATTATGCGCATATTAGTGGGTAATGATGCTAGTAATCATATTTCATTTGAGGATATCGACATCAAAGACTTATTAAACCGTCCTAGTATTGATTTAAAGATAGATGAAATTGGTTCTTATCTAACAAATAAAGTGGTGTGTGTTACAGGAGCCGGAGGTTCGATTGGCTCTGAATTGTGTCGTCAAATTGTGCATTTCAATCCATCTAAATTGATTATGGTGGATATCAATGAAAATGCACTTTATATGTTAAAACAAGAATTCTTAGTGATGAAAAGAAAACATCAAATGAATGATTCAATTCAATTGGAATCTTTGATTATTTCCATTCGTGAAAGAGAAGAAATCTATAAATTGATGAAAAGCTATAAGCCAGACGTAGTTTATCATGCAGCTGCACATAAGCATGTACCACTCATGGAAGACCGTCCTACTGAGGCTATTCGTAATAATATCTTTGGAACAAAGAATGTGATTGATGCTTGCTGCGATTGTGGTATATCTCGTTTTATTATGATATCTACAGATAAGGCAGTGAATCCAACCAATGTCATGGGGGCTACGAAGCGTATGACAGAAATGTATATGCAATCAAGAAATACCAATGGTAAGATTCACATGGCTGCAGTACGCTTTGGAAATGTTTTAGGATCCAATGGATCTGTTATTCCTATCTTCAAAGAACAAATTAAAAATGGTGGTCCTGTTACAGTAACACATAGAGATATTAAGCGTTACTTTATGACAATTCCAGAAGCGGCTCAATTGGTCCTTCAGGCTGGGTTCTATGCGAACGAAAGAGAAATCTTCGTATTGGATATGGGTAAACCTGTAAAAATTTGGAATTTGGCTGATAAAATGATTCGTCTAGCTGGACTTGTTCCGGGGCGTGATATTGAAATTCAAGAAATCGGTTTGCGACCAGGCGAAAAGATGTTTGAAGAATTGACATTGGAAATGGAGAAATGTCATAAGACGGACAATAACTTGATTTTTGTCCATGAAAAGATGAATATTGATTCAAATGAAGTGGATGCTAAATTAGATGAATTAAAGAGATTAATGGCTCAAACAGATGATAAGACTTATATTAAAGAAGTATTAATGAATATGATCCAAGAATAGAGAATCGGTGGATTCTCTTTTTTAGTGTTATAATTAAGAAAAGTCGAGGTATCATCATGAAAAAAAGGGTATGTCCACGTTGTGGAAATGAAATTCAAAAAGGAGAAAGCTTTTGTAGGAATTGTGGTAATGTTATGCCAAAAGAAAAAGATAACACGTACATCTATGTGGGTGTAGCTATGTTCGTTGTGATATTTATTGTGATTATAGGATTAGGATTACTAGGAAGTGAATCTGATGAAACAAAGAATATCATAGTGGATGACTTATCTGAAATCGTACAGGATGAAGATCGAGCAGAAGATTATTTGGATACAACCATTCATACAAGTGGCTATTTATTCCGTAAAGAAGATGGGTTAGACATAGATAAGGATTATGCGATTAGTTCAAGTGCTAAAAGCTTTAAAAAGAAAAACTATGTATTGATTGATTCAGATGAATTAAAGAATGTGGGTAGTTTAAGCAAGATATCTATGGATGGAAGTCTAGAAAAGAAATCAGGAAATATTGTATTTAATGTAGATCGTGTTACTGTGAATAAAAAGCTTTCAAAAGAAGAGGGTAAGAAGGAATTAGAAAAGAAGCTTGGTCTTAATGAAGAAAAGAAGGTCGTAGTTAAAGAAGAGCCAAGTGATACTGTGAAGGAGGGTTCTACTGTAAGTGTAGATGATATATTAAGTGATCCAGAGAAATATGCTGGAAAGCGTTTAAAGATACATGGCATGCTTCCACAGTCTGTATTAGAAACATCGGATGGTAGATTGATTGCTACAGTTGATAATATGACTTTAGATAAACATATTGAAATACGTGGGGCTAGTCCTGACTTTGGTGGTTGTGAAACTATGGTTATTGGAACTGTATTTTTAGAAAATGGTACACCAGTTATTAATGCCTATTCATTTGAAGCACTTGGAAACACACTGAGTGCAGATACAAGTGATGCTTATTATCCAATCACAGATGGATATACGGGATATACAGATACATATGAAGCCAATTATGATATGGTGATTCGAAATGATTATTCTACGAGTGCTGCAAAGGTAGATATATTAAAAAAGGGGCAACTTGTTAAGATTCGAGACATAAAGAGTACGGGTCAAGATATTTGGGGTTTGATTGAACATGGTAAATGGGTTTGTATTGAGGATTGGAGTAAAGGAATGACCTATTTAACGAAAGTAAACTAGAGTTTTTGATTTGAAATCAAAGACTCTTTTTTTGTGAAAATTTAATAATTGTTAACACTTTTTAATTGCGTTGGGAGTATTATACAAAATATAAAGAGGGGTAAGTTAAATGAAGAATGTAAAAGACAAAATCATTATTACTGCAGCTGTAGGTTTTACAGCCGCTTCTACAGTTACATCTGTAGGTTTAACACCCATATTTGCCAAAGATACTACAAATACGAGTGTTGTTAAAGAGGATGTAGATGCTAAGAAAACAAAGAAAGAGAAATTAGAGGATTCGGTTAAGACGGCTAAAAGTAACTTGGACGATGTAAAGAAAGTTACGGAAGAGAAGAAGGCCGATTCGGATGTGGCTAAGAAAGAATTGGATGCAGCCATTGCAGCACAGGATAAACAGTCTGGTGTTGTACAAGAACAATATGAGAGTGTTTATGGTGCAAAGGATCAGGAGTATCAAAACTTATTGAAGTTAATGGGTGATCTAGAAAAGTCGATTTCAAATAAACAAGCTGAATTGGATACTTATACAAAGAATGAGCAGGATGCTGCTAAGAATTTAGAACAGGCTAAAAAAGACTTAGCGGATAAGCAGGCTAAGCTTGATGAAGTAAATGATAAGCTTTCTAAGTTGGATAAGAATACGGTGGATACGGATTTAGAAACGGCTAAAAAAGAACAAGAAAGTGCTAAGAGTACTTATGATTTGGCTAAAGCAGCTAGTGATGCAGCTACTTCAAAATTAAAGGATGCTAGTAGCAATTTAGAAAATAAGAAGGCTTTATATGATGCTGCAAATAGTGCATATAATGCTGCAAACTTAGAAGTAACAAAAAAACAAAATGCTGTGAATGAAGCACAAAAGAATGTAGATTCATTTACGGGTAGTGATGCCCTAACAAATGCTCAGAATGAATTGAATCAGGCAAATGCTGAATTAACAGATGCATAAAATGCAGCTGCAAATGCACAAACAGCACTTGATCATGCGACTAAGGAATTGAGTGCGGCACAATCGGCTCAAACAACAGCTCAATCAAATTATAATCAGAGTGTTAACGATTTTGAATCGGCTAGTGTTGCATTAGAAACAGCTACAAAGAAACAATCGGATGCTCAAAAGGCTTATGATGAAGCAGATACAAATGCTAAGAAGAATCAGAGTGTGATTGATGACTTAAATACACAAAAGGTACAGTGTGAAGCTGATGTGAGTGCAGCTCAAACGGCATTAAATGATGCGCAAAAGGCCTATGATTCAAATAAGAGTGAAAAGGAAATAGCTTAAGAAAATTTGAATACATTTATTCATGACAATCAGACTACAATTGATCAAATCAATAAAGGAACACAAGGATTCTTTGAATATGTAAGTAAAGATTTAGGTCAATTAACAGCTAAAGTCTTTGATAAGAATAACACTACTTATGGAAAGATTGCTCAATATGTTCAATTAGGACAAGAAGGCGATGCGACAAGCTTAGACAACATGGAAGCTGTTATTCCATATCTTTATAAAATGAATACGATTCGTGAAAAACATGGATTGAATACTTTAAAGATAAGTATGTTCCAGATGGCGCTTGCACAGGCTAACTCAGACTGGGCACAGACACATATAGGACATTCTGGAATTGTGAAAAATGGAAACTATGGATATTTCAGTGAAAACTTAGCGTGGGGTAAAGTAGATCCATATACTGGTTGGTATGATGCTGAAAAGGCATATTCTGATTTTATTGATAATTATAAAGTAAATCATCCACAAGCTAGTGATGAAGAAATTGCTAAGGCTGCACAACAGGCTGGTGTATATACATATAGTTCTGGTGGTAGTATTGGTCATTATAAGAATTTAATTGATTCAAATATGAATTGTTTTGGTATGGGACATTCAAGTCAGGGAGCATATCAAGGAAACTATTCTCAAGATTTTTCAACAAATCCAGCTCCATCAAAGGATGTAACGATGACAGTGGATGAGTTTGAAGCTAAGGTAAATGAATATAAGACTCAGATTGATGCAGTGAATAAGGAATATAAAGCGAAACAAGATGCTGTAAAGAATGCATCAGACAATAAGGATCATTCGGCTGTAGAAAAGGCACAGAAGGCTTTGGATGATGCTAAATTAAAATTGCAGGGTATTAAAGATCAATTGGCTGTACCAACTTCAAAACAACAAGGTCTCGATTCTAAAGTGACATCAGCTAAGGCTAGTCTTGACTTGGCAAATACAGATGTTGCATCTAAACAAGCAGCTAAGAATGATGCACAGGCTTTGAAAAATAAAAATTTAGCTGCTCTAGATATAGCTAAATCAAATGTTGAAACAAAAGAAAAAGGTTTAAAAACAGCTACATCAAATAAAAATACAGCGGATCAGTCTGTTGAATCTAAAAAAGCTAAAGTTAAGGAATTAACGAAGAAGATTAATAATTGGAATTCGAACAAGGAAGATGCAAAAAAACAATTAAGTGATGCCAAGACTGCACTCGCTTTATCTCAAATGAAATTAACGAATGTTTCAAATACATTAAAACCTGTTAAGGATGCATATGATGCTTCTGTTGTGGCAAAGGATAAAGCCAAGGCTGCTTCTGATTCTGCAAATACTGCATTGGAATCTGCAGCTTCATTACTTGCACAACAGGATTTGGCTTTAAAGAATGCGAATGATGCATTATCTGCTTATAATGATGCCTTAAAAGCCGTTGAAGATGCGAATGCTGATGTAAAAGCCCAAGCTAAATTGGTTGAAAGATATACTTTGGATCAAGAAAAGGCAAAGGCTGATATGCAAAAGACTTCGGATGAAATTACAGAATTATTAGAAAACAAGAAGACATTGAATGCGAATATTGATTATCAAAAGAAAGTCTTAGCTGTTATCAATGAAGTAAAGGAAAAGGGTACTCAGGCAGATGTATCATCTATTACAGATGAAGAATTGTTGACATACCTTAATGCATTAGCTCAATCTGTTGATTCATTCGACAAGCTTCATGCGCAATATGCCAACGCAAACATCAAGTATGTAAGATTACTTGCGGTATATGAAGAGGCTAAAAAGGATGAGGCACAGGCACAAAGGGTTTATGATGATACAATGAAGGCTTTGGATGCGTATATTCAAGAAACTTCTAAGCATGCTGCAAAAACAGAAACTGTTTCATCACCTACAAAGAATAATGCGACGACATCATCTTCAACGAATACAGGAGTCAAAACGCAAGCTGGCTTAAATATGGCTATGATGGGTGTTGCAGCTCTAGGCATAGTGGAAGCTAAGCGTAGAAGTAAAAAACAATAGTTTATAATAGCTCGGGAATCTCTCGAGCTTTATTTTTTTGTTGAGTTATATTTCCATTCATTTTATAATAAGTATATTACTACGGAGAGGAAGTATTATTTATGTTTTGTAAAAATTGTGGGCACAAATTAAGCGATGATGCAAAGTTTTGTTCGAATTGTGGAACAAAGGTTGAAGTTGAAACGGAAGCTGAGGTTGAAGAAGAAATTGTTGAACCATTAGAAATTGTGGATGAGACACAAACTGAAGAGATGTCTGAAACTACAGAGACATCTAAGGATGAAGAAAAATCTGAATCATCCCAACCACCTGTATCCGAATGGTATTATGTAGAAAATAATGATTCTAAGGGATCTTTTACATTAGATGAAATGAAGGCGAAGCTTGAATCGAATGAAATTAAAGCGAGTACTTTAGTTTGGAAAGCAAGTATGACAGACTGGAAAAAGCTTGAGGATACAGAATTAGCTGAATTCTTACATGTAGATACAGAAAAAGACTGGTACTATGTAGAAAATAATGATTCAAAGGGACCATTCTCATTAGAAGAAATGAAGAGCATGATTTCACGTGGTGTATTAAATAACGATAGCTTTGTATGGAAGACTGGCATGCAAGACTGGGTTCGCCTAAAGAATACGGAGCTTGCTACTAAGAGTCCTGTAGCACCTGTATTTACAAATACAAATACAGCTACATCGACATATGCATATACAAGTGTTAAAGAAAAGAATATTGGCCTATGCATCTTATTATCTTTTGTGACATGCGGATTCTATTGTCTATATTGGTTATACTGCCTGGCAAAAGATTTAAATGAACTATGTGAAAGCCAGGGACAGGAAAAAGGATCGGATGGCGGTCTTGTTCTTATCTTAAGTATTGTGACATGTGGCATTTACCAACTTTACTACATGTATAAAGCGGGTAAATTAATTTCAAGCCTAACACGCAGCAATGGAACACATCCAAGTGATGATAGTGTCATCTTATTGATTCTATCTATCTTTGGACTTCCATTGATCTCTTATTGCATCATTCAAAGTAATATCAATGACTTCGCAAAAAATTAAGAAATTAGGAATAGTGGTACTACTATTCCTTCTTTTATTCTTCTATAAATGTCCCTTTCAAACCATAACGGGTATACCATGCCCAGGATGCAATATGACAACAAGCCTCTACTATCTTCTTCATACGGATATGGAACGATCCTTGTACTACCATGCACTTTTAATACCTACCATGCTTATTTTTTTGGCTTGTGTTTATTTTCGAAAGAATGAGAAGATTATTAAAATCCTATTGATAATCTGGTGCATTCTTATGATTGCGTATTATATTTATCGAATGATTATGTATTTTCCAAATAGTCCCATGGTATATGATCGAAATAGTTTGATTTATTTTATATTTAGACATATATAATGTCAATTAAAGATATATGGTGGAGTCAAAAGGAGGACAAGCATATGTCAAACATGTATTTCACAATTACCGGATTCAATCATTATTATGGAGATTCATTTTTAGAAAGAGAAATGGTCGTATATTTAAAGAAAGAAAAGGATAATGAATATGATAAAGAAGCAATCAGTGTAAACTATCCTGGCTTAGGAAAGATTGGTTATGTTGCCAATAGTCCATATACTGTCATTGGAGAAAGCTATAGTGCAGGAAGATTATATGACAAGATTGAGGATGAGGCACAGGGAAAGGTATGGCTAAAGCTAGATAAGGGAATTGTTTGTGAACTCATAGAATAGGAAAAAAGGAAACATGAAAAAAGGGTTCATCTTATTATTATGCTTATCGTTATTGGGTTGTAGTAAATCAATAGTTTCTGCAGATGGTTCTGCAGATAAAACGCTTTGCGAAAAAGTGAATGAGCAATACAATTCATTGCCAGATCCACTAAAGAAGGAATGTAAATCCATTGTCTTATGTGATTTAGATTCATTTGAAATCAATGATGAAGAGATCGTGGATGGCAATTATAAAGACAATACGGTGATATTGTTAGTAGATGAAAGAACGAAGTCCATCAAGGATTATAAGGCTGTATTAGTACATGAAATTGGGCATATCTTAGATGATACGTATCATTATTCTTCATCAAAGAAGTTTAAAAAGCTCTATGAAGATAATGGTGTTGAATATTATGATTTGGGCATTCATAATGCGAATGAATTCTTTTGTGAGGCATTAAGCTTATATATCACAAGTCCTAAGGAATTAAAGGAATGGAATGAGGATGTGTATAAATATCTGAAAACTGATATTTGTTTTTGATCTCATCCTTGTAGATGGGGTTTAAAGAAAAAAGATTGTGGATATTATTGTTCCACAATCTTATCTAAGCTATGAATAAATTCTACAACCATCTTACGCTTGATATCATCGATTTTTACTAGCTTGTTTAAGGCTTCGATTTCGTCTTCATTTTCTAGACAAACAATTTCTCGTCTTAATCGATCGATTTCATCTTCTAAACGATTTTGTTCTTTAATATACTGTTCATGAACTTGCTTGATTTGATTGTATAATTGATTCTCCATGTTTACACCGCTTTCTTTAATCATCATATAGTAAACGGGAGTAGAAAACAACTTATTTTTCAAAATGATTTGAGTTTTCACTATTTCTTTGATAAACTAAACTCAAAGCGATGACAAGAAGGAGTAATTTATACTGATTCTTTAGAGAGCAGGCGTCTGGTGAAAGCTTGTGTATTGGGTAAATGAAGGTAGTCTTTGAGTTGAATTTATGAACTGAAGTAGTAAATTTCGTGACACAGCGTTAATGTGAATGAGAATAAAATTAGGTGGTACCACGTCAAGCACGTCCTATGGGGATGTGCTTTTTTATATTTACGGAAAGGATGATTGTGGATGACGTTGGAAGCAAAATATAATCATTTAGCAGTAGAAAATGATAAATACCAAAATTGGATTGAAAAAGGGTATTTCACAGCGGGCGATATGACAAAACGCCCATATTGTATTGTGATCCCTCCACCAAACGTAACTGGAAAGCTACACTTGGGACATGCATGGGATACAACTTTACAAGATATTTTATGTCGTTATAAAAGATTAAAAGGATACGATGTATGCTGGGTTGCAGGTATGGACCATGCGGGTATCGCAACACAGGCAAAGGTGGATGCTCGTTTAAAATCAGAAGGCATTTCACGCTATGACATTGGTCGTGAAAAATTCTTGGAAAGAGCATGGGAATGGAAAGAAGAATATGCTTCTACTATTCGTAGCCAATGGGCTAAATTAGGATTATCTTTAGACTATAGTCGTGAACGCTTTACATTAGATGAAGGATTAAGCCATGCGGTTCGTAAAGTCTTTGTTGACCTATATAATGATGGATTGATCTATCAAGGTGAAAGAATCATTAACTGGGACCCTGAAGCTAAAACTGCATTGAGTAATATCGAAGTAGAACATAAAGAAATCATGGGTCACATGTACTACTTTAAATATAAAGTCGTAGAAACAGGACAAGAATTAGTCATTGCGACAACACGTCCAGAAACAATGTTTGCCGACCAAGCAATCTTTGTTCACCCAGACGATGAAAGATATAAAGATATCGTTGGAATGCATGCGATCAACCCTGCAAATGGAGACAAACTTCCAATTATGGCAGATGACTATATTGATATGAGCTTCGGTACAGCCGTTATGAAATGTACGCCGGCACATGATCCTAACGACTTCGCATTAGCTAAAAAATACAACTTGCCAATGCCAATCTGTATGAATCCAGATGGAACTATGAATGACATGTGCGGTAAATACGCAGGTATGGATCGTTTTGAATGTCGTGAAGCATTAGTAAATGACTTTAAAGAAGCAGGTGTAGTTGATCATATTGAAGAACACTTACACCAAGTAGGACACTCTGAAAGAACAGGTGTTATTGTAGAACCTTACTTAAGCAAGCAATGGTTTGTTAAGATGAAGCCATTGGCTGAAGAGGTATTAAAAAATCAAGAAATTGAAGATCAAAGAATCAACTTCGTACCACCACGTTTCAATAAAACATTTGAACAATGGCTAGAAAACATTGAAGACTGGTGTATTTCACGTCAGTTATGGTGGGGACATAGAATTCCAGCATGGACAAACAAAGAAACAGGTGAAATCTATGTTGGAATGGAAGATCCAAAAGACATTGAAAACTGGACACAAGACGAAGACGTATTGGATACATGGTTCTCAAGTGCATTATGGCCATTCTCAACACTTGGCTGGCCAGAAACTACAGCCGATCTAGAACGTTATTTCCCTAATGACGTATTAGTAACAGGATATGACATTATTTTCTTCTGGGTAGCACGTATGGCATTCCAAACACGCTACTGCATGAAGAACCGTCCATTCAAAGATGTATTGATCCATGGACTTGTTCGTGATACACAAGGACGTAAAATGTCTAAATCATTAGGAAACGGAATTGACCCAATGGATGTGATTCAAGAAAAGGGTGCTGACGCCTTACGTTTCTTCTTAACTACAAACTCAACTCCAGGACAAGACTTACGTTTTGACGAAACAAAGATGGATGCAAGCTGGAACTTTATCAACAAGATCTGGAATGCAGCTCGTTATGTTCAAATGCAAATTGGGGATACAAAACCAGAACTAGACATGACTAAGGCTAACAGCGTAGACAAATGGATTTTAGCACGCTTTAACGAAGTCTTAGACCACGTTTCAACAAATATGGACAAATACGAATTGGCAATTGTAGGAAACGAACTATATAGCTTTGTATGGGACGATTTCTGCAGCTGGTACATTGAACTATCAAAAGCCACTCTATATTCAGAAGACGAAAGCTTAGTAGCCAACACAAAAGCCGTTCTTTATACAGTTATGATGGGAATTCTAAAAGTATTATCACCATTCATGCCATTTGTGACAGAAGAAATCTATTTGAACTTGCCACACGATAAAGAAAGCTTAAACGTAGAAACATGGCCAGAAAAAGTTGAGTTTGAATATACAGATGCTGAAAAAGACGAAATGGCATTAGTCATCAGTGCTATTCAAACCGTTCGTGAAATCAAGGTTGAATATTCAATGAAACCAAGTGAAGACTTAACAATCTCACTACACAACGACAATGGCTATGTAGCACTAAATTCAGAATCAACAGCCATCCTTGTACGTATGGCACACGCTACAGTAAAAGAAGACTTAAATACAGAAGATGTACTATCTCGTACAATCGAAAAGGCTGTATTAACAGTCGCAATGGACGCTTTAATTGACTTAGAAGAAGAAAAGGGAAAACTAGAAAAAGAAATCGTACGCCTAGAAAACGAAATCAAACGTTGTTCAGGTATGTTGAAAAATCCTGGATTTGTCAATAAAGCTCCAGAAGCTAAGGTCAATGCAGAAAAAGAAAAACTAGCTTCTTACACAGAAAAGCTAGAAATGACAAAAACACAATTAGATAACATCCTTAAGAAGTTAGGATAGTATAAATCAAACGCCCAGAGACAAACTCTAGGCGTTTTATATATACAATAAATTCAATAATAAGGGAATTATTTTATCTACTTTTTGGTTGAAAATAGTTCGAAATTGGCGTAACATAACTGTAGTGATATTATATATGATATCACGCAAGAAAGGGGAAATATGTCACAGATCGATAAATTAATTAAAAAAATTGAGAATTATAGATCCGGTGATCAGATTAGTTTCTCAGAACTTGAAAAATATTTAATATATTTTGGCTTTTTTAAAAAAAGTCATGATGGGACTAGTCATGTAATATTTAAACATGATTTGTTAAGCAGACCATTCCCAGTCCCAAAACATGGAAATACAGTAAAGGCAGGATATGTTAAACAAGCTATTGAACTAGTAGATGAAATTAAAGATAAAAAAGGAGAAATGTAAAATGGAATATCCAATGAAAGTTTATCCAATTCATTTTGATGATGGAAGAACTGAGTGGTGTGTTGAGTATCCAGATTTAAAAGGTTGCGTTGGTGGAGGAGATACAGTAGAAGAAGCAATTGCTGATGCTGAAATTTCTAAACAAGTATACCTTGAATGTTTAAAATCAGAAGGAATTGAGGCACCTGTTCCAACATTAGAAACTGATTTACCAAGTGGCAAGATTGCTTTAAGAGTAGCAAAAACAACACATAAACAATTAATTGAAAATGCAAAACGTGAAGGAGTAAGTTTAAATTCATATATACAAACGGCTATTAGCGAGAAAATAGGTAGAGATTCATACTCCTTAGAAATGTTTAACATGATTAAAAACATCAAACATAGTGTTGATGAAATAAGAACAGGATACAATATTTCAGAGTATCAACCAATCGGATTACGCTCTTGGAATAAGGAAGTACCAAACTCTTCAAAATTAAAGTTGAAGTGTTTTGGAGCATAACAGGAGGTAAGGCAATGGAAAATAACAAATTACAAATAATTAGTGTTAATGCTAAAGTAGATAAAATCAATTATGATTCTGCGTTTATTCCAGAACAAAAAAGTATTGAAGAAGGCTATCCTATGGATATCCAACAAACTGTAGAAGTAATTTCTTGTGATTATGAAAAAATAAGTGTTAAGATAGAAAGAGCTTTGACATTAAACAAAAATGATAATCCGTTCATAAGAGCTTCTATGATTGGAGATTTTTTCTTGGATAAAACAACGAAGAATAATTTTAAAGATTCTGACGAGATGTTAGAATATGCTAAGAAAAGAGCTGGCTTTTTAATTGATAAAATTGAACTAGGTGCATTTCTTTCGCAATTGATTGCGAATATAACAGGAACATTTGGTAATGTACCAATTATTCTTCCTCCTGTGTTGAGTGATAATAAAGAAAGTAATCAATAATTCGATTATATTTATTATATTAATAGTATTTAGAGCAGTAAAGTGATACAACCCTAGTCAAGTAGACATGGGAAATATTTAAAAGTCTCATCGATCAACAACCCATTCCAATTTGGTTTGGATTGTTTTTTATTTCTTCTATAATAATTTCTTTTTGATGTTTCTTCTTTGATTCAATTTCATTCCAGTATCTGACATATCTTCTTGCTGGAATAATTGGATATTGTGTAAATTCATTTTGTTCTAGCGATTCTTTTCGTACTTGTCCACAAGTTTTACCGTTTAATCTTTTTTGTGGATAATGATTGATGTAGTAATCTAGCGTTCCTTTGATAGCTTGTCTCATCTCTTCTTTGGAAGTGATGTTTGGATATAGGATAAACAACATATCTTTAAATTGTCCCTGAAAACCTTCACACACATCATTATCAATGCACTTTGATACACGTGACATAGATTGTGACATATCATATTCATCCAATTTAAATTTATATACTTGTCTTGTATACGCGAAACCTCTGTCTGAATGTACTAAGGGTGTTGCTTCTGGATATGCATTATGAGCATTCTCTAGTGTTTGATCAGCTAGTAATGCATCATTTTTATCAGAGATTTCTAAAGATACTTTTTTTATTGACTTAATAGTTAAGTAGGTATATAGTTAAGTAACTTAAGTAAATTGGAGGGCATTATGCAAGTTCAAGATGAAGTATTAGATTTAATGTTTGATCTAACGTATACCATCACAAACTATGTTCGTAATAACCGCCATTGTAAAGATGGACCGCGACTGAAGGATGTGATGTTGTTTAAAACGATTTATAGAGCTGAAAATCATCAGATTACGATGAGTGAATTAGCAAGTATATTGGGTGTATCTCCGGCAGCTGTTTCGCAGATGGTGGCTGGCTTTGAAAAGAAGGGGCTTCTTCAAAGGGTGCATTCGAATACGGATCGTAGAACGGTTTATATTCAAATTGTTCCGGAAGCTATTGATATGTTTCAAAAGCGCATGGATACACATGTAGAGAATGTATATCATTACTTGGATTATCTAGGAAAGTCTGACTGTGCGCATCTAAGAGATATATTAATCAAGACAAATAAGTATATGGAGGAAAATAAATGACGAAAATATTGAAATATTTAAAGCCATATTGGTTTTCTATTTTACTTGCGTTTGGTTTGTTGTTTGGTCAAGCTACTTGTGAGCTAACAATGCCAGATTATATGCAAAACATTGTCAATACAGGAATTCAGAATTCGGGTATTGAAAGTGGTGTCTATCAACAAATCAGTGAAAAGACACTGAATTCTTTTTTGATGTTCGCTACGGATTCAGAAAAGGATTTGATTACTTCAAGCTATAAGTTAGTTGAAAGTGCATCGGCAAGTAAGGATTTAAAATCAGAAATTCCTGCATTGAAAAAGGAAAATGTATATCTATTAAAAGATATTAATGATACGAAGAAATCTTCTCTTGAAGATTGCTTAACTCTACTTCAAATGACAGTGATGGAAGTGAGTCAAGCAGCTTCTAAACAGAATGTACAAATTCCACAACTTCTTATGATGAATGGTGTAGATACATATAGAAAAGACGCAAAATCCGAGATTTCTAAATTAGGAACTTCTACAGTATCAAGTATGAGCTCACAATTCTTAAAGAAAGAATATACAGATCTAGGCATGGATATGGAAAAAATCCAACAGGACTATATTATTTCTTCTGGAATCAAGATGTTAGGCTATGCCCTAGCTAGTGCAGTTTGTGCCATTCTAGTTGGCTTTTTGGCATCACGCATTGCGGCAGGCTTCTCTAAAAATTTGCGTCAATCTGTGTTTGAAAAGGTTACGCATTTCTCAAATGAAAATCTAAATACATTTAGTACTTCTAGCTTGATTACACGTACTACAAATGATATTCAACAGCTTCAAATGACAATCGTTATGTTTTTACGAATTGTCATGTATGCACCCATTATTGGTGTAGGAGCCATTTTACACGTCATTGAATCGGGTGCCAATATGACTTGGATTCTGGCTTTATGTGTGGTTGTGATTTTAAGCGTTGTCTTATTGATCTTTATGATTGTCATGCCTAAATTTAAGGTTATGCAGAAAATGATCGATAAAATGAACAGTGTTGTTCGTGAACTGTTGGATGGTATGTTGGTTATTCGTGCCTTTAATAATGAGAAGATTGAAGAAGAAAAATTTGATAAAGCCAATTCAGATATTACTTCTATTTCCTTATTCACAACACGAGCTATGGCGATTATGATGCCGATCATGATGTTTTTAATGAACGGTACAACATTGATGATTTTATGGTTTGGCTCAAAACAAGTTGATGCCGGCATTATTCAAGTGGGAAGTATCATGGCCTTTATGCAGTATGCGATGCAAGTCATTATGGCCTTCTTAATGATTACTATGGTCACAATTATGCTTCCTCGTGCCAATGTCAGTGCACAACGTATACAAGAAGTATTAAGCAGTGAAATTACTGTTACAGATAAAGAAAATACTTGTGATTTTTCATCTTCTATGCGAGGTGTTGTATCCTTTGACAATGTATCCTTTAGATATCCAGGAGCCGATGAGGATGTGTTAAGTGATATTAGCTTTAGTACAAAACCAGGACAAACCACAGCCTTTATTGGAAGTACTGGCTCTGGTAAATCAACATTAATTAACTTAGTACCACGTTTCTATGATGTGACGAGTGGGTCGATCTTAGTGGATGGTGTCGATATTCGTGATGTCAAACAAGCCGATTTAAGAAGTCGTATTGGCTATGTTCCACAAAAAGGGATGTTACTATCGGGAGATATTGAGTCCAACCTATTGTATTCCAAGAAAGATGCAAGTGAGAATGATATTCAGAGTGCTCTAGATATTTCTCAAAGTAGTGAGTTTGTAAACAAGAAACCTGAGGGTATTCATAGTGAAATCAACCAAGGCGGTACCAACGTATCCGGTGGACAAAGACAAAGACTTTCGATTGCCCGTGCCATTGTGCGCAAGCCAGAAATCTATATTTTTGATGATAGCTTTAGTGCACTAGACTTTAAAACAGACGCAAAGCTTAGAGAGGCTCTAGCTGCTTCTTGTAAAGAAACAAAGAGTACTGTATTACTTGTGGCTCAACGTATTTCAAGTATTCTGCATGCGGATCAAATCATTGTGTTGGATGAGGGAAAAATGGTAGGTAAAGGAACACATGAAGAGTTGATGGAATCTTGTAAGGTATATCAACAGATTGCGTCTAGCCAGTTGACAAAGGAGGAACTTGCCAATGTCTAATTCGAAACAAAACAATCGTCCAAGAGGACCAATGGGTGGCCATAGAATGCGTGGCGGTGGTGAAAAGGCAAAAGACTTCAAGGGAACAATGAAGAAGCTTTTAAACTACATCAAACCTTTTAAATTCTCATTTTTGATTGGTATTATTTGTGCCATTGTGTCCGTATGTATTATGGTTATTGGACCTAAAATCCAAGGTAATATTATTACGGAAATTGCACAAGGATTTATGAATAAAGTACAGGGTAAGGGTGGTATTGATTTTGATGCGATCAAAAAAACATGCGCCTTACTACTAGCTGTTTATGCGATGAGTACAGCCTTCTCTTATCTACAAGGCTGGCTAATGAGTGGTGTATCTAATAAAATGGGATATCAGCTTCGTAAGGAAATGAATCAAAAAATAGATCGTTTACCTTTGTCTTACTTTGATAAAAATAGTCATGGAGACATTCTATCTCGATTTACCAATGATGTGGATACTTTAGTACAATCTTTAAACCAATCATTATCGACTATGGTTTCTAGCTTTGTACAAATCATTGGATTCTTAGTGATGATGTTAAGTATTTCATGGAAGATGACACTGATGGCTTTAGTTGTTATTCCGTTAAGTATGGTTTTAGTGATGGTTGTTGTTAAAAAATCACAACGATATTTCAAGGCCCAACAAAAATCATTGGGACAAGTCAATGGACATATTGAAGAGATGTATGCCGCGCATACGATTGTAAAGGCATTTAACGGGGAAGAAGATTCACTTAAAACTTTTAAAGTATACAATGATCAATTGTATACAAGTGCTTGGAGAAGTCAGTTTTTATCTGGCTTAATGATGCCATTAACCAATTTGATTGGGAATATTGGCTATGTCGGTGTATGTATTCTTGGAGGATATTTAACAATTCGTGGTGAGATTGCTGTTGGTGACATACAATCTTTTATCACTTATACTCGTAACTTTACACAACCTATTTCACAAATCTCACAATCGATGAATATGCTTCAAAGTACAGCAGCGGCTGCAGAGCGTGTCTTTGAATTCTTGGCTGCCCAAGAAGAATCGAAAGATGCCTCGAATCCAGTTGTATTAAACGATGTCAAAGGACAGGTTACTTTTGAGAATGTTTGTTTTGGATATGATCCAAATAAAATTGTTATTAATGATTTCTCAATGTATATCAAGCCAGGCCAGACAACCGCTATTGTAGGTCCTACTGGAGCTGGTAAGACAACGATTGTAAAATTATTGATGCGTTTCTATGAGTTGAATTCAGGATCCATCTATATTGATGGCCATAACATTAAAGAATATACAAGAAGCAGCTTACGCAGTATGGTTGGTATGGTATTACAAGATGCATGGCTATTTGAGGGTAGTATTCTAGAAAATCTTCGTTTTGGTAAGCCAGACGCTAGCGATGAACAGGTCATTGCGGCTGCTAAAACAGCACACGTCGATCATTTTATTCGTACTTTAGATCATGGCTATGATACTGTATTAAATGAGTCTTCAAGCAATATAAGTCAAGGACAAAGACAATTATTGACGATTGCCCGTGCCTTCTTGGCCGATCCTAAGATCTTGATTTTGGATGAAGCTACAAGCAGTGTAGATACACGTACGGAGGTCTTGATTCAAAAGGGTATGGATGAATTGATGAAGGGTCGTACAAGCTTTGTGATTGCGCATCGATTGTCTACGATTCGTGATGCAGATAATATTATCGTTATGGATCATGGTGATATTGTCGAAGTGGGCAGTCACGATGAATTGATGAAGCGTAATGGCTTCTATACGAAGTTATACAATGCGCAATTTGAAGAGGCTTAAATATGCGAAAGATTCAAGTAGATCTAGATGAAATTCAAGATGAAGAATATTCTTTAATGTATGATGTATTTGGGTTAGATGTGCAAAATAAATCGTATGAGGATTTTGAAAGAAGAATGCTGAAAATCCAGCTGGATACGATTGTTGAGATAAAGAATCGTGAGCGAAATCTTTATTCTTGTCCAAAATGGATCTTTATTTTAGAGGATATTCAACAAAAAAGTGATTGTATCTATTGTATTTGGGGTGCCTAACATGCCATTTTGTACTAAATCGCTTTCTTTTTGATTGAGATTCATATATAATAAAAACGTGTTAAGGAGTGTGAAATTATGAAAGACATTACCGAAACAATGACATTTACTACGGAGGAGATTCGTCGTGAAAATATCAAGATGATTCTACGCGAAGTAAGTGATGCTTTGGAAGAACGTGGTTATAATTCAGAAAATCAGATTGCTGGTTATTTGATCAGTAACGACCCAGCGTATATTTCTTCTCACAAGAATGCTCGTAACTTGATTCAAAAGATCGAACGTTATGAAATCATTGAAGAACTTGTACGTGCTTATTTAGAGAAATAATGGATCGTATCATTGGTTTAGATCTGGGTTCAAAAACATGTGGTGTATCGATTTGTGATGCGCTTCATATTACGTGTCGAGCTTTAACGACCGTACGTTTTGAATCGGATGATTATGATGCTTGTTTAGAAGAAGTTTTAAAGCTATTAAATGAAAATAAAGTCAAAGAAGTAGTTTTAGGCTTGCCAAAGCATATGAATGGAGATATCGGTGTTCGTGGTGAAATATCTTGTGAATTTGCCAAGAAATTAGAATCTTCAGGGATTAAAGTTCATCTATGGGATGAACGACTTACAACGGTTGCGGCCGAGAGAATTTTACTTCAAGCGGATGTTTCTAGAAAGAAACGTAAAAAAGTAATTGATCAGATGGCTGCCGTTCAAATTTTACAGAGTTTTTTGGACAGACAAAACGGGGGATTTTAATGTCCTCCTTTATTTTTGAAAGGAAGTAATGTATGTTAGATTCAAATAGTTTATATGTATATGATGAAGATGGAAACGAAAAAAAGATGACCATTCTTTTCACTTTTGACAGTGATGAAACGGGTTGTCAATATGTTGTTTTCCAAGACCCAGAAAATGATGAGGGTGAAGTATTCGCATCTCGTTATGATGACAAGGGTCAATTGATTCCTATTGAAACAGAAGCAGAATGGGAAATGGTTGAAGAAGTAATCAACACATTTGTTGAGGACGAGGAAAATGCCGACTAGGCGAAAGGTCAATTCTGTAAGAGTTGTTCTAATCGTTGTTGTAAGCATTTTAATTATCGCCGGGCTTGGTAGTATTTTTATGATCAAGACAGGACTATCAAGTACGGGCAGCGGGGATAAGGAAATAGTATTCACAATTGAAAGCGGAGATACGCTTGATGAGGTTGTACAAAATTTAAAAAAAGACAATTTAATTTCAAATCCAAGTGTCACAAAGTTTTACGCAAAGTTAAGTCACAATACAAATTTTGTGGCCGGTACATTTGAATTGAATAATGGTATGGATACAAAAGAAATTCTAAGCTATATTCAAGACAGCACGAAATTAAAGAAGGATACCACAGTATTGAAAATACCGGAAGGTAAATGGGCTAAGGAAATTGCAGCTGAAATATCAGAGGTTTATAACGGAAAGTATTCAGCCGAAGAAATCTTGAGTCAATGGAATGATGTTTCATACATTCAAAAATTGGCGAAGGATTATTCTTTCTTAAATGTTGATGATTTAAATAATTCCAACTATAAAGTCAAATTAGAAGGATATTTATTCCCAGATACATATTATTTAGAAGAGAATGCTACGATTGATGATATTACACGTGTGATGTTAGATCGTTTTGAATTGATGTATAAACAAAATAAAGAGGCTTTTAAAAAGAGCAACATGTCTGTACATCAAATTGTAACGCTTTCAAGTGTTGTTCAATTTGAAGCAGGTTCAAAGGAAGATATGGCTAAGGTTGCAGGTGTATTCTATAATCGTTTAGATCAGAATATGAAGCTACAATCCAGTGTAACTGTATGTTATGCGTTGTATGATGATTTTAATGATCCAAAGGATTGTGAAACCAATCCTGAAATGGATTCACCATACAATACGTATATGAATGAGGGCTTGCCTGTTGGACCTATCTTAAATCCGGGGGAAGAAGCATTTCAAGCCGTGCTAAATCCAGATCGAAAAGGTGGATACCTATTCTTTGCGGCAGATATCTACAATAAGGTAGATGGAAAAGTGCATTATTCAAAAACATATGAAGAGCACCAACAAATCTGCGAAAGATTAGGCTTAAATCTGTAACAATATTTTGCATAATCCGAGGATTATGTTATAATTTTTTGTGCTAAATACAAGGAGTGATACCACATGGCAAATGAAAAATTTTACGTTACCCAAGAAGGTTATAATGATTTAGTTAATGAACATGAAAACCTAGTTCATAAAGTTCGTCAGGAAGTTATCGTTGAGTTACAGGAAGCTCGTGCACAAGGTGACTTGTCTGAAAACGCCGACTATGATGCTGCCAGAGAACACCAGGCACAGGTTGAAGGTCGTATTCGTGAATTAGAGGCAATGATCAAAAATGCCGAAATCATTTCAGAATCAGACGGTGCGGAAAAGAAAAATAAAAAGAATGTCGTTAAATTAGGTTCTGTTGTTAAGATTTTAGATAAATCAGACAACCAAGAAGTTACATTCTCAATCGTTGGTACAATTGAAGCCGATCCATTCAATGGTAAGCTTTCAAACACGACACCTCTTGCAGAAGTGATCATGGATCACAAGGTAGGAGATGTTTGTACAGTAAAACGTGTTGAAGAACCTTATGATGTAGAAATTTTAGAAATTAAGTAAAAAAACATCAAAAAATAACGTATAAGAGAAGGGTGATATATATGAAACGAACTCTTCTCTTTTTTTGTGCTTTCATTTTCTTTGTCTTTACATGCTTCAACCGGTATACCCCTATTACCTTACAAGAAGCCAAACCCACTTTAATGCAAGTTGAAATCAAGGGGGCTGTAAAAAATCCAGGTGTCTATACACTCAAATTCCAGGACACTATATCAAGTTTAATCAATGCAAGTGGTGGCCTATTAGAAAATGGTGATGATTCCAGTCTTTCTTATACACAGGTGTTGAAAGATAAGGATGTTATTGTGATTCCAGAAAAGAAAGAACAGCCAAAGATTTCTATTAATAGTGCTACACAAGAAGAGCTACAAACCTTGTCTGGCATTGGCCCTTCCATTGCGTCTAGAATCATTGAATATCGAAAGAACAATACATTTCAAACGTTAGAACAAATCAAGGAAGTCAAAGGCATAGGGGATGGTCTCTTTAATAAAATCAAGGATGCTATTTGTCTATGATGTTGATACTATCATTAGGCTATTTGGCTTGTTTGATCTTACAAGATCCTCTGTGTATTGTATGTTTTAGCTTTTGTTTTCTTATCTATTTATACGAACGATTCAAAGATAAAAGAGTATTGTTTCTCTTCTTAATTTTAATGCTTCTATCTATATTTAGAATTCAAATACCGAAAACACCAGACTGTGGAATCTATTACATTATCGAAATTAAGAAAGGGTATTGTATTGCGAGTAATCATAAAAGTAAAGTGTTAGTCCATACCAATCAAGATTTAAGTTTTCAGGATCAAATAGAAATAAAACATTTTGAACCCATCCATACAGATGATAATTTCACCTTGTTTTCTTTTGCCAAATACAATCAAACTAAGAATATATTCTATAAGACGAAGGATATTGTAGTTATAAAACATTCCCATTCATTAAAATCGAAGATGTATCAATTGATTAAATCTAGAAAGAATGCCGATGTTTGTCTATCCCTCTATTATGGAATCCACAATGAATCGATTGATCAAATCTATACAATGCTTGGCTATGGCTATATGAGTGCTTATTATATTGTGTTCTCTTTATTGAAAAGAAAGTACGATGAAAAACACATTCGAATCCTTTTACTTATATTCAGTATTGGATTTGGTTCTCTTTTTGTCTATACACTTTCCTTGTCACGCTTTATCTTGTATCAATTGAGCTGTCTTTGTTTTAAAACAAAAGAAAATCAAATTGCAAGTACCATTCTTTTATTTTCAACCATCTATCCAACACAAGTTCTTTCTATTTCCTTTGTAGTACCTCTTTTGTTGCAGTTCGTATCTTATTTTTGTACTGAACATAAATGGCTCGTACAAAAGCTAGTACTTGTATGTTGTTTAATGATCTACTTTAAAAAGATCAACCTTGTATCATTGTTTTGTTTCAATCTGTTAAGAAAGTTATATGGGCTTTTATTTCTTTTTGGATTCTTTATTCCAAAGCTTGTTGATTTTAAGCTTATGGATATCACACTGCATTATGCACCTCAAGCATTCTTTATCTTTTCTTTTATAATGGTTTATATTCAATGTCTTAAACATTTTCAATATAAATATCTCTGTATTTTATTAATTCCATTATTCGAAATATTTTGTTGCCCCTTCTTTCAAGTCTATACACTCAATATTGGCCAGGCAGACTGTAGTATTATTGTAGAACCCTTTAGAAAGAGTGTAGTAATGATTGATTGTGGTCAAAATCTGTATCGTGACAATGTAGAAAGTATCATTGTTCCGTTTCTTGAAAATAAAAATATCAAGACAATTGATACACTTATTTTAACGCATGATGATTATGATCATAGTGGGGGCTATGAAAGTCTTAAGGATAAAGTAAAAATTAATCAAGTTATTCGAAAATCAGATCAAAAAGTACATGTAAATTATCCGTTTTATTTGTTGCTGAAAGATAGAATAGCTAAAGATGAAAATGATAATAGTATCATTAGTTATTTTACTTATGATGACTTTACTTATCTCTTTATGGGGGATGCCAGCAAGGATATAGAAAAACAATTGCTAGATATGTATGATTTAAAGGCAGATGTCATTAAGGTAGGGCATCATGGTTCGAATACAAGCTCAGATGAAGAATTTTTAAATCAACTCGATTGTCGATTAGCCATTATCAGTGCGGGTTATAAGAATAAGTATAATCATCCGAGTACAGAAACATTAAAGAATTTACAAAGCTTAAATATAAATACATTATGTACAAATACCAGTGGAAGTATTGCGATTTATACATTGCATCACTTTGGATTTGTTGTCACAAACGATGGAATGTTTGGTATAATAATTATATGATTTATATTTTATACGGAAAAGACAAAAGCATGGTTTCAATGAAGCTGGATGCGATTAAAAAAAGACATCATATAGAAGAAAATGTGAATGTATATGATGCACAAACCGATGATATATCTTCTGTTTTACAGGATTTAGACGCCTATTCGATTTTTGATGATGATAAGATGATTATTGTGAATAATTGTACTTTCTTATCGAGCAAGAATACGACAAGCTATGAAGTGGATCCTTTTCTTTTAAGAAAAGACACAGAGATGATTCTTGTGCTGGTTTGTCCAAGTGATAAATTGGATTCTAGAAAGAAAAAGGTCAAGGAAATCAGTAATGTGGCTACATTATATTCTTGTCTAGCTTTGGATGAAAAGTCACAAAAGTTTTATGTGCAGGATAAATTAAAGGAGTATGGTGTAAAGGTTGATTTTAAAACATTAGATTGGATGACATCAAGAATGGGTTTGGATCCCATGTGTATTCAAAATGAGATAGAAAAGATTTCAATCTATTCTAAAAACCCGACGTTAGAAGATGTACAAAATTTATTAGTCGTAGAACCGATGAATGATATTTTTAAAATGGTGGAAGCTTTCTTTAGCCAAAATGGAATTTTATTGTTAGCCTACTACCGTAACTTTAGAAAGCTGAATATGCAGCCCGTAGCCATAGTGGCACTACTTGCTAGTCAAATTCGCTTTCTGTTTCAAGTACGCGTATTAATGGATGAAGGCAAGGCGCAGGCAACCATTGCCCAAGAGCTAAAGGCCAATCCGTATCGTGTAAAGATCAATATGCAGAAGGCTATGCGCTTTTCAAGCGAAGCCTTACTTTACAATCTATCTTTATTAGCTGACTTTGATCAACAAATGAAAATGGGTAAGATTGATAAGGATGATGGCTTTGAATACTTCTGTCTAAACTTAATGTTGAACAAGGAATAGTCCTTGTTCTTTTTTAATTAGCAAAAATGAAATGTGTGAAAAAGTGAAGGTGTTATTCAAACATTTTAGGATGTAAAAAAGGTTCGATTTATAAAAAAAAAGAAGTCATATGACTTCTTAATCCTTCATTACGCGATTTCGTTAATAGCTTTTGCTAAACGTGCTTTTTGACGGCTAGCGTAGTTTTTGTGGTGAATACCTTTAGCTACGGCTTTGTCCAATTTTGAACTGCAGTCGTTGTAAGCTGCTACAGCAGCTTCTTTATCTTTAGCATCAACAGCTGCTAATACGGCTTTAATACTTGATTTCAATGCTGATTTTTTAGATACGACTAATTTGTGAGCCTTGTTATTTGTTAAGACACGTTTCTTTTGAGATTTAATCTGTGGCATGAAGTGCACCTCCTGACATAAATTGCAAATGGATTATAGCAAATTTCTCGATTTATTGCAACACAACTTCGCAAAAATACGCTATAATACTCTAGTATTGGAGTGATATATATGGAAAATAGACGCATTATTTTTATGGGAACACCCAAAATTGCTAGTGTCGTATTAAAAACAATGTTAGAAAACGATATACATGTAGGCTTAGTAGTAACGCAGCCAGATAAAAAAAAGGGACGTAAACAACAGGTTGTTTATTCGGAAGTTAAAGAAGTAGCTTTAGAATATGGTATCCCTGTATTTCAACCGATCAAAATTAAATCGGATTATCAAGCCATTCTCGATTTTGAACCCGATCTAATTGTCACTTGTGCCTATGGACAAATCGTACCGAAAGAAGTATTGGATCTACCAAAGTATGGTTGTGTCAATCTTCATGGTTCTTTGCTTCCTAAATATAGAGGGGGAGCACCAATTCAAAGAGCTATTTGGAATGGAGATAAGGTCAGTGGTATGTCTTTAATGAAAATGGCACCAAAAATGGATGCGGGTCCTGTCTTAGCTCAAAAAGAAATTGAAATTTTGCCTAGTGATAATTCCACATCTTTATTTGATAAGATGGGAATTTGTGCGAGTGAACTATTACTTGAACATTTTGAAGAAATTTGTTCCGGAAAGGCTGTATATGTAGAGCAAGACGAAAGTAAAGTAATCTTTTCACCAGTTTTATCAAAAGAAGAGGAGCATATTGATTTGAATCAGGATGATGAACATATTTTAAATCAAATTCGTGCCTTCTCCGATGCGCCAGGTGCCTATGTATTATTAAAAGGAAAGAAATTTAAAATCTTAAAGGCAAGTTATTTGAAGGAAGCCAATTCATTCGCATCTTTAGTCAAGATTGGCAAGAACAAACTAGGAATTGGACTTCATTCAGGTACACTTGTGATTGAAACTTGTCAAATGGAAGGAAAGCCAGTCATGGATTGTGCAAACTTCTTTAATGGACAAGGCCGTAATTTAGTCGGAAATAGTGTAGAGTAGGGGGAAGTCTATGGATCAAAAGAATATTCGTAATTTTTGTATCATTGCACATATTGACCACGGAAAAAGTACGTTAGCCGATCGAATCCTAGAATTAACGGATACGGTTGAAAAACGTGAAATGAAAGATCAAATTCTAGATTCAATGGATCTAGAAAGAGAGCGTGGAATCACAATTAAATTAAATGCTGTACAGCTTGTATATCATGCCAAGGATGGTCAGGACTACTTGTTTCATTTGATTGATACACCGGGCCATGTCGACTTTACATATGAAGTGTCTCGCTCTTTAGCTGCATGTGATGGGGCTATTCTTGTGGTTGATGCAGCACAAGGCGTACAGGCACAGACTTTGGCAAATGTTTATTTAGCTTTAGAAAATGATTTGGAAATTTTACCTGTGTTAAATAAGGTGGATCTTCCAAGTGCACAGCCAGAGGTTGTAAAAAAAGAAATTGAAGACCTAATCGGATTAGATTGTAGTGAAGCCGTTGAAATCAGCGCAAAATCTGGATTGAATGTTGATCAAGTCTTAGAAGAAATCGTTCATAAGCTTCCAAGTCCAAAAGGAAATAAAGAAGCGCCTACACAAGCCTTAGTTTTTGACTCTTTCTATGATTCATATCGTGGAATTATTGCGTTTGTTTCTGTAAAGAATGGAACTATCAAACCAAAAGATAAGATTCGTTTTATGGCTACGGGTGCAGAATATGAAGTCACAGAAGTCGGTGTTCGTACACCAAAAGAAGTAGTAGAAGACCAGTTGAACTGTGGAGATGTAGGATGGGTGAGTGCAGCCATTAAAAATATTGAAGATGTCCGTGTCGGTGATACGATTACAATCGCATCCAATCCAGCTGATGAACCACTATCTGGATATCGTGAAATGCACCCAATGGTTTATTGCGGTTTATATCCCGTGGATAATGCGCGTTATGATGATTTAAAGGAAGCTTTATCAAAATTAAAATTAAATGATGCAGCCCTACATTTTGAACCCGAAACTTCCCAAGCCTTAGGCTTTGGCTTTCGATGTGGATTCTTAGGCTTATTACATATGGACGTTGTAGAAGAGCGTTTAGAACGTGAATACAATTTAAGCTTGATTGCGACAAGCCCATCCGTAATTTATCGTGTCTATAAAACCGATGGTACGATGGAAGAAATCGACAACCCATCGGCTTTACCAGAGCCACAAAAGGTAGATCATATTGAAGAGCCATATGTAAAATGTGACATCATGGTACCAAAGGAATATGTGGGACCTATGATGGATCTTTGTCAGAAAAAACGTGGAGAATATGTAGATCTTCAAGTTTTGGATGATGTTCGTATGATGATGGTGTACCAAATGCCATTAAGTGAAATTATTTATGACTTCTTTGATAAGATGAAATCCTGCACAAAAGGATATGCGAGCTTTGACTATGAATTTAGTGGTTATCGCACAAGCTCATTAGTGAAGATGGATATCTTATTGAATGGACAAATTGTCGATGCCCTATCTACAATTGTCTTTAGAGACTTTGCGTATAACCGCGGTAATGCGATGGCTGTTAAATTAAAAGATTTGATTCCTAAGCAGCAATTTGAAATTCCAGTTCAGGCTGCCATTGGAGGAAAAATCATTGCGCGTACAAACATTAAGGCATTGCGTAAAAACGTTTTGGCAAAATGTTACGGTGGTGATATCTCACGTAAGAAGAAATTGTTGGAGAAACAAAAAGAAGGTAAGAAACGTATGAAGATGGTAGGTTCGGTAGAAATTCCTCAGGAAGCGTTTATGGCCGTTCTTAGCATGGATGATGATTAATGGTACCCTCATGTTATGTGCATATTCCATTCTGTGATTCGATATGCAGCTATTGCGACTTTGTTCGCGTTCAAAAAAATGAAATGTTCTTTTCAAATTGGAAAGAGCAGTTGATTCAAGAAATTCAAGAGTATAAGATCCATGATCTTCATACTCTTTATTTTGGTGGAGGCACACCCAGTTTATTAAGTGTGAATGACTTTAGTGAAATACGAAATTATTTTCCCGCTTCTATCGATGAATTTACTGTAGAATGCAATCCGGAATCATTGAGTGATGAAAAGCTAAGGTTATATGAAAGCTTAGGTGTCAATCGTATTAGTTTAGGTGTACAAAGTTTTAAGGATGAACTTCTTCAAGTGTGCAACCGAAGACATACGGTTAGTCAGGCTGTTTCGGTGATTGAAAAAATTAAGAAGAGTTCGATTTCAACGTTTTCCATTGATTTGATTTTTGGCTTGCCCAACCAAACGATGGAAGATGTGAAGCATGATATTTCAATGTTTTTAAGTTTAGATATACCGCATTTATCTATTTATTCTTTGCAGATTGAAGAAAATTCTGTCTTTGGCAAGACTGGCATTGAACCAATCGATTCGGATTTAGAGGCCGATATGTTTGAATATATCACAAAGACTTTAGAAGAAGCAGGTTATATTCATTATGAAATCTCAAGCTTTTGTAAGCCAGGCCATCATTCAAGACATAATCTAGCCTATTGGCAAGATCAAGACTTTTATGGCATTGGATGCGGAGCTAGTGGAAGAATCAATGGAATTCGTTATGATAATACGACAAACTTAAAAGAGTATTGTTTGAAAGGATCTTGTCCTACATATATTTCTGAAACATTGTTAGAAAGAAGTATGGATGCGATTATGATGGCTTTGCGTACCAAGTTTGGATTGAACATTTTAGCGTGGAATGAAAGGTATCAAAGTGATTTTAGATTGAAGTATGCATCTGTTTTGTCAAAATATGCAGCTTACTTTGAATATAGTGAAAATCACATCTATTTGAATGATGCAGGACTTGAAATATTAAATACGATTCTAGTTGATTTTATGATGATTGAGTGATATTATCCCGAGTTTGACAGTTGAAAAAGTAAAAAGTGCTAGAAAGCCTTTATTCAAGGTTTAATCTAGCACTTTCGTTTTTTTGAAATGTTGTATGTGATTTCTATTTTGAAATTTTTTTTACTATTTTGTTTAAATCACTTGGTCTATAGTACTTTCTGTTTAGTTGTAGCTCGAAACATCTTTCTAATGCATCTAATGCCTGACTTCCACTATAGATGGATTTGTAGTACATGTCATCCATATTTACTACATTCATATTTCGTAATGTTTTTATTAGGTTTGATGTTGTTACATGAGTTAAGTTGTCATCCAACTTGCACTCCATAAGCCTGTATATAAGTAGTGCAGTGTAGCAGATCAAGAAATGTGCACGTATTCTTTCTGGCTTTCTCAAGAATACTGGTCTTGCATCGAAATTAGTCTTCATGATTCTAAAACAGTCTTCGATTTTGTATCTATTTTGAGCTACTGCTAGGATGTCTTTGGCTGAATCGTCAAGGTTTGTTGCGACGGCATAGAATCCATCGTATTTTTCTTCTTCATGGATTTTATCCATATCCAACACATAATTAGCTGTATCAGATGATGTGTTCTTAAGGAATCGACGTATATCGTTGGGTCCTTTTTTTATCTTTTCAGGATCTTTAAGTCTTAATAACTTTTTAGCACGTTCAAGCTGTCTTTCGCGGATAGTCCTCTGGTATTCCATCATCTTTCTAGAGAAAGTGACAATGATATATTGATGTAATGTTCCTTTGGCTTTTACTTTTTTTGTTCGACCGTTCTTATATACTTTTTCTTCATAAAGTCCTGTATCCATGGCCGTGTTGGCTGGAATCGCTTTATAGGCAAAATCATTGTATAGACTTAGATTGTTTGCGTCTTTTTTATTAAATGTTCGCATTTCTTTCAATGTGATCGCATCGTCATTTGACAATAGACGGTAGTTTGAATCGTTGAATACGATATCTTTGATCTCTTGTCCAAGTTTTTTTACTGACTGTGTAACGATATAGGCTCTACCACCCATATCATTGAATTTACGGATATTGTAGGATCCAAGTCCTGCATCCGCACAATATATGAACTTTTTGTTTCCGGTCATTTTTATAACTTCTTTTTCAAGTGGAACGGCAGTAAGCTGTTCATTTGTGTTTCCTGGATGAATACACATAGAAATAGGGATTCCACGGCTGTCCATGATAAGCCCCATTTCAACAATAGGAGATGTCTTGTTTTCCTTACTGATTCCGAACTGACGAAGTCCAAGGATAATTTCTCCAGTAACTTCGTCAACAATCTCCTCATCAGGCTTTTCTGTTTCAAAGAAATAGTTTGTACAGTCATAGTACATAACTGAAGTATCTCGTTTAACGATGTTTTCGGAATTGTCAAAAAGATGTTTTAAATATTTGTCACTGTTTCTGTCTAGAATATCCAAGAAACGAATCATATGTTGGTATTCAACCTGAGGTTTCTCATAGTATGTATCAAGTTTATCGTATGTTCCATATTTACTGGCAGGATCCAGAATCCTTGCATAGGTAAGAAACTGACAGATTTTATTACAGTCGTAGGTGATCTTTCGGTCAGAAGAAACTGATTTAAAAAAATCAGACAGATTCAATTTGGCATAGATATCCTTAAGATACAGATATCCAATGTTCAAACTAGTAGAATTCGAACAAGGAGAATCATTAGAAGGGATTCTTTCATTAAAGTCCATAGTAACAATGAATTCAGATCTGCCAGAACGATATTCCTCATTCATTTTTTTTACTTCGTTTTTAGCGTATTCCAAAGGATTATCCGTTATAAGAAGAAGCTCAGAATGTTTACCTAATCTTTTGATATTTTTGGTTGTCGTTTTTTTACCATTTCTAAATCCCTGCTGAATATAGTAAGTAGGATCTTTAAGTCGTTTATCATAATACAGTTTCATAGAAGCGCCATCCTTTACAACCATTATATCACAATTACAACACATACAACAGTAAAAAAATAAAAATTTGACGAAAAAAAAGCCGTACATAAACGACATTTGGCTATTTTGGCTATGAGCAAGTGTTAAACTCCCGTCAAAATATGCAGCTTACTTTGAATATAGTGAAAATCACATCTATTTGAATGATGCAGGACTTGAAATATTAAATACGATTCTAGTTGATTTTATGATGATTGAGTGATATTATTTAATAGCTTTTGTACTGAGAGTCTGGAAACTTCCAACCTTTCGCTCGGTAGAAAAGGACTAATATACATGGAGGAAGAAAAAAATGTTATTAAAAGCTGAAAAAAAAGCAATTATGCAAGAGTATGCAGTACACGAAGGTGACACAGGTTCTCCTGAAGTTCAAATCGCTGTATTGACAGAAGAAATTAACCGTTTAACTGAACACTTCAAGGAACACAAACACGATTACCACTCACAACGTGGATTGATGAAAAAAGTTGGTCGTCGTAAAAAATTATTAGCTTACTTGAAGGGTAAAGATTTAGACCGTTACAAAGCATTGATCGCTAAATTAGGTTTAAGAAAGTAATCGAAAAGATTACTTTTTTTTTAGCTATTTATTTGTTATTATATATAAGTATGATTGAGGTGAAAAAATGGCGAAACAAGAGTTTCATTTAGATTTTTGTGGTCGGGGGATCACAGTAGAAACTGGGGAAATCGCAAAACAGGCTGATGGAGCCGTTATCATCCGCTATGGTGATACAGTAACTTTATCGACTGCTTGTGCATCAAACCAGGCAAAAGAAGGGATTGACTTTTTCCCTTTAACAGTAAGTTTTGAAGAAAAGTTATATTCTGTTGGAAAGATTCCAGGAGGATTTTTACGTCGTGAAGGAAGACCAAGCGAACATGCGACATTAACAGCTCGTATGATCGACCGTCCAATCCGTCCTTTATTTGCGGAAGGGTTCCGTAATGAAGTACAGGTTGTTAACACTGTATTAAGTGTAGACCAAGATGCAAGTCCAGAAATGGCAGCTATGTTTGGTGCTTCATTGGCATTATGTATTTCAGATATTCCATTCAATGGACCTATCGCAGGTGTTAAGGTTGGATGTATCAATGGAGAATTGGTTGCCAACCCTACAGTGGCTCAAATGGAAGAAAGCGATATCGATTTAACAGTAGCTGGTACTGCACAGGCTTTAAATATGGTGGAAGCTGGAGCAAAAGAAGTCAGTGAAGAAGATATGCTTGCGGCATTGATGTTTGGACATGAACAAATCAAGAAATTATGTGCATTCCAGGAAGAAATTGTTGCAGCTTGTGGTAAAGAAAAACGTGAAATCGAATTATATGCCGTTGATGAAACAATCGACAGTGAAGTTCGTGCAAACTTTGAAGCACAAATTCGTGCGGCTGTAAGTATTAAAGAAAAATTAGAGCGTTACGGAAAAATTGATGATTTAACAGATGAAGCAGCTGAAATGATCGCAAATAAAGAATATGCATCTGAAAAAGATCAGAACAATGCGGTTAAACAGGCTCGTGAAATCTGTCGTGGAATTGAAGCTGACGAAGTACGTCGTTTGATCATTGAAGACAAGGTTCGTCCAGATGGTCGTCAAATCGATGAAATCCGTCCTTTAAACTCACAAGTAGATTTATTGCCACGTGTCCATGGTTCTGCTTTGTTTACTCGTGGAGAAACACAGGTATTATCAACAACTACTTTAGGCGCATTAAATGATAACCAAATTATTGATGACTTAACAGTTGTAGAATCAAAGCGTTTCATGCACCACTATAACTTCCCACCATATTGCGTTGGGGAAACAGGACGTATGGGAAATCCAGGACGTCGTGAAATTGGTCATGGTGCTCTAGGTGAAAGAGCCTTAGCTCAAGTATTGCCAAGTGTTGATGAATTCCCATATACAATTCGTACAGTTGCGGACGTTATGGAAAGTAACGGTTCAAGTTCTCAGGCAAGTATTTGTGCCGGAACAATGTCTTTAATGGCTGCCGGTGTTCCTATCAAAGCTCCAGTAGCTGGTATTGCGATGGGATTGATTATGGATGATGATTCAGGTAAATATACTGTATTAACAGATATCCAAGGTATGGAAGACCACTTTGGAGATATGGACTTTAAGGTTGCCGGAACAACAAATGGTATCACAGCTTTACAGATGGATATCAAAGTAACAGGTATCACTAAAAATATCTTTGAAGAAGCATTGGCACAAGCACACAAGGCTCGTCTAGAAATCTTAGATAACATGTTGGCATGTATTTCAGAACCTAGAAAACAATTGAGTCCATATGCACCTAAGATTGCGATGATGAACATTGACCCAGACAAGATCAAAGATGTGATTGGACCTGGTGGAAAAATGATCAACGAAATCATTGCACAATGTGACAATGTGAAGATTGATATTGATGATGATGGTAAGGTTGTGATCTACCACAATGATTACGATACAATCGAAAAAGCGAAACAAATGATTAGCGACATTGTACGTGTAGCTAAAGTAGGCGATGTATATGCGGCTAAGGTTGTTCGTTTAGAAAAATTCGGTGCATTCGTTAACTTATTTGGTAATACAGATGGTTTATTACACATTTCTAAAATTTCTCATCACCGTGTAGAAAAAGTAGAAGATGTATTAAAACTAGGTGATATCATCGATGTTAAGGTTACAGAAATCGACAATAAGGGTCGTATTAATGTAAGCGCGAAAGCTTTACTTCCAAAGCCAAAAACAGAAGAAGAAAAAACGGAAGCGTAAAAGTCAGGAACTCGTTAAAATGCGAGTTCCTTTTTTCTATGGTTGTGGTAAAATAGTTGGGTAGAGGTGAAAAATTATGGATTTTAATACAGAAGTACTTAAATATAAAGATGATTTCTTAAAAGATTTAAATACACTTGTATCGTATGAAAGTGTTCGTGACGAATCAACAAAGGCTGAAAATGCACCTTTTGGTAAAAATTGTCGTGACGTATTAGATGCGATGCTAGATATGGCTAAACGTGATGGCTTTGAAACAAAAGACGTGGACGGATATGCTGGCGTTGTTGAATATGGGCAAGGTGAAGAAACTTTTGGCGTTCTTGGCCACTTGGACATTGTTCCTCTTGGTGAAGGATGGACAAAGAATCCTTTAAAGGTAACTTTAGAAAATGGCTACATCTTTGGACGTGGTGTAATGGATGATAAAGGACCTGCATTAGCTGGTTATTACGCATTGAAAATGATTCGTGATTTAAACATCCCATTAAAGAAACGTGTGATGTTGATTACAGGATGCGATGAAGAATCAGGTATGGAATGTATGAACTACTATGTAGATCATGCCGAAGTTCCACAAATGGGCTTTGTACCTGATGCAAACTTCCCAGTTATCTATGGAGAAAAGGGTGGCTTACATGTTGGACTTGTAAGTAATGATGTTACTGTAATTAAAAAGCTTCATGCGGGAAGTCGTCCAAATATCGTTATTGGGAAAGCGGATGTAACTGTTGAAGTGATGAGCTATCAACAGGAAGAGTTATTTAAATTCTATTGTGATACTCAAGGCGTGAAAGGATCTATTAAAAGAAGTGCTGACGGAGTTACACTTCATATCGATGGTGCATTTGCCCATGCAGCTATGCCATATGATGGTGTAAATGCAGCGGTTCTATTATTGAACTTTATTGGTCAGGCTTACAATGATCAATTGTCAAAAGATCTATACTTCTTATTGAAGGATTGGATGGGAAAACCAGTAGGTATTGAAAAGGATGGTTTATATATGTCATTCTTAACAATAAACACTGGTATTGTAAATATGGAAGATAATAAAACGGATATTTTAATTGATATTCGTTATCCAAATGATACAAATGGGAATGAAATCATGGCTAAATTTGATGAGGCTTGCGCAAGTCTTACTTCAAATATCAAAGCTGAAAATCGTGGGGATTCAAAACCATTGTTCGTAGATCCAGATTCTCGTTTAGTTAAAGACTTAATGAGTGTCTACCAAAAATATACTGGCGATACTTTCTCATGCCCAATCACAATTGGTGGTGGAACGTATGCACGTAAATTTAAGAATTTCGTATCTTATGGTCCAGAACTTCCAAATGAAGTGATTGAAACCGATGCGTTTGTAGGAGGATGTCACCAACGTGATGAGGGTATTAAATTAGATAATCTATTACAGGCTATCTGTATTTATGCCGATGCGATCGTGACATTGTGTAGCTAATATGAGAATGCGTAAAGTAAAGTGGGCAACAGATTACTTGCCTAACGCAAATTGTTTAGTAAAAGAACCCTCAAAACAAGCGGGTCAATGGAAAAAACTATTAGGAACGGATACTTTACATATCGAAATTGGATGTGGTAAAGGAAACTATTCTTTGGATATGGCGAAGATGTATCCAGATACAGGTTTTATTGCGATTGAAAAGAATGAAAGTGCAGCGGGAATTGCCGCTAAAAAATATGATGAGGATGAAGCTGACAAGCATTTAAAATTGATTCAAGATGATGCCAGCACCATTGGAGAATGGTTTGGTCCTCGTGAAGTTGATGTGATTCACTTAAATTTCTCAGATCCATGGCCTAAGAAGCGTTATGCAAAAAGACGCCTATCCAGTGCCACGTTCTTGGATCAATATAAGCGTATTTTATCTCGTGATGGTGAGATTCAAATGAAGACGGATAACAGTGCTTTGTTCGAATATAGCTTAATTGAATTTCAAAATGCCGGCTTTAAAATGGTCGAAGTCAGTGTAGATTATCGTCGGGAAACACATGATGAGGATGCGATTACAGAATATGAACAAAAATTCATTTCTTTAGGGCAGCCAATCTATCGTTGTGTTTGGAGATATATCCATGACTGATATAAGAAATAAAGAAGAGTTTGAAAAGGCACTCAATCATTCGAGGATTCAGGTCATGATGTTTACAGCCTTCTGGTGTCCAGACTGCATGTACATCAAGCCGTTTTTACCTGAAATTGAAGAAGAATTTAATGATTTACAATTCTATTCCTTAAATCGAGACCAATGTATGGATATTGCACTTGAATATGAAGTGATGGGAATTCCTAGCTTTATCTGTTTTAAGGATGGAAAAGAGATTTCTAGATTTGTTTCTACACTTCGTAAGACAAAGGAAGAGATAGAAGCATTTTTGAGTCAAACAATAGAAAGTGAGAAGGAACTATGTTAAAGGATTTAATGCATGCGATCTTCAATGAAGATATTGAAGAAGATGAAGATGAAGTAGTCGAAGAACCTGCAAAAGAAGAAGTTAAAGAAACACCAGAGCCAGTTGTAGAACAGCCAAAGGTTATTGAAAAAGTAGAACCAGTCAAGGAAGAAGTGGTTCAGCCAGAACCAGTCGTAGAAGAATCAAAGGTAGTAGAAAAAGATTCTACAGACTATATGAATTCTCCAATCTTTGAAAAGGCAATTATTCAGCCAAAACAAAAGAAAACAACGATTTTCCAAGGCTTAGACGTTGATTCAGTTACTCGTGAAGAGGTAAAACCACAAAAGAAACAAAAGGAATACAAATATGATCGTCATAAATCAGTAAAAGTTCGTCGTGTAGCTGAGGATTTAGATTATCAACCAGTTATTTCTCCAATCTTTGGAAATGTAGAGGATTCAAAGAAAGAATTCGACAAGGTTCATGATGCGATTTCTTTACAAAAACCAGAAGATGAAGATTTCTCAAAAATCTTATCTCCAATGTTTGGAACCTACTTACCTAGTATGCAGCCAGCTGAATCGATTCCTGAATATAAGGTAGAGGATAAGAAAGAAAATATGAATCTTTCTGAAATGTTAGAAAAGCCAAAAAAGGAAACCAACAAACAAGAAACTTTATTTGACAAAGAAGGTGAATAAAATGGCTTATCACTTTATTGGTATTAAAGGAACAGGTATGGCTGCCTTGGCATGCATTCTTTATGATGAACATAAAGAGGTAACGGGTAGTGATATCGAAAAATATATTTTTACAGAAGATGATTTAAGAGCTCGTAATATTCCAATTTATTCGTTTGATCCAAAGAATATTAAAGATAACGATACGGTTATCATTGGTCTATCTTTTGATGCGAGTCATCCAGAAGTAAAGGCTGCCTTAGACAATCCAACGGTGAAAACGTATTATTATAATGAATACTTAGGTATTTTATTAGAGTCTTATAGCTCAATTTGTGTGGCCGGGACACATGGAAAATCAACCACAACAGGTATTTTAAGTCATGTTCTAGCCTTGCAGGATGAATGTGCCTATTTAATTGGGGATGGACATGGCTATATGCCAGAGCATGCCAACCATTTTGTGTTGGAGTCATGTGAATTCCAAAGACATTTTTTGGCATATCACCCAGATTATGCGATCATTACCAATATTGAAATGGATCACGTAGACTATTACAAAGATATGGATGATTATGTTTCCGCTTTCCAAAGCTTTGCGAATCAAGTTAAAAAAGGCGTTGTGATTTTTGGGGATGACGCACACTTAAAAAATATGCATTATAATGTACCAGTTACTACATATGGTATGCAGGATGGTAATGATTATCAAGCTATCAATATTGAACAAGGTCCATTTGGTATGCATTTTGATTGTAAGCACAATGGTGAAATCTTAGCTCATGTTGAATTAAATGAGGTAGGAGATCCATTTATGCAGGATGCTTTAGGATGCTTTGCCTTAGCTCATATGTTAGGAATGCCTGCAGATTTAATTGTACAAGGCTTAAAGGAATATAAAGGAATTGCTCGTCGATTTGTGATTGATGAAGTCAAGGATAGTGTTTTAGTGGATGACTATGCACACCATCCAACAGCTATTCGTTATATGATTGATGCGGTTCGTAAAAAATATCCAGAAAAGAAGGTTGTCGCTTTATATAAGCCAGATCGTTATTCTCGTTTACAATATTTCTTGGATGACTTTGCGAAAAGTCTAAATACGGCAGATCAAGTATGTTTGCTTGATTTTCCTAAGAATGCCGTAAGAGAAGACGAAACGATTACCGTTACAATTCAAGACTTAATGGATCGTTGTCCAAATGCGCTTTTATTAGATGTAGATGATGCTTCGGCAGAAAAGCTAAAAGAACTAGCTCCAGCAGCCTTTGTGTTTATGTCTAGTAAAGATATCTATCTATTAAGAGATAAATTAGAGAAAATCTTATAAGAGAACAGTCTTCCTGTTCTCTTTTTTGGTTGTGGAAAAACAGAAAAGCGGCTATGATATGGTTATATCTTAGATTAGCCGAAAGGAGAACGGATATGTATATTAAAAGACATATGGAGGAAACTATAAAAGAGTGTTTAGAACAGTTTCCAATTGTATTAGTTACTGGACCTAGACAAGTTGGTAAAACAACACTTCTACAAAATGTTTGTGATAAATTTCAGTATGTAACATTAGATGATCCAATTGTTTTGACACAGGCTTTAGAAGAGACAAACTTGTTTTTAAAAACTATCAACCACCCGTGTTTATTGACGAAGTACAATATGCACCTAGTATTTTTAGATATTTGAAAATGTATGTAGACACGAATAAACAAAAGGGAAGCTTTGCGCTTATTGGATCACAGGCTTTTGAATTGATGAAAGGGGTCAGTGAAACTTTAGCTGGGCGCATGGCGATTGTGGAATTAAAAGGGTTGTCGTTACGCGAAATCCATCATGTTGAATTTAATAAGCCTTTTATCCCAAATGAAGCCTATTTTAATGAAAGACAATTACAAATTCAAAGTTATTCTGACTTGTGGTATTGGATTCATAGAGGAAGTATGCCACAACTTCAAGATGGAGAGATGAATTGGCAAAGATACTATTCTTCTTATGTGAAAACATATATCGAAAGAGATGTTCGACAAATTATAAATGTTTCTAATGAGTTAAAATTCATTAAGTTTTTAACATCCCTTGCGGTACGGTGCGGTGAATTATTAAACATAAATGCAGTTGCGAATGAAGTAGAAACAAGTGCGGATACTATTAAACGATGGCTTTCTATACTACAAACTTCAGGAATTATCTATTTGTTGGAACCATATTCTAACAATATATTAAAGAGAGTTGTCAAAACACCAAAAGTTTACTTTTATGATACTGGATTGGTATGTTACTTAGCTAGGTGGACTAGTGCAGATACAGCTATGACAGGTGCTCAAGCTGGAAATATATACGAGAATTTCATTGTCTCTGAAATTTTAAAAAGTCATTTAAATGCAGGTAAAACCATTTCAAACATATATTTCTATCGTGATCGTGATCAAAGAGAAATTGATGTAGTAATTGATGAAGATGGGAAATTGTATCCGATTGAAATTAAAATGACGGGTAATCCCACAAAGGCGATGGGAAAACATTTCTCGGCATTAAAAGATATTCCAAATAAGGAAGTGCAGCCAGGTATCATTTTGTGTCGATATGATCGAAAGATGTATTTAACTGAAGATATGATCGCATTACCAATTGAATATATTTAGTTGAAGTGTATATTAGGTACTTTTATATTTTGTAGCGTTTACACATTTGTGAAAAAAGTTTCAATTTCAATAGATAAGTTAGAAAGTTCATGTTATAATCTTTCTGAGGTGGTATTTGTGACTATAGATGCGATGATGGAAACGTTAGCTCGTGCATTTTCATATATTTTACCAATCGTAGGTGTAATTGCCTTAGTTTATTTAATTTTATTTTTAAAACAATTGATTGAAACATTAAAACAAGTATCAAAAACATTAGATACAGCCAATGATCAATTGAAAAAATTGGATGCGCCATTAAAGACGGCAGAAAATATTTCAAATACGGTTGATGAAGTGAATCAAACGGCTAGAGATGCTTTTATGAATGTCGTGGGCGCAGTGAGTGAAAATGTGCAAAATGCCAAAGACTGGATACAGGTTAAAAAGGCTGGCAAAGAGAGTCTAGAAACAAAGGAGGATGAATGACATGGATGAAAAACAATTAATTGATGATTTAGAAAAAGAATCGATTCAGGAACTTGAAGTTATGCATGAGTCCGAAAATACAGATAATGAAAGAATTATAGAGGACGCTAAATCAAAAATTGAAAAGATCTATGATGATGTGCGTGACTTATTAAAGGATGCAAAGGATCCAGAAAAAGTGAAGGAAGCATTAGCAAATGCTAAGGATGATGTGAAGGATATCCTTGCCGCTACAAAGAACAAAGTAATTGAAGTCAGTGAAAGTGAACAATTTAAACAGACTGTTTCTGCAGGAAAAGAATTTTTACAAGGTACAGCCGGCTTAGTTGTTGAAGGCTTTAAGTATGGAAAGGATACATTAAGAAAAAATGATTCTTTACGTAAAGTCATCGATAAGGCAGATGAAAAGGTAGATGAGATTCGTACAAATGATTCTGTTATTCGTGCCGTTGATAAAGCAGAAGAAGTAACAGGTAAAGCCACAGATGCATTGTTTAGTGGATTGAAGAAGATATTTAACAAGGGGGACGAATAAGGATGAAAAGAATTACCATTTATGATGTTGCCAAAGAAGCAGATGTCTCTTTAGCAACTGTATCACGTGTTATTAATGATAGTAATGTGGTACGTGAAGACACACGTTTACGTGTTCAACAGGCCATTGAAAAATTGGGCTACAAACCAAATGCGATTGCGCAAGGGCTAGCGCTATCAAAAACAACTACGATTTCAATCGTTATGAGTGAAAAATTATTTGCGTATAACGCAAAGATTTTGAATGGTTTGATGGATGTCGCAAAAATCTACAACTACAACATCATGTTCCATACGACAAGTAAGGGTATTTCTAAAATGCAGGATGTGATTGAATCTATTATTAAATCACGTGTAGATGGTGTCATCTTATTTAACGATAATTTCTCAGAAGATGAAATGGAAGTATTACACGAATACCAGATTCCAATGGTAGTTGTTGGAAGCAAATTAAAAGGACAAAAGATTGGTAATGTAGGAAATGTTTATATTGACTTTGAACGCATGGCCTATGAATTTGTGAATGAATGCTTCGGAAAGGGTATTGATGATATTTCAATGGTAGAAGATAAATTAAATCTTTCTATGATGGAACAATTAAAAGCAGGTGTAGACCGTGCTTATGCAGAAAAAGGCTTAGTATTCGATAAATATGTAACTTATGATGATAGTTATAAGTCAAGCTATACATTCTTATCTGACTACTATAAGAGTCATAAGCCAAGTCGTATGGTTATCACATTCCGTGATTCTCAAGCCATCGCTTTGATGAATGCATGTAAAGAGAGTGGATATTCCATTCCAGATGATACAGAACTTGTATGTATCTTGAATTCAAAATATCTAACAATGATGCGTCCAACGATTTCAACATACAACATTCCTGAATATGATTTAGGTGCTGTTGCGATGCGTTTATTGACTAAGATGTTAGTAGATGATGAATCGGTAAAACAGAATAAAGATATTGAAATCTCATTCTCAAAAATGTTTAGAGAAACGACAAAGTAAGAGTTCATTTTGAACTCTTTTTTAGTTTGTTGTATAATCTAGGCATGGAAATAATTTTTACAAACAACGCAAAAGATAGAAGTGTCTATCGATACAAAAAAGACTTTGAAATGATACTAGAACGTGCCTGCCAGGTGTTAGACAGAAAGGGAGATTGGAGTTTATCTGTAATTTATGTGACACCTGAACAGATTCATGAAATCAATCGTGATTATCGTAATGTCGATCGTCCTACGGATGTGATTAGCTTTGCGATTCAAGACGATATGAGTGATATGTTGATTGAAGAGGATCAATATGAGCTTGGTGATATCTTTATTAACGTACAAGCCATTCGTGATCAAGCTAAGGCTTATGGCCATTCGATTCGTCGTGAAGCTTGTTTCTTGTTTTGTCATGGACTTTTGCATTTAATGGGATATGACCACATGAAGGAAGAGGATGAAAAGGTCATGTTCGCCTTACAGGATGAGATTTTAGATGAATTGGTTCAAAGGTAGATTCAAATATGCTTTTGAAGGACTGTTTTATGCTTTCACATGTGATCGTAGTATACGTCTTCAAGGGATATTTGGACTTATAGTGATTTTGTTTGGCTTTCTATTTCATTGTACACTCAATGAGTGGATACTGTTGATTGGAGCTATCTGTATGGTTTGGTTTAGTGAAATTATCAATTCATGTATTGAAAGATGTGTAGACTACATCTCTTTAGAGCATACAGACCAGGCAAAACACATCAAGGATATGGCAGCAGGAGCTGTCTTTATTATCAGTATATTTGCTGCAATTATAGGGCTCTATGTATTTATCCCTAAACTATTTTAATCGGAGGTAAAATGAGTAATTATAAATCAGGATTTATTGCGATCGTAGGAAGACCCAATGCTGGAAAATCAACCTTATTGAATGCATTGTTGAAAGAAAAGATTGCGATTATGTCGGATAAACCAAATACGACAAGAAACAACATTTCAGGCATTTTAACACATGAAGATTGTCAATATGTGTTTGTGGATACACCAGGTATTCATAAGCCGCAACAACAGCTTGGACGTGTATTAAATAAAAATGCCTATTCTGCTATGGAAGATTGCGATGTGATCGGATGGATTGTAGATGGAAGTCAAGCCTTTGGGACAGGGGATTCCTTTATTTTAAAACGTATTGAAACACTGCACAAACCTGTTGTTTTGATTATGAATAAAATTGATAAGCTTCCAAAGGAACAATTATTAAAGCGTTTGATGTATTGGCAGAAACAATATGACTTTAATGACATTGTACCAATCAGTGCATTGGATAAAGATAACCTAGAAGAGTTATTAAAAGTATTTAAGGGGTATTTACCAGAAGGGGAGCCAATGTTTCCTGAAGAAATGAAATCCGATCATGATATTAATTTTAGAATGTGTGAAATCGTTCGTGAAAAGATTTTATTTAAGACACACGAGGAAATTCCTCATAGTGTAGCGGTCATTCTTGAACGTAAGGAAAAACGTGGAAACCGTATGTATCTTCAGATGATGGTTGTGGTAGATCGTGAGTCACAAAAGGGTATTTTGATTGGAAAACAAGCAAGTATGATTCGCTCCATTCGTCTTGAAGCGCAAAAAGAATTAAAGGATATGCTTGGATGCAGTGTGGATCTAGAATTGTTTGTGCGTGTAGAAAAGAATTGGCGTAATCATGAAAACAAGATCAAAGAATTTGGCTTAGACGAATTGGAACAAATCGATGAAGACTAAAATTCAAGCGCTTGTTTTAAGTGTTGTTGAATACAAAGAAAAGGATGGCTTAGTCAAGGTGTTGACGGCCGATTCCATTCTAACTTTATATGCGAGAGGACTGTTCAAACCAAATTCTAAGAATTTGCGGCTTGTACAGCCCTTTTCTTATAACGAATTCATGATTGAAGATAAAATGAAGATGCCCTTGTTGCTACAGGGACATACCATTCATTATTACTACCATATTCAAGAAGATTTACTTAAATCAAGCTGCTGCTTCGTGTTACATGATTTGATTCAAAGAACGCGAAAAGAAGAAAATCTATTCAATGTGTTGTTGGATTGTTGGAACTCAGCCGATAAAAATCTTGATGATTTCTATTTCTGGGCATGTATCGTTCTAAAATACTGCATCGAACAAGAGGGAATTCAGCCTTTCGTGGATGGCTGTGTACATTGTAGTAGTACAAGAGTTGAAACACTTTCACAAAAGGATGGTGGATTCCTATGCGAAAAATGTAATCATGGTCAATATCCAAAATGGAGTATTGAACAACTGAAAAAATACCGTGCTTTATTTAAGTGTAAAGAAGAAAATTTGGACTATGTTAAAAATCATTTCAATTTCAATCTTGACGATTTAATCTATCTAGCCAAATGGATGGAGTATCATAGTCAAAAGAATTACCCAAGCATTCGGTTTGTAGAAAATATTCGAGGGTTGAATTAAATGTATCAAGAATTAGCATTTCAAATCGCCAAAAAAGCACATGCTGGTCAAGTGGATAAAGCCGGCAAGGATTATATTCTTCATCCTATGACAGTCACATCTTATATGGATACAGATACGGAAAAAGCCGTCGCCTATTTACATGATGTATTAGAAGATACAGATATTACAGTAGAGCAACTAAGAAATTGTAGACACCGTAATCATATTAACGAGAAAAAAGAATGAAAACTACCAAAATTATATTTGTAGAATGGCTAAGAAAGTGAAGGTTGCAGATCTTTTGCACAACCTAGATATCACAAGAATCAAGGAACCAACAGAAAGAGATTTTAAAAGACTAGAGAAGTATAAGAAGGCCGTTCTTTATTTGGCTATGCATGCATAGTGAGTTGGTGCTCGAGTGAATGATTAAAAACATGCCATGAGAAATCGTGGCTTTTTGTTTTTTGTCTGTGTGGCTTTTGGTCTAGAAATTTATTGAAAAATAGGATATAATATGAAAGTGTATCCTTTTGTCTGTATACATGAAAGAAATGAGGTAATTAACATGAACGAAAAGACATTCAATGATGTAGTAAATCACATGAAAACCTCTGGGTTTGTTTACCAAGGTTCAGAAATCTATGGTGGTTTGGCAAATACTTGGGATTTTGGTCCTTTAGGCATTGAATTAAAGAACAATATTAAAAATGCATGGTGGAAACGCTTCATCCAGGAAAGTGAACACAATGTTGGTTTACAAAGTGCCATTTTAATGAATCCAAATGTTTGGGTAGCTAGTGGTCACGTTGGAGGCTTTAGTGATCCATTGATGGATTGTAAAGAATGTAAAAGCCGTTTTAGAGCGGATCAATTGATTGAAGAAGCGAGCAACCACACAGTAAACTGTGGTGGTATGTCAAATGAAGACATGGAAAACTATATTGCGGAGCATGAAATCACATGTCCAAAATGTGGCGCTAAAAACTTCACAAACATTCGTCAATTTAACTTGATGTTTAAAACATTCCAGGGTGTTTTGGAAGATGCAAAAAGCACAATCTATTTACGTCCTGAAACTGCACAGGGTATCTTTGTCAACTTTAAAAACGTACAAAGAACAATGCGTAAAAAATTACCATTTGGTATTGGACAGATTGGTAAAAGCTTCCGTAACGAAATCACACCAGGAAACTTCATTTTCCGTACTCGTGAATTCGAACAGATGGAATTGGAATTCTTCTGTAAACCTGGAACTGATTTAGATTGGTTTGAATACTATTGTAAAAACTGTGTTCAATTCTTAAAGGACTTAGGTATCAACGAAGAAAATATTCGTTTACGTGCACATGATCCAGAAGAATTGGCTCACTATTCAAATGGTACAAGTGATATCGAATACCACTTCTCTGAACCTATCGGATGGGGTGAGTTATGGGGTATCGCAGACCGTACAGATTTTGACTTAAAAGCACACCAGACAACTTCTAAACAAAACTTAGAATACTTTGACCAAGAAGCAAACGAAAAATACATCCCTTACGTTATCGAACCAAGTGTAGGTGTTGAACGTTTGATGTTGGCCGTTATGTGTGAAGCATATCAAGAAGAACAATTAGAAAACGATTCTCGTGTTGTATTAAAATTACATCCTGCTTTAGCACCATATAAAGTTGCTGTACTTCCACTTTCTAAGAAATTATCTGACCAAGGTGATGAAGTATTCGCAAAATTAGCTAAACACTTCAGTGTAACTTATGATGATGCACAAAGCATTGGTAAACGTTACCGTCGTCAGGATGCGATTGGTACGCCATTCTGTGTAACTGTTGACTTTGAAACAGCTAACGATGGATGTGTAACAGTCAGAGATCGTGACACTATGCAACAAGAACGTGTTTCTTTAGATGATCTTGTTTCATATATTGAAAATAGAATCGCATTTTAATGAGCTGGATATCTGAAGATGATATAAAGGCCATTCGTCAACAAGCTGATATTGTTGATGTGATGTCCCACTATATCACATTAGAAAAAAAAGGCAAAGATTATAAAGCAATCTGTCCTTTTCATGATGATCATGATCCAAGCTTATCCATTTCAACAGATAAACAAATCTTCAAATGTTTTGTGTGCGGTACAGGAGGAAATGTCTTTACCTTTGTACAAAAGATTGAAAATATTTCCTTTCTAGAAGCCGTTTGTAAGGTGGCGGAACTGATCCATTATCCACTTCATTTGGATGTACATCAGTTTCAACCTAAGGTGGATGTTAATAAGCCATATTATGACTGTATTCAATCGTACATTCGTTTTTTAACATTTGAGCTAGAGAGTGAGAATGGAGAAAGTGTTAAACGGTATTTAAGTCAAAGAAAAATAAATGAAGATATTATAAAAAGATTTGAGATTGGGTATGCACCTGAATCGAGTCGTAGTGTGAAGTATCTCAAGGCAAAAGGTTTTAACGAACAAATACTTACAGAAACAGGTTTAATTCGTACTCACGATTTAGATACCTATGCCGTATTTGAGCAACGACTTATGATTCCCATTCATGATGAGAATGGAAATCCTGTTGGCTTTACGGCTAGACGCCTTAATGAAGATAAGAAAACGGCAAAGTATATCAATACTTCTGAAACGAAAATCTATCATAAGGGTAATTTGATTTTTAATTATCATAGAGCTAAGGAATTTGCGAAAAAGAACAAACGATGTATTTTAGTCGAAGGGGCTATGGATGTGATTGCCTTTGAAAAGGCAGATATCCATGAAAGCATTGCTTGTTTAGGAACGGCTTGTACAAAAGAGCAGATGGTGTTATTAAAACGTTTAAATGTTCCATTGGTGGTATGTTATGACGGGGATAGAGCCGGTAAGGCAGCCACTTATAAATTTGGAAAGCTAGCCGTTGATTATGGTTTAGTTTTTTCCATCGTAAAAAATACAACGGGTAAAGATCCGGATGAAATATTTAATGAATTAGGAAAAGATGAATTGTATCTATCGGTACATAAAACAGTTTCCTTTGTCGAATTTTTATTTGAATATTTACCGAACCAATATGATTTAGATAACTACGAGGATAAGAAAAAATTCACTTCGGAAATGCAGTCCTTTATTGAAAGAACATGCACCGACTTTGAAAAGGCCGATTATTATTCTCGTATCCGTGATTTGACGGGCTTTGATCTATCGCATCAAACACCGCAAGTCATGCCCAAAAAGGAATCCTACACTAGACCTGCAGCAATTCAAAATATAGAGCCATTAAAAAATGGAAGAACGTTAGCAGAACATGGGGCCTTATGGATGATTCTAAATAGTAAAATTGCGGCCGACCAATTCAAAGATCAGATTGGCTTCTTTGAAGATCCAGTCTGTGAAGAATTGTCATTATATTGTTATGACATGTATCGAAGTATGGACCACATCGACTTTGATGTACTGATGAGTCACATTGAAAAAGAAGAGGTTCGTAATTTGTTAGTAACCCTAATGGAAAATCCATTTCATGTTTATGGATATAATGAAGACTTCTTTAACGATAGCTTAATGAAGATCAAAGAGTGTACTTTACAAGCCCAAATTGACAATCTAAACAATCAGATCAAGAATGTTCAGGATCCGATGATCAAGATTTCATTGGCGAGTAAAAAACAGGAACTTATAGTTCAAAGAAATGAAATCTTACATCGAAAGGAAGGATGAAAGTATGGCAAATACAAGTGAATCTAAAAAATTAAAGTTTGCGAGCTTAGAAGAAGCAAAAGAATATTTGTTACAGTGCAAAGAACAAAATGTGGATGTTTCACAAAAAGCTTTCTTAGATGCCGTTAGTGCTTTAAATTTAGATGATGATACAATGGATGATCTATATAACTGGATTGACGAAAACTTGATCGAATTCATTGATGGTGATGAATTGGATGAAGATGAAGTTCTAGATGATGATCTAAGTGATGAAGATCTAGATGAAGAAGATTCAATTGCTGAAGAAATTTCACAATTGGAAAAAACATTCGCGAATGCTTCACACGCAAAGATCAATGATCCAGTTAAGATGTACTTAAAGGAAATTGGTCAAATTCCATTATTGGATCCAAAGGAAGAGCCGATTATAGCTCGTCAGATCCAAGAGGGGGAACAAGCCAAGGAAGATATTAAGAATCCAGATTTAAGTGAAGAAGAAAGAAAGAAACTTCAAAAAGTTATTGATGAAGGCGAAAATGCTAAACAAACATTGATATCTTCAAACTTACGTTTAGTTGTTTCTATTGCGAAAAAATATGTAGGACGTGGAATGTTATTCTTGGATTTGATCCAGGAAGGAAACTGTGGATTAATCAAAGCCGTTGAAAAATTTGACTACACAAAAGGATTCAAATTCTCAACATATGCGACATGGTGGATTCGTCAATCCATTACACGTGCTATCGCAGACCAGGCACGTACCATTCGTATTCCTGTGCACATGGTTGAAACCATCAATAAATTAACACGTATTCAACGTCAATTGGTTCAAGACTTAGGCCGTGATCCATTGCCTGAAGAAATCGCTGAAAAGATGGAAAACATCTCAGCGGAAAAGGTTCGTGAAATCCAAAAGATTGCCTTAGATCCAGTCAGCCTTGAAACACCAATTGGTGAAGAAGATGACTCACATTTAGGGGACTTCATTGAAGATAAAGACACATTATCTCCAGATGATTACACAAACAACCAATTATTGAAGGATGAAATCAACGCGGTATTAGAAGGCCTAACAGAACGTGAAGAAAAAGTATTGCGTTTACGTTTTGGATTGTTAGACGGAAGAACACGTACACTAGAAGAAGTTGGTAAAGAATTCAACGTAACACGTGAACGTATTCGTCAGATTGAAGCGAAGGCTTTACGCAAGCTAAAAAATCCAAATCGCTGCAAACGCCTAAGAGACTTTGTGAAATAATGATACCTTGTTCGAATCGAATTCAAGAAATATTAGAATGGGTCAATGGAGATGTCATTGCCGATATTGGCTGTGATCATGCCTATGTTGTATGCAACGCTATTTTGAACCAACAGGCAAAAAAAGGATATGCATGTGATGTAGCCCAAGGTCCATTAGATAATGCGAAGAAAACTATTCTTGAAAATCAATTAAGTGACCAAGTTACTTGTTGTTTATTGGATGGTATTCAAGGACTTCATGACGATGTCAATCAAATCATTATTTGTGGCATGGGTGGCAAACTCATCATTGATATTCTTTCTAAAGGAAAGCTTTATCCAGGATTACGTTTATTGTTGTCAAGTCATAAAGATGATTATGCATTAAGAAAATATTTGATGGAAAACAAAATTCATATTGTTCGTGAAAAGATGATTTACGACAACAATCACTATTATCCAATCTTGGATTGTGTTGTGGATACAACTGTTCAAAATATATCCGAAGCTCATCTTCGTTTTGGAATGAATATGTTAAGAAATGATACGTATCAAGATTATTTAGATTTTGAAGAGAATAAGTATAGAAACATACTTAGTAAAGTTTTGAAGCCAGAGTTTCTTGAAAAAATTGAATATATAAAAGAAATCCGTACTCAGAGAATTTCCTGAATACGGATTTTTGGTTTTTCAATCGGATTGGTTAAATAATCCCTTACCTGATTTGTAAGATATGTCGGAGTACTTGCTCCACTTGTGATCGCAATGGTTTGGTATTGTTCAAAGTCCTTCTTATCAATATCCTCTACCGTTTGGATTGAGAATACATTGGGAATATTAGCCTTTTTTGCGATGTCTACAAGCTTTTGCGAATTATTGCTCGTAGGATCTCCTACCACAATTAAACAATCAACATCCTTCAAATCCAGTATAGCCTGCTGACGAACACGCGTCGCATTACAGATTTCATCGTGAAATATAGCCTGTGGATATTTTTCTTTGATCTGTTCAAAGATATCTTGAATATCGTAGATCGACATTGTTGTTTGATTTGTCACAAAAATTTTGTTGGTTTGAATAATTGGAATATCTTTTTTTGGTTCAATTAAATAGACACGATCACTCATTGTATAAATCGATTCGGCTTCGGGATGTTTATTTTTACCGATATAGAAGATTGAGTAGTCCTGATCTAAATATTGCTTCACAATCTTTTGTGTCTGTAAGACAAAAGGGCAGCTTGCATCCACTAAGATCAAGCCTTTTTCCTTGGCTTTTTCATAGACTTTAGGACTTACTCCATGTGCTGTAAAGATGACAATGCCATCTTTAATCTCGTCTAACAATTCATAGCGCGTCTTTGTCTTATCTTCAATCGTATCAATATGATAAGCTTGCAGTGCTTTTTTTACATATTGATTGTGCACAAGATTACCTAGAATCGTGATTTTTTTATTAGGGTATGTATCCCTTGTTTGTTTGGCTGTTTCAATTGCTTTTAATACGCCTCCACAATAGCCTTGAGGCTTGACTGTAATAATTTTTTGTGTTTTCATATATACATTATGCCTTAATTATTTGTATTTGTAAAATAAGAAGATTTTTGGGATAATACTAAAGAAAAGGATGTGAAAATATGAATCGTATTCAAGAAATAATGGATTTAGAGCATTTTAAAACTTTAACACCCATTCAAGAGCAGGTGTTAAATCGTAAAAATAAAAATAGAGATATCATTGGTGTATCTAGTACAGGATCCGGAAAGTCACACGCTTTCTTTATGCCTATCTTTGATATGTTAGACTTTGATCAAGATTGTGTACAAGCTGTCATTTCAGCACCAACAAGAGAATTAGCCTACCAATTGTATGATCGTTGTCGTAAAATTGCCAAACATTTTGGTGTACGTGTAAAGCTAGTTACAGGTGGTATGGAAAAGGTAACTTCCATGGACAAACAGCCACAAATCGTTATTGGTACACCAGGACGTATGAAAGACATGTTTATCAAGGATAACGTCTTACGTTTGGATACTGCTAAAATGGTTGTCATAGATGAAGCAGATATGACATTGGAATTTGGTTTCTTAGAAGATATTGATGAAATTCTATCGAAAATGGACAAGAAGGTCCAAATGATGGTATTCTCTGCAACCATTCCAGAATCTTTGCAGCCATTTTTAAAGAAATATTTATACGATCCAGAAATGATCGAAATCAAAAAGGAAGAAGCTTTCCAAAGTGATGTTAAGCATATTTTAGTGCCATGCAAGCACAAGAGCTACGAACAAAAAATCTTAGATGTACTTCCATGTATTCAGCCTTATGTTTGTTTAATTTTTGCCAACACGACTCAAGAAGCCCAAAACATTGCCAATACAATGCGTGAAAATGGTTATGATTTAGTTGAATTACATTCAGGACTTGAATCACGTGCGCGTATGCAGGCTATTAAAATGATTCAAAGCCAAAAGAAAAGCTATATTGTAGCCAGTGATATTGCGAGTCGTGGAATCGATTTAGAAGGAATCACACACGTTATTAGCTGTGGTTTCCCTAAAGATTTAAAATTTTATATTCACCGTGCTGGACGTACAGGAAGAGCCACTCGTGATGGTCAATGTATTGCACTTTATAAAGAAAGTGATGCCAAATCAATCCAATCTTTGATCAAACAAGGAATTGAATTTGAACATATGGATGTTAAAAATAAGGAAATGGTTGACTTAAAGCCTTATGTGAATAAACGTCCAAATAAGAAGGATGAGTTCCATGAAGAAGTGGAAAAAATCGTTCACAAGAAAAAGAAGGTTAAGCCTAACTATAAGAAAAGACAACGTCAGGAAATTGATCGTATGAAACGTAAAAAGCGTCGTGAAATGATTAAATCGGATATTAAGCGCCAACAAAAAGAGCGTGCCAAAGAAAGACAACGCCAAAAAGGAATGGATGTATGATCTATTTAGGCTGTCATGTATCCTTTAAGGCACCAGACTATTTTAAAGGAGCCATTGAAGAAGCTGTATCCTATGGGGCCAATGCCTGTATGATTTATACGGGTCCTCCAAGCAATACACGTCGTGTAGCTGTTTCTAAACTAAAGATTGATGAAGCTAAAACCTTTATGCTTGACAATGATTTTTCTATTGATCGTGTCATTGTACATGCTCCATATATAATTAATTTGGCCAATGCGTTAAAGCCAGAAACCGCAGAGTTTGGACGAGAATTTTTAAAGTCTGAATTAGAGCGTGTTCAAGCCATCGGTGCTAAAACTTTAGTTCTTCATCCAGGAAGCCATGTCGGCGCTGGAATGGATGTCGGTATTGAATGGATCATCAATGGTTTAAATGAAGTTTTAGATCAGGATTCTACGGATGTTAAGATCGCCCTTGAAACCATGGCAGGAAAAGGAAATGAATGTGGATTTACATTTGAACAGTTAAAGAAAATTTATTCTGGTATAAATAAAAAATCACGTATTGGATATTGTATGGATACATGTCATATTTGGGATGCAGGCTATGATCTTCATGATTTTGAAAAGGTTCTGAACGACTTTGATTCTATTTTGGGTTTAGAAAATCTTCTTTGTATGCACATCAATGATTCAAAGAATGTTTTAGGAGCTCATAAGGATCGTCATGAAAATATTGGAAAGGGGCATATTGGATTTGATATTTTATATTCGATTGTGCACCATCCAAAGCTAGAAAATGTTACAAAAATATTAGAAACGCCATTTATTGATAAAAAGGCGCCATATAAAGAAGAAATCTCAGCACTGCGCTGAGATCTTTTCTTTATTTAAAATTTTTCAATTTCTTCTTTTAAACGAGCTACGATCTTTTCTTGAGGAATCTTTTCTATGATTTCACCCTTCTTGATCAATAAACCTTCTTTTTTACCACCCGCAATCGCAATATCGGCATGTTTTGCTTCACCAGGACCATTGACAGCACATCCCATGATTGCGACAGTAATATCTTTGTTTACGGTTTGAAGATAGCTTTCAATTTCATTTACAGCAGGCTCCATATCCCATTGTGTACGACCACACGTAGGGCATGCAATTAAATTTGGCACATTATGAATCAGCTTGCAGTCCTTCAATAATTCCTTAACGATTGGAATTTCTTTTTCAGGAGCACCATTCACACTGATACGAATGGTATTCCCAATACCTTCATTTAATAAAGTACCTAAAGCTAAACTGGACTTAATGGCACTTGTCATTGTGGTACCTGCTTCTGTAACCCCTAAATGTAATGGGTAGTCAAAGGTTTTTGCAGCTAGTCTATAAGCTTCAATACATAATAATGGATCACTTGATTTAAAAGATAAGACAGTATCATAGAAATCTAAATCTTCTAGAATTTGTACATGTCTTTTGGCACTTTCAATCATACCTTGGGCAGTTGGCTTACCATATTTTTCGTGGATATCCTTCTCTAAGGAACCTCCATTGATACCAATACGAATAGGAATATGTTTTTCTTTACAAGCCTTTACGACTTTTTCCACATTTTCTCTTGAACCAATGTTGCCAGGGTTTAAACGAATTTTATCGGCACCTGCTTCAATACAAGCAAGAGCTAAGCGATAATCAAAATGAATATCTGCGACTAATGGAATATGGATCTGTTTTTTAATATCTGCGATGGCTTTGGCATCCTCCATATCCATACAGCTGACACGAATTAATTCGCAGCCCATTTTTTCTAGATTTAAAATTTGTTGGGCAACCTCATCTGCCTTTTTTGTTTCAATGTTGCACATTGATTGAATGATGACTTTGTTATTATGGCCAATCTCTAAATTTTTTACTTTTACTTGGCGTGTTTCTGTTCTTTTCATTGCAAACCTCCATAGCTAAAGTATACGCCAATCCTTCTTTTTTTTCCATTTCATCTTAGAAACGTGTATAATATAGTATGTTCGTATAAAGGGGGATCCATTTGAAAAAGAGTAGAAAATCATTGAAAAGGGCAAATCAAAACATTTCGGTTGATCAAGTCATTTCCAATCGTATCCTGATTCTTACAATGGCAATTGCTGTTTGTTTCTTGGTCATCTTTTTACGATTGTTTTATCTTCAGATCATTTCTTATAATGATTATACGGCTAAGCGTGAAGATTATACATCCATTAAACAATATACATCGGCACCTCGTGGCCAGATCTATGATTGTAATGGAAAGGTCTTAGCGAAGACTGTCGTTAGTCATAATATTGTATTTACATCTCCAAACAATATGACAGCAGATGATTATAAGCTATATGCCAAGCGTATTGTAAAGGTCTTTAATGTGAGCACCAAAGACTTTACGGATGAAGACAAAAAACAAGCTTATATTACTTATAAATCTTTTTTGTCACCAACCGATTCGGAATATGCAGCTAACCACTTGATGACAAGTCGTGAGTTGAAGCAATATAAGAGTGGTGCTTGGGGCGATAATGCCGAAAGTAAACGATATCAGATTTTAATGAATCGTATTGGAAAGAAGCAAATTGGTGAAATGACACAGGCCGATTTAAAGCTTTGCGTCATCTATCAACGAATGATTTCTAACCAAAGTACGGGACAGGAAAATGTTGTCTTAGAAGATGTAAGCGATGATGATGTCGCTTATCTTGTTGAACATAAAACAGAATTTCCTGGTTTTGACGTAGACTTTGGAGGTTGGAAACGAGAATATCCATATGGTGAGGCTTTATCCGATATTTTAGGAAGTGTAACAACAAGTACACAAGGACTTCCAAGTGAGCTTGCCAGCTACTATTTATCTAGGGGCTATCAGTTAAATGCCAGCGTTGGAAAATCAGGTCTTGAATATCAATACAATGATTTATTAGCGGGTACACCAGAAATTGCCAAGATTACCTATGACTCAAATGGATTGGCACAAAAGGAAGTTGTACAGGAAGCTAAGAAAGGCTATGACATTCATTTATCCATTGATATTGAGCTTCAATCAACTTTGGATGATATTGTGAAAAATACATTGAGTGAAAATGGTGGTACAGTAAACCGTGAAAACTTCCAATCTTTATTTACGACTGTCTTAAATCCACAGGATGGCTCTGTGCTTGCGATGTCGGGCTATCAGATGGATTTGGATTCTAAACAATTGACATATTTTGCCTCAGGAAACTATATGTCATTAGTCAATCCAGGCTCCTGCATTAAAGGGGCTACAGTATACATGGGTGAAAGCGAAGGTGTCATTAAGCCGGGTGATGTTATTTATGATAAGGTTATGAATATTGGTGGACAGGAATTTGGTTCCTATGTAGATCATGGTCCAGTTAATGATGTGAGAGCCTTGGAGGTAAGTAGTAACGTATATATGTTTAATGTCGCCATACGTTTAGCAGGTGCAAGCTATGTCGAAGGAGAACCACTAAATGTATCAGATTTACAAGGTACTTTAAATAAGATGCGTTCTTATTATTCAATGTTTGGACTTGGAAATAAGACGGGTCTTGATGTACCTGGTGAATCGAGTGGATATATGGGCTATGGTTCCGAACCGGGTATGTTGTTAAACTATTCCATTGGACAGTTTGACATGTATTCACCACTTCAATTAGCAATCTATAGCTCAACCATTGCGTCAGATGGAAATTTATATCAGCCTCGTTTATTTAGCTATGCCACAGAGGTGAACTCACAAGAAGTCGTTGTTTCGAATGAAAAGAAGATCAAATCCGTATTGCCAAAAAAGAATGAGGAATACCTAGAACGTGTTCAACAGGGCTTTAGAGCTTGTGTCACAAGTGGAAACTGTGGAGAAGATATCATGAAGTATAGTGTTCCTGTATCGGCAAAAACAGGTACAGCCGAAGTGGAAGAATGGACAACGGCTAACCTTGTTGGATATGCACCAAGTGATAATCCAACAATGGCCTTTGCGTGCTCAGCACCAACGTCTGGACAGAACAATCAAGAGGTTGCAGCCAATATTTGTTCGACGGTGGTGATGCCAAAATTTATTGAAAAATATTTTGAATTATATCCAGCAAGTTAAATTTTTGAAAATGACTTGAAATTGACTTGTAAGTTATGCTAGAATCAACTAGTAATTACTAATGTGAGGAGGACTGAACATGAGAGATCGTATTACATTTAAGTGCTCTGTTTGCGGTGAAGAAAACTATATTGGTACAAGAAATAAGAAAAAACATCCTGAACGTATGACTGTTAAAAAATATTGTCCAAAATGCAATCAGCAGACTGAACATAAGGAGAAAAAGTAAGAAAGGCCGTTTTATTCGGTCTTTTTTATGTATTAGGCTATGAAAATCATTCAACAACCATTAGGTCCTGTACAGGCAAACTGTTATTTAGTCATGGAAAATCATCATGCTATCCTAATTGATCCGGCGGACAGATTTCCTAATTTAGAATCCATCTTAAAAGAAAATGAATGTACATTAGAAGCTATCGTATTAACGCATGCACACTTTGATCATATATCAGGAGTTGATGCGTATCATTGTGATGTATATTTAAATCCGCAGGAATTTGATTTTCTTCAAGATCCCGATTTAAATTCATCTTCAGCCTTCTATATGGATGTGACATGTGATGCGCATCCAAAACCAATCAAAGAAGGAATAAATGAGATTGCAGGATTTGAAATAGAGGCGATATATTGTCCTGGGCATTCGATTGGTTCAACGGTTTTAAGAATCGAGGATTGCTTATTTACAGGTGACGTATTATTTCAAGGCTCAATCGGAAGAATGGATCTAGCGACTGGCTCTGTTTCGATGATGAAACAATCCTTAAAAAAATTGTATCAATTAGACAAAGATTATAAGGTGTATCCGGGACATGGACCCTCTACTTCTTTATCGCAAGAGAAAAAATGGAACGAAAGTTTAAAATATGCAGAAATTTATTAGAATTTCTGCTTTTTTTTTCGTATTAGATAAGGGAGGTAAAAAAATGGATGATTTATTAAAGGATTTAATTGAATATGCGATTCAAAAAAAGGCGAGTGATATTCATTTTGTTCTACAAAATCAAAAACTACAAATTAAATTAAGAACACAGAGTGAAATGTTAGATGTATACCAAGATATTTGGCAACCTGCTTTCTTTGAATATTTAAAATTCATTTCAAGAATGGATCTGACCAATCCATTTGTTCCGCAAAGTGGGCAGTTTAAAGTTTTGATTCATAATCATGAAGTCTTTTGTCGCTTTAGTATGCTTTTTAACCAAAATGTTCAAACAGGTGTCATTCGTATGTTGAATACGCAACAGGCAATCCACCTCGATCAATTGTCATTATGGCAACAGGATACAGCTTACTTTGAGTCTTTGATTCCGTTACGGCAAGGCTTAGTCATCAGTGTCGGACCTACAAATAGTGGTAAAACGACAACTTTACATGCATTGCTGCATGAGATTGCCAAAACGAAGAAGCATAAAGTGGTTAGCTTAGAGGATCCAATTGAGATTGAGGATGATTCCTATTTACAACTTCAAATCAATGAGGCAATGGGCTTTACCTATGATGTAGGTATTGAACAGCTTTTGCGCCATGATCCAGATGTCATTTGTATTGGAGAAACAAGAAACAGCTATACCGCAAAGATGGTCTTAAGAGCAAGCTTGACTGGTCACTTTGTTTTAACGAGTATTCATGCCAAGGATGGAAAGGAGTGTATTCGTCGTCTTGAGGATTTGGGTGTATCAAACAAGGATTTATTAAGTGTTTGTACAGCCATTATTTCACAACGCCTCTATGCATCAGGCGACAAAAAGGTATGTGTGTATGAAATCATGGATCAAAAAGTGCTGGAGCACGTTCTTAAACAGGGTGATTATCCCGAAGACTTTACTACCTTATCTAAAAAAATTTCACAGGGTATTGAAAAAGGATATATCATGGATGCCCAGGCAGACTACGATTGTGCTTGTCTTGCGTGAGGAGGTGGAACAATTTGAAAAGCTAATGAATAATGGAATGCCCTTAGAAACCTTGATCCATCTAGTATTTAAAAAGGATGAAGAAATGATTTCTCGATTAAAGGAAGGAATAAGTCTTGTCGATATCTTTTGTATGGGACAGAAGAAGCTGTACTTTAAGTATTTAAAGATATTGTCTTCTTCCTTAAATCTAAATCAAGCCATTATATGTGTGACACAGATTGAAAAGCATTCAAAGCTTGTATTTGATAAGCTGCTACAAAAGATCGCATATCCTTTCTTTTTACTTGTGTTCGCATTTTTTATGGTGCTTTTCTTCTCGGATTATGTACTTATTCAAATGCAGGACTATATTTCAAATGGAAAGGTACTGCTTGTGATTCAAGTCCTCAAATATACATTTGGATTGAGTATTCTACTGTTGCTTTTCTTTTTGATCTGGTTCTATATGGTCTTTAATCGATTTTCAAAAAGCCTTTACTATTGTCCATTTCCATTGATGAAAAAAATGGTGTCTTTACAATTTGTCTGTATCTATCAAAACCTTGAAAATACTTATAGTTCAACGCAGCAGGTGCTAGAAACGATGTCACATATGGATTTTAGTATCGTAGGGATGATTTCAAATCATATTTTAGATCATCTTTTGAATGGAAATAGTTTAGAGGAAAGTTTTTTGAAGGAAGAAATCTTTGATTCTGATTTTAAAAAGATGTTGCGCTATGCTCTTACGAATAACCGATTTCAGGTGTTTTTTGATTTGTATATTAAGAAAAGTACGATGGATATAGAAAGATGCGTAAAGCGTATTGTCCTTGGTATTCAGCTTTATTCCTATTTGAGTATTGGTGTTCTTGTATTGCTTGTGTATCAAATTATGATGATGCCACTAAATATGTTAAATCAATTTTAAAGGAGGAACTATGGAAAAGAAAAATGGATTTACGATTTTAGAAATGATGATTGTGATGTTAATTGTTGCACTGCTCTTATTGATTACTCTACCTAACATTCAACAAAAGGAGAAGATCATTAGAAATAAGGGGTGTGAAGCTTTGTTGGAAATAGTGAATTCGCAAATCATGTTGTATGAAATCGATCAGCTAGAAACGCCTACAAGTGTACAGGAGCTGATTGACTTTGGCTATTTGAAGAAAGGACAGGATACATGTCCGGATCATAGTAAAGTGGTGATAATCGATGGGCAGGCTGTATCGCAATAAGAATGGCTTTACGCTTTTAGAAATGTTAGTGGTACTTTTGATTGTTTCTATCTTAAGCTTTGGCTTTTCAACTCAAATGAATACTTCTCTTTATCTATTTATGAAGAAGGTTCAAACATTAAGCATTACAGCGCAGGAAAAGGCATATGTCGAGCATCAAAGAATCGATATGAGTGTAGATTCTAAAATTAATGTTGGTGATATAGAATATTACATTCCTAAAGATATCGTATGTGATCCAGTGAGCTTTTACTATAATACCAAGGGTAATATTTCAAAGGCATTAACTTTACGATGTCAGAATGCGAATTCAAAAATGAAGCTTGTATATCAATTAGGAACAGGTAGGGTTCGTCTTGAAAAGGAATAATGGTTTTCTACTAGAGGATGCTCTATTTGCGTTTTTTGTGATTCTATTATGTGTAAGTCTTTTGTTAAATGGGTTACATACTCTATATTTTCAAAGGAATCTAAAAATCGATGAAAGAATTCAAAAGAAATGGTTTTACACTGATTGAAGCTTTACTCGCACTTTTTATAACATGTTTAGTCAGTTTACTTGGTTGTATGGTTATAAGCTGTGCCTTGCGCTTTTCACATATGGATATAGATACACAAAATCAATATGCGATATTGCAGCTTAGAAGAGAAGTGAGTATGGCATCTTCAATTCAGGTAGAAGATGATTGTCTAGAATATATCTTGAATCATGAGAAGATGATTCTATACTTTGATAAGCATCGCATTGTAAAAAGTCCTGGCTATGAGATTTTTATGGAGCAGCTAGATTCTGCCTATTTTTATAAGAAAGAAGATGGTATTTATTTGTGGTTTCGTAAACAAAACAAAATCTACGACTTTGAAATCTATTAACGGATATGCCTCTTGGACAAGTCTAGTATGCTTCTTTCTAGTGCTTCAAATTCTTTCGTTTCTTGCGCTACAAACGATGCAAAATGTGTATTTATTAAAAGCCAATCGACAGAATGTATTGGAGCTTTCTATCTTGGATCATGCCAAGCATATGATTCGGCACAATAATCAGATTCGTTTGTGTCATACGAATCAAGAATTGATTTTAGAAAAAGATATTCGTGTACAGGATATAGAAGTTCATCTATTGGATCAAGGTACATATATTGAGTGCGATTACTTCGATGTATGTATGAAGATCTATTATGATGATAAGGCAATCGTGTCGGTTGATATTGACGAACATTGAAAAAAAAGTTAAAATTGATGCATAGCGATGAATTAGAGTAGTAAAAGGAAATGGCATTTTTAGAGAGCTAAAGTTGGTGGGATTTAGTAGTGTGCAGCCTTTGAACTTGCTAAGGAGCTGATGAGTAATGTTATCCGTATGCTCTGCGATAAAGGGCTTGAGGGGCACAATGAAAGTTGTGAACTAAGGTGGTACCGCGTACAAACGTCCTTAGATTTCAAGGGCGTTTTTTATATTTATAGGAGGCTAATATGTACGATCATTTAGAAGTTGAAAAGAAATGGCATAAGTATTGGGAAGAACATGAAACATTCAAAACGGATGTTTGGGATTTCTCAAAGCCAAAATTTTATGCATTAGATATGTTCCCATATCCAAGTGGTGTAGGACTTCATGCAGGACATCCAGAAGGCTATACAGCTACAGATATTGTTTCACGTATGAAACGTATGCAAGGCTATAATGTACTTCACCCAATGGGCTATGACTCATTTGGTTTACCTGCTGAGCAATATGCGGTTCAAACAGGAAACAATCCAAATGGATTTACACAAAAGAATATCAAGACTTTCACTAAACAGCTAAAGGAATTAGGTTTTGATTATGACTGGTCAAAAATGATTGCGACTTCAGATCCAGATTTCTATCATTGGACACAATGGATCTTTAAACAATTGTATAAGGATGGCTATGCCAAATATGTTGACATGCCAGTAAACTGGTGTGAAGAATTGGGTACAGTTTTATCAAATGATGAAGTTGTAGATGGTAAAAGTGAACGTGGTGGCTATCCCGTTATTCGTAAGAATATGAAACAGCTTTGTATTGATCAGGCTGCTTTTGCGGAAAGATTACTAGAAGGCTTAAATGAAATTGATTGGCCAGAATCAACAAAGGAAATGCAAAGACACTGGATTGGTCGTTCTACTGGTGTTGAGGTTCAATTTGAAATTGTAGGTGGAGGAAAATTCTCTATCTTTACAACATGTATTGAAACTATCTATGGTATTACTTTTATGGTTCTTGCACCTGATGGAGATTTGGTACAGGAATTAATGCCTCGAATCAAAAACCAGGATGAAGTAAAGGCATATATTAAAGAGACTGTATCAAAATCTGAGATGGATCGTACAGAATTAAATAAAGGAAAATCTGGTTGTCGTCTAGAAGGAATTAAGGCAATCAATCCAGTCAATGGTAAAGAGGTTGAGGTCTTTATTGGTGATTTCGTCTTGGCAAACTATGGTACTGGAGCTGTCATGGCTGTACCAAGTCATGATCAACGTGATTTTGAATATGCGATTGCACACAATATTGATATGATTCAAGTTATTGAGGGACAAGATGTAAGTGAACATGCCTTTGAAAAACAGGATTATTTAGGTAAAGGCTGCAAATTGATCAATTCTGAAGAATTTACAGGTTTAACTGTTGAAGAAGCCAAAGTAGCTATTACTAAAAAATTAGTAGATATGGGTATTGCCAAAGAAACTGTAAACTACCGTTTCCGTGAATGGATTTTTGCGCGTCAGCGTTATTGGGGAGAACCAGTTCCTATTGTTCATTTAGAGGATGGAACAGACTATGTTCTTCCTGATGAAGAATTACCTTTAATTTTACCTGAACTAGAAGATTATAAGGGTCACAATGGTAAGGCTCCACTTGAAAATGCAACACAATGGAAACAATACAACCAGAATGGTGTTAAGGGTGTTCGTGAAACAAGTACAATGCCGGGATCTGCCGGATCTTCATGGTATTACTTACGTTATATTGATCCACACAACAATGAGAAACTTGCAGATCCAGAATTATTGAAGCACTGGATGCCAGTTGACTTATATGTCGGTGGTCCAGAACATGCGGTTGGTCACTTAATGTATTCTCGTATCTGGAATAATTACTTATATGACAAGGGTATTGTTGCGTGCAAAGAACCATTTAAGAAATTAGTACATCAAGGTATGATTTTAGGTGAAAATGGTATTAAGATGGGTAAACGTTTCCCTGAATTTGTCGTAAATCCAAGTGATATTGTAAAAAAATATGGTGCAGATACACTTCGTTTATATGAAATGTTTATGGGTCCATTAGAACAGAGCAAGCCTTGGTCAATGGCTGGCTGTGATGGAGCTAGAAGATGGTTGGATCGTGTATATCGTTTGTTTGTTGAATCTGATAAGATCAGTGATACAAATGATGGAAAATTGGATAAGGTTTACAACCAGACTGTTAAAAAGGTTACAGAGGATTATGAATCATTAGGTTTCAACACAGCTATTTCGCAAATGATGATTTTCGTGAATGAAGCCTATAAAGCAGAAACAGTATATAAACCATATGCCGAAGGTATGATCAAGATGTTGTCATGTATCACTCCACATATTGGTGAAGAAATGTGGCAATTATTAGGTCATGAAGAATCCATTGCGTATGAAGCATGGCCAACATATGATGAGGCAAAATTGGTAGAAGATACAATTACTTGTGTTGTTCAGGTCAATGGTAAGGTTCGTGGAAAATTTGAAGCGGCTGTGGGAAGTTCAAATGAAGAGCTTGAAAAACAGGCGATGGAATTGGAAACAGTTAAGCGTCAGATTGAAGGCAAAACAATTCGTAAGGTAATCGTTGTTAAGGGTAAGGTTGTAAACATCGTTGCCAACTAAGAAGGTGTAGTATGCAAATAAAAAAAATTAATGATGTAGAATACCAAAAATATTTAGATTCGATTGAATATGCTGGCTTCTTACAATCGGTAGAGGCTAGTAAAAAGATGGAATCCAATGGTTGGAAAATCGAGTATTTACAGTTTGTTGAAAACAATACGGTTGTTGCTTCAGGAATGATTGGTATGATTCCACTGATGAAGATTTTTAAATATTGTTATGTGCCAAGAGGCTTTATCATGGATTATCATGATTCAGCACTTGTTGAAAGGGTAACGACAACATTTAAAGACTATCTTAAAAAAGAAGGCGTAATCTATGCTGAATTGGATCCAGCTATTCCACTTCAACAAAGAAATCAGGATGGAGATGTTGTTGAAGATGGCTTCAATAACTTTGATGTCGTAGACAATTTAAAGGCATGTGGCTGTATTCAGCTTCCTTTAAAGTATGGCTATGATATGACTCGTCAATGTCGTTTTGTGTCTGTCTTAGATATAAAGGATAAGACAAAGGATGAAGTATTTAATGGCTTTATCTCAAAGACAAGACATAATATTCGTAATGCGTTAAAGAATAGTGTTAAGATTCGTGAGCTTTCTAGAGATGAATTATCGATTTTAAAAGAATTGGTGGATATGTCTGGTGAGAAGCAGAATTATGAAACATTAGGTTTAGAATATTACGAGCAGGAATATGATTATTTTAACGAAAACGCCAAGGTGTATATGTCTTATTTGGATGTGAATGAGTATGCTTTAAATATTCAACAAAATATGGAAAAGGAAAAAGAAACGATTGCACGTGCAAATGAAACTTTAAAAGAAAATCCATATTCAAAGAATTCACAGAATCGATTGAAGATTGCACAAAAGAATCTTGAATCTTTAATGGTAAGACAAGAAGAAGCTAATGAATTATCTTCTAAATGTTCTGGTGAATTGCCACTTGCTGCAGCGATGTTCTTGTTCTATAAAGGAGAGGTTTATTACCTTTCTAGTGGATCGGATGAAAGATATAAACGTTTCAAAGGTCCATATGCTCTTCAATGGTTTATCATTCAAAAAGCTGTAGAAGAAGGAAATCATTCTTATAACTTCTATGGTATTAGTGGTAAGTTTAAGCCTGGAGAAGAGGGCTATGGAGTCTTTGATTTCAAGCGTGGCTTTAATGCAGTCGTAGAAGAATATATTGGTAACTTTATTCTTCCTTGCAAGCCATTTATCTTTAGAATCTACAACAAATTAAAGCATGTATGTTAAAAAGAGATGTATGTCCAAAGTTTGGATGTACATCTTTCTTTATTTTTAAATTTCATTTATAATACTTGAGGAATAGGAAATAAAAGGGTATGAAAAAGACAATATTAATGATATTAAAGACTTTTGTAGTCGTTTTTTTTAGCGTGTTTTTATTCAATGAACTAAGTGGGCCGCGTATGAGTTCGGCTGATTTTGGTGTTGTTGAAAAGAATGTGATGAAGAAGATGGCTGCTTTTCATTTGGAAAAACAGCAGAGGCAGGCAATCAAAAAGAATTTGGCGATTGATCCTTCCAATTATGAAAATATAGAATACTATAAGGCAAACGATCCTATGGATGTGCGTGAGATTGTGATCGTGAAGTTTAAGGATACAAGTCAGGGGGATGCTTTTAAAAAGGCTATGCAGGATCGTATTGATGCACAGATCCATGCCTTTGATGGATATGGTGTTGAGCAGGTTGGCTTGTTAAAGAAGGCTGTTATATCGGTGGATATGAATTATGCCATTTATGTCACTTGTGACAAGGCGAATGATGTTGTTTCGTTGTATAAGGAACAGCTGTAGGGGGATGTATGGTATTTAATAGTTTGATTTTTATATTCATGTTTTTGCCGCTTGTATTCTTGGCTTATACATTGATTCCCAACAAAATGATAAAGACGTTGGTTTTGGTGCTATGTTCGTTGTTGTTTTATTCGTGGGGGCAGCCAGCTTCTTTAGTGTTGATGCTTGTAACAATTGTATGGAATTATTTGACAGGTTTAGAGTTGGCTCTTTATGAAGGAAACAAGCGTAAATATATCTTCTGGATCGGTGTTTTGTTTCATGTGTTGATTCTGGTGATTTATAAATATACGAATTTCATTCTTGGCTTTACATCCATTCATATAGATCTAGCTTTACCGGTTGGTTTATCTTTCTTTACGTTTAGTGCCATTTCTTATTTGGGCGATGTATATATGGGTAAGAGTGAGCCGCAAAAGAATCTTTTATCTTTAGCTTTATATTTATCTTTTTTTGGAAAGGTGAGTATGGGTCCTATTGTTCAATATCATGACATGGAAAAGGAGTTATCTCGTTTTAAGAAGATTGGTGTTCTAGAGTTTGGAGAGGCTTTTCAAAGAATCATGAAGGGACTAGCGAAAAAGGTCATTATTGCCGATCAGTTATCGCTTATGTATGCATCTTTATCAGGGAATACGACCAGTCTTGGAACATGGCTATGTGCGATTGCGTATATGCTGCAGATCTATTTTGATTTTAGTGGCTATTCGGATATGGCGATTGGAATCAGTCGTCTGTTTGGGTTTGAATTTGATGAAAACTTTGATCATCCCTATACAGCTGTCTCTATACAGAATTTTTGGAGAAAATGGCATATCTCACTGTCTCGATGGTTCAGAGATTATATTTATATTCCTTTAGGTGGAAATCGTGTTCCGGATAATATCTATATTCGTAATATTCTGATTGTATGGCTTTTAACGGGAATATGGCATGGTGCCAGTATGAATTTTATTGTATGGGGCTTGTATTATGGTTTACTGCTTCTTGCGGAGCGTTTTATCTGGAAGGATAAGTTAAAGCGTTTGCCTCGTTTTATTCAGCATCTATATACATTGCTTCTTGTCTTGATTGGCTGGGTATTCTTCTATAGTTCAAGTTTAGTATCGGCATTTAAAACAATCTTAGCCATGTTAGGAATTGGCACAACAGGATTTAGTGATATGCATGCGTTGTTTGCGTTAAGACAGAACTTTGTTTTGATCGTTATTGCGATTCTATTTAGTATGCCACTCTTTGATCGTATTGATAAAGCGATCCTTCGTGTAATGAAACAAAGAGGAGCCATACTTAGTATTTGTTTCTGGTTTGTGTTGTTTATGATAAGTCTGGCGTTTATTGTGGGAAATACATTCCAATCCTTTTTGTATTTTGCGTTTTAGAAGGTAAGAGTATGAAGAAATATCAAAATTTAGTAAGAAGAACCATCACCCTATGCATGCCGGTTATTTTGATTCTTGGACTTGTCGTCAACCTGGTTTTTCCAGATCATGAATTGTCATTTGTAGAGAATCGTTCTTTACAGAGATTTCCTGAAATGGATAGGACATCGATGATGGATGGTTCCTTTGAAACAAAATTGTCAAGCTGGTTTGCGGATCAGTTTGTGGGAAGAAATAGTTTTATTCATCTTCGCTATGGGATGTTGAAGCTTTTAGGTCAAAAGAAGATCGATGATATTTATTTGTGTAAAAATCAGCTGATCGAGGATGCAAAGCTTCCAAATAAGGAGCAGATGGCTAGAAACTTGAGTGCGATCAATAAGTTTGCAAAATCACATTCCGATTTAAATACCACTTTCTTACTGGTTCCCAATGCGGTATCGATTCAAGAAGATCATTTGCCTTATTTGTCAGATGAAAATGATCAGAACAAGATTATGGATTCCATATATAAGAAATTAAAAAGTTCGGTATCAATTGTGGATGTAAGAAAGAATCTAAAGAAGCATAGTGATGAGTACATCTATTATAAGAGTGATCATCACTGGACAAGTCTTGGAGCATTCTACGCATATCAGAAGCTGAATGATGCAGTCTCATTAAATGATTATGAACAGATGGTCGTTTCCAAGAATTTCAAGGGAACTCTGGCCAATGGAACAGGAAGCTTCGGCATTAAGGATACGATTTCCATCTTTGTGAATAAGAAATTGAATGATTATTATGTGCAGGAAGCGGACAACAAGAAGAAGGGTTCGATCTATGATTCGAGCTTTATTGATTCTAAAGATCAGTACAGTGTGTTCTTGGGAGGAAATAAGAGTATTCAAAGAATTGAATTGGAAAACAATTCAAAGAAACATTTACTAATATTTAAGGATTCCTATGCGAACAGCTTTGTGCAGTTTTTAATGAATGATTATCGAACGATAACGATTGTAGATCCGCGTTACTACAATGAGAACATTGAAAAGGTGATTCAGGAAGATTTTATAACGGATGTGATGTATTTATATAACACGAATACGTTTGTAGAAGATACATCCTTAGCAGATGTTTTGGGTGAAGAATAATGAAAAAAAAGAAATTAGGTTTGTTCGTAATAGGTTTGGTGTTTATATGTATTGTTGTATCGATAACGATATTGAATAAGCGACCTGAACAAGGTGAGAATTATATTAAAGGTCAGGAAACAAGAGAAATGAATGATATTGAGTCGAAAATTTCTGAAATCAAAGAAGAAGAAAGGAATCTTGCCATTTCCAATGAGGATTTGGACCCATTTTCACTTTTAGGTGACTTTGTGTTCTATGGAGATTCACGTGTTCTACATTATACTTCCTATGGCTTTATTGATGCATCACGTATCTTTGCGGCAATGGGAGAAACGATTGAGAATGTTCCGCAATATAATGATCGGTTAAAGGAAATGAAGCCAAAAAATGTTTTTATGGCTTATGGCGTGAATGATATGTGTTGGCAGCTAGGACATGATGTGGAAGGTGGATATGGTCAATTGTGGAAGGATGCGATAGAAAATATTCATGAAATCGTGCCGGATGCGACAATATATGTTTGTGGTTTGATTCCAGTTACGGATGCCGCAAAAGTGAATTATGAAATTCCAGATAATTTTGATGAAGTAAATGCTATTTTAAAGAAGGTGGCTGGTGAATACAAGTATACGAGATATATTGACAATGCGTCACTAGGAGAAAATGGATTGGCTGATATATATACGGAGGATGGTTTTCATTTTAAAAGTGAATTTTATCCGATATGGACACAATCGATTGTTTCTGGGATGGATAAATAAAAAATTAATCAATTCATGTTGAGTTTAGTTTCTAGATTCGATATAATAAATTCGCTATGAAAAGAAAGAGTACACAGATAATCTATTTCTTAGAGAGAAACTGGTTGGTGTAAAGTTTCAAATAGACCTGTGGAATACACCTTGGAGCTTCAAATTTGACGTATACCTGCGTTAAAGGTTTAAGTGCATACAAGATTTTGTATGAAGTAAGGTGGTACCGCGATTCAATCGTCCTTATAGGGCGATTTTTTTTATTTTCAAGGAGGACAAAATGGAATTATTTGAAGAGTTAAAATGGCGTGGACTTGTTGACAACGTGACAAGCGAAGAAGTAGAAGATGTAATCAATAATGGAGAGGTTACTTTCTATATTGGTACAGATCCAACGGCAGACAGCTTACATATTGGACACTATTCATCATTGTTGATGGCAAAACGTTTAGAAAAACATGGACATCACCCAATCATGTTGGTGGGTGGAGCCACAGGATTTATTGGAGATCCAAAAGCTACTGGAGAAAGAAGTATGTTGACGCCTGAGGTTTTAAAATCAAACTATGATGCGTTACATGCACAAATCTCTAAATTATGGGGCTTTGACATGGTTAATAACTTAGACTGGACTAAGGATATCACAATCATTGATTTCTTACGTGACTACGGAAAATTGTTTAACGTAAATTACATGTTGAATAAAGAAACAGTTAAAAAACGTTTAGATTCAGGAATCAGTTATACAGAATTCTCTTATATGATCCTTCAGTCATTGGACTTCTTAAATTTATACCAAACGAAGGGTTGTACAATGCAGATTGGTGGACAGGACCAATGGGGAAATATCACTTCAGGTCTAGAGTTGATTCGTAAAAAGTGTGGAGCCGACGTGAAATGTTATGGTTTAACAATGCCTTTGATCACGAAAGCGGATGGAACAAAATTTGGTAAGAGTGAAACGGGAACTGTATGGTTGGATCCTAAGAAGACTTCACCTTATGAATTGTATCAATTCTTATTCAATACGGATGATTCAAAGGTTATTGAATACTTAAAGAAATTAACTTTCCTTACAAAAGAAGAAATCGATGCGTTAGAAGTTTCTTTAAAGGAAGATGCTGGAAGACGTGAAGCTCAAAAGAAATTGGCTGAAGAAGTTGTTCGTGATCTACATGGTGAAGAAGGATTGGAATCTGCACTTAAAATCACAAATGCATTGTTTAGAGGTCAATTGAATGATTTGGATGAACAACAACGTCTAGATGCCGTTAAGAATATGGATAAAGTAGACCAAGAAGCTGGCAAGACTTTAATTGATGTTTTAGTTGAGGCTAAGATCGCATCAAGTCGTCGTGAAGCTAGAGAATGGATCAAGGGAAATTCAATCAGCTTAAATGGTGTAAAAGTAAATGATGAAGCCTTAGTGATTGATTCTACACAAGCGTATGTATCTAACTATGTGATCATTCGTCGTGGTAAGAAAAGATATTATTGTTTAAATTTGAAGTAAAATAAAAGATACGTGGTTAGACATTTTTGCCTTGCCACGTATTTCTTTTTACCATTAACTTATCGATTTCATTTGTCACAATGGTCTTTTTGATTGTCCATTTTGGTTCAATCAGATCTTTTGCGATACCATCACCTGTTAAGCGTTCAATGATACATTCTTGTGGTAATAATTCGAGCTGATCGACCACGATATCTGCATATTCCTCTAAACTTAGAATATGAAACGAATGTTCCTTATATTCTTTAGCCATTTGTGTGCCTTCAATTAAGTGAAGCATATGGATTTTGATCGCATCGACAGGATGAGTGGATAGTTGTTTGACAGTTTCTAACATGTCTTGTTTGGTTTCACCAGGAAGTCCATTAATAATATGTACACAAGTTTTAATGTTTGTGTCCTTTAGCTTATCTAGCCAGTCAAATACAATTTGTGTTGAATGTTTACGATTACATCTTTCCATTGTTTTTTCATGCACACTTTGAAGTCCTAATTCAAGCCAGACTTCCTTGTCTTGGCTGTTTAAATATTCAATGATTTCATCACTTAAACAATCGGCGCGTGTCGCAATCGCAACACCTGGAATGTCTAGATTTTGAAAGAAAGGATCATAGATTTTTTTTAATACTTCAAGTGGAGCATATGTGTTGGAATAGCTTTGAAAGTACGCAAAGCCAATACAGTTTGGCCATTTGTTTTGCATACGCTTTAAGCCTTCTTGATATTGTTTTTGTAATGTATCATCAAAGCATAGAATGCTGTCACCTGAGCCCATGCTTGAACAGAAGGTGCATCCACCTGTGCTTTTTGATCCATCGCGATTGGGGCATGTAAAGCCTGCATTTAATGGAATCTTAGCCACTTTTTGATGGTATTTATTACGAAAATAATAATTAATTGTCTGATATCTTTTATTGTCATTTGAATATGGATATGGATTGTTCATTTTATCACCCGAACCATTGTAACATAAAAGAAACTGCGTGTGCAGTTTCTTATAACCCTCTTCCAATAACTTTTGCGATGGCTCTTCCTTTTTCAACTAAATTGGCATAGCGCTTTGGTTTTAAGCTTTGAGCACCATCGCTCCATGCGTTTTCAGGATCATCATGTACTTCAATAATCAATCCATCAGCACCAGCGGCAATGGCAGCTAAAGACAGAGATTCAATCAATTTATAATCACCAGCAGCATGGCTTGGATCAATAATAATAGGTAAGTGTGTTCTTTCTTTGATAATTGGTACAACACTTAAGTCTAATGTATTACGTGTATAGGTTTCAAATGTACGAATACCACGTTCACAGAAGATGACGTTTGGGTTTCCTTCGGACATAATGTATTCAGCAGCCATGATCCATTCTTGGATAGTAGCGGACATGCCTCGCTTTAATAGAATCGGTTTTTTTGTTCTTCCTACTGCTTTTAATAGGTCAAAGTTTTGCATGTTACGAGCACCAATCTGAATGATATCTACATTTTCGACGAATTCATCTAAATGTTCTGCACTCATTAATTCGGATACAATAGGAAGTCCTGTTTCTTTTCTAGCTTTTACCATGGCCATGATACCGGCTGTTCCCATACCTTGGAAGGCATATGGACTTGTTCTTGGCTTATAGGCACCGCCACGTAACATATCGGCTCCTGCAACTTTCACTTCTTTGGCAATACGGCAGATTTGATCTTCACCCTCAACCGAACATGGGCCTGCGATCATCGCAATTTTTTTACCACCAATTTTGATGCCGTTGACATCAACGATTGTATCTTCTGGATGAAACATTCGATTGGCAAGCTTATAAGGCTGGGCTACACGCTGAACGTTATATACGATAGGGTTGGCTAGAACGCTTTTTTCATCAACGATACTAGTGTCTCCAACCAATCCGAAGACATTGTAGTTATCTCCTTGAATCATTGTGACTTGAAGATTCATCTTTTCGAATTTGTGTAATAATTTGTCGACATCATGTTTGGTTGCATTTTTCTTTAAAGTAATGATCATAATAATATCCTTCTTTCCATGTAAAGTGAGTAACAAAAAAGCATTAACACTTAAAATTGTTAATGCTTAAAAGCCCTAATTAAAAATACCATTCTATTTTGATTGGCTTAATTAGGGCTATCTAAAGTAAAAGTAAAAATATGTTGTATGGATGTTCATGTTAATCACCTGTACATACTATAGCGCAATCTATGAAAATGTGCAAGATGTTTTCTGAAAAAAATTACATATATAGAGCTGTCAAGGTTCTTGGCAAACTTGGTTATATTTTTGTCATTTTTTGTCAAAAAGTGTAAAAGAAAATAAACGTGTTATAATCTAAGTAGAAATACAAATCATATAGGAGGTACATAATATGAAAGTCAATATTGTAGGAAAAAACATCACAGTTACAGAAGGAATCTCAGAAAAAATTCATAAGAAATTGGATGTTTTAACAAAGTACTTCATTATTAGCGAGGATGATGTAGCGAATGTTTTAGTTCGTACATATCCAACAAAACAAAAAATTGAAGTTACAATCCCAACACGTTATGCGATTCTTCGTGCAGAGGTTGTAGATGACGATTTATATGCAGCTATCGATCGTGCTGTAGATAAATTGGAAGATCAAATTCGTAGACAAAAAACGCGTTTAACACGTAAAAATAAAGAATCACTTGCCGAAGCTTTTGTGGATCATGAATTGTTTAATGATGATGTCGCCCAGGATGATGAAATTGTTCGTACAAAATCTATTGTTCCAACTGAAATGAGCTTGGATGAAGCAATTATGAAGATGGAATTATTAGGACATGATTTCTTCATTTATACGGATGATGAAACAAATAAAATCGCCGTTTGTTACAAACGAAATGATGGTGGATACGGATTGATTGAAACGGAATAAAAGGATAAAAGGCGTGTCAAAAAGGCATGCCTTTCAATTCGTAAGGAAATTATAAATATCGGTTTGATTAAGTTATTCTTTGTGCTATAATATTGTTCGTTAAGGAGGTTTTTCCCATGGGATTTATGGATAAAGTAAAAGACTTCGTTGCTCCAATCGAAGAAGAAGACGATTATCAAGAAGCACCACAAGCTGAAAAGGTAGAAGAAGTAGAACCTCAAAGTCGTTATGAGAGACCAAAAACTCGTACGAATACAACTTCTTTGAATTCAAATACAAAAATGGTATTGTTTGAACCAAGAAGCTTTGGAGAAGCTGAAGAAGTAGGACAACGTTTAAAGGAAGGTCGTGCTGTTGTAGTAAACTTACACAAGCTAGATCGTGATTATGCACAACGTACAATTGATTTCTTAACTGGTGTTGTATATGCACTTGATGGTAAGATTCAAAAAATCGGTCAGAACGTAATTTTATGTTCTCCAGCTGAAATCGGTGTTCAAGGAACTATTTCATTAGGAAGTCCTGATGACTTCGAAGATGAAGACTAATATTTACTATTAATGAGCTCATTTATGGTAGGTCATGAAGTGTTTATTTCGCAGATGAAAGATCAGATTCGTATTTTTCAAAAACAAAATAGGCCAATCATGACCTATTTTTTATCGGTATCCGAACAAAGTATTCTTCAAAGCATGGTGCCAAAAAATATATGTTTAGTTTTTGATGGTGGCTATGATCAGGCAGAAAGAAAAATAGCTTGTTTTATACCTGAGGGTTATGAAGGCTTTAGTGATTGTGTTTGTCTTCATGCCACATACAATGCGAAATTTAAAACATTGACTCACTCGGATCTTTTGGGATGCTTAATGCATTCTGGAATCGAGCGTAGTGTGATTGGTGATTTGATTGTACATGATGATGATCTTTATATTTTCTGTAAGGAAAAGATTTCAAAATATATTATTGATAATTGTACGCAGATCGGAAAGTGTACAGTTCATTTTGAAGAGTGTTTAGATTATGTCATCACCAAAAACAACACAAAAGAAATACGTATTATGTGCAGCAGTTTAAGACTGGATAGTATTGTGGCGCAATTGTCGCATTGTTCAAGGAGTGAGGCCTTGAAAAAAATTCATGCGGGATTTGTGAAAGTTAATGATGTGGTACTTGAACAAAATTTACAATTGTGTAATAATGATTTTGTGTCAATCCGAAAGACAGGCCGTTTTCAATTTAAAGAAGTCATTTCGACGACAAAAAAAGGAAGACTTGTTTTGAATTTTGATCAATATATTTAGCTATGAAAAAGACACGCCTTTATTCGTTAGGATTTTAGAGAGCAATGAAATTTTGGTGAAACATTGTATGAATAAGTTTAAGGGTATCCCTTTTGAGCTGATCTTACGAAATAGTAGTAGTTAGATCCGGTAGAACCGTTATCTCAATAAAGCGCATAGCGTAAGCTATGAATTAAGGTGGTACCGCGTGTTTATTACGTCCTTTTATAAGGGCGTTTTTTTTATTTTGAAAGGAGATAAAGTATGGACTACAAAGAAACTCTTCATATGCCTAAAACGGCATTTGAAATGCGTGGAAATTTGACTAAAAAAGAACCTGGTTTCCAAAAGCGCTGGCAAGACGAAAAATTGTATGAAAAGATGTTAGAAAAAAGAGAGGGAGCTACACCATTTGTGTTGCACGATGGACCTCCTTATGCGAATGGCGACATCCACTTGGGTCATGCCTTAAATAAGGTATTAAAGGATGTTATCGTAAAATCTCATTTTATGGAAGGATATAAAACACCATACATTCCTGGTTGGGATACACATGGTTTACCTATCGAAACAGCGGTTACAAAATTAGGTTATGATCGTAAAAAGATGGGTATCGCTGAATTTAGAAAGATTTGTTACGACTATGCTTTAAAACAAGTCGCAAATCAAAAGGCAGGATTCTTAAGCTTAGGATCGATTGGAGATTATGATCATCCTTATATCACTCTTCAAAAAGGTTTTGAAAAACACCAAATCGAAATCTTTGGAAAGATGGCTATGAAAGGTTTGATCTATAAAGGATTAAAGCCTGTTTATTGGTCACCAAGTAGTGAATCTGCATTGGCGGAAGCGGAAGTTGAATATAAAGATGTGAAGAGTCCAACAATCTATGTTAAATTTGCCGTTAAAGATGGTAAAGGAGTATTAGATACAGATTGTAACTTCGTTATTTGGACAACAACTCCTTGGACAATTCCTGCAAACTTAGGAATTAGTGTAAACCCTGATTTTGACTATTCATTAGTGGATACAGAAAAGGGAAAATTAATCATGTTATCAAGCATGGTTGAAGAATTATGCGATAAATTTGAAGTTGAAAAACGTGATGTTTTAAAGACTTTCAAAGGTAAAGAATTCGAATACATTACATGTACACACCCATTATATCCAGAAAGAGAAAGTTTATTGATGTGTGGAGATCACGTAACTGCAGATGCTGGTACTGGATGTGTTCATACAGCGCCTGGATTTGGTGTGGACGACTTTAATATTGGTATGAAATATGGTTTACCAGTATATTGTAACGTAGATGCACAAGGATGCATGATGGATGATGTTGGTGAATGGCTTGCAGGTCAATATGTTGAAGATGCCAACAAGACAGTCACTCAAAAATTAGATGAATTAGGTGTGTTATTAAAGCTTCAATTTATTACCCACTCATACCCACATGACTGGCGTACAAAAAAACCGATCATTTTCCGTGCAACAACACAATGGTTTGCGTCAATTGATCAGATTCGTGATGAATTACTTGAACAAATTCACTCTGTATCTTGGATTCCTTCATGGGGTGAACAACGTATGCACAATATGATTGCGGATCGTAATGACTGGTGTATTTCTCGTCAACGTGCATGGGGTGTACCAATTCCTATTGTTTATGGTGAAGATGATACGCCAATTATGGATCAGGCTATCTTTGATCATGTTGCTGAATTAGTTGGCGAATATGGATCTAATGTATGGTTTGAAAGAGACGTAAAAGATTTATTACCAGAAGGATATACAAATGAACATTCTCCAAATGGTATCTTCCGTAAAGAAACAGATACAATGGATGTTTGGTTCGATTCAGGATCAAGTCACACAGGTGCTATGATGGATCGTGGTTTAGGCTATCCTGCTGACTTATACTTTGAAGGTAGTGACCAATATCGTGGATGGTTCAACTCAAGTTTAATTGTAGGTACAGCCGTTCATGGTAAGGCTCCATATAAACAAGTATTATCACATGGCTTCGTAATGGATGAAAAGGGCGTTAAGATGTCTAAATCACAATGGAATGCTGTGGCTCCTAGTGAAATCACTAAGAAATATGGTGCAGATATCTTGCGTTTATGGGCTTGTAGCGTTGACTATCAGGCTGATGTTTCAATGGGTCAAAAGATCTTGAAACAAGTAAGTGAAAACTATCGTAAGGTACGTAATACATTGCGTTTCTTAATGGCAAACTTAGATAATCAACAATTTACTGCCAAAGATTGTGTAAACTTCAATGAATTAAGTGAATTGGATCAATATATTTTAACTGAATTAAAGGATGCTGTAGATTATTGTCGTAAGGCTTATAATGAATATCGTTTCTCTGATGTTGTTACATATTTGACAAACCTAATGACAAATGAATTATCAGCATACTACTTAGATTACACTAAGGATATTCTATATATTGAAAAGGAAGATGCTCCAGTTCGTCGTCAAGTTCAAACTGTACTTTATAATGCCGTTGAAGTGATGACTAAATTATGGGCTCCAATCTTGGCTCATACTTGTGAAGAAGTCAATGACTACATGCATTTTGATGCAGAAAGTATCCACTTAACTACATTCAAAGACTTAGAATTAGACTTTGATGCAGACAAGATTAAAGCGGACATGGAAGAATTATTCAAGGTTCGTAAGGATGTCTTCAAAGCTTTAGAAAATGCACGTGCTGAAGGTTTAATTGGTAAATCATTAGAAGCACATGTTGTATTACATGTAAGTGATGCACAAAAAGAAATTATGGATCGTGTATTAAATAATGCAGCACAATGGTTTATCGTATCGAAAGTAACATTCACAACGGATGAATTAGAACAATTTGAAGTTTGTCAGGTAAAAGTAGAAAAGGCTACAGGTCACGTATGTCCTCGTTGCTGGAACTACACTGAATCTGATAATGAAGATGGATTGTGTGATCGTTGTAACCACGTATTACATGACTAATATGTAAATGAAAAGAGTAACTCTATTTGACAAGAGTTACTCTATTTTTTATTTTGTCTGTTGTGATGATTTTATAATCTTTTGTTTCTAAATCCGATGAAACATCACTATCTTTATCTACAATCCATATCGCTTGTACATCATAATCAAATATGCGTTGTTTGTCTTTTTGTTTTGAGGTGCAGAAAATTTATATATTGATGATTTTGAGTATGGCAATATAATCGAAGGTTTGAATAATTTGTTTAATAAGCTCATAGTAGATTGGAAGGTATACCGATGCAGTAGATGAATTAATTAACAAAAATCTTTCACGCACCTATTAAGAAATTCAAAGTAAATATAGGTTTAAGTTTATGCAAAAGACAATGTTTAAACAAATAGGCGGTATATATGAACAAAAGGCGATTGTTTTATTTCTTGGATTATTCTTCTCAAAGAAGAACAAGTTGAAATTGGAAAAAGAGGACAGCGACTCTACGATAAAATGAAAAGTTATCTTGTTGACATTGGCAAAAAGGCTGAAGAAGTTTTTTTGTCTTGTAAAAAAATGCTAGTATGTGAGGCACACCGAAATGGAGAATGCAGAATTTATATATGAAAAACAATAACGGCAAGGAATTCTTGCCGTTATTGTTTTATGTTAGCATTTATTTTTTAATATATATTCCAGAATCTACAACAATTTGTTTTATCTTATTCATAGCTGCCTTCTTCTGTCTATATACAGTGGAGTTTGAATCTCTTTTTTTGTAAATGTAATCCAGTAGCGCTTTGACAATTTCTAAATCATCAATATCATTAATATCTATTTTGATATTGGAAACATCTTCACTTGTGTTCTCGGAAGAATGAACTGTGCTAAAAAGCTGTCCGTTTGATGTGATTTGAGCTATAAACTCAGGATCTTTATATTCTTTTATAATAATTGTAGAAAAAGTTCTTAATGCTCTACCTAAACTATTTAAAGGTAATGCACTCTCTAATTTAATAGATAAAACCGATTTTTCAAGAGATATTTTCTCGATTTTTTTTGGGTTTTGCATTTGATACGTTCGATTGTTGTAATCTTCAATAGCGTTATCAATCACATCTTCTTTATCTGTAAAGGTAATTGTAGGAGATGGATTTGCAAAAGTAAGTTGAATATTATAGATATAACTCATTTTATTTTCGCCTCCGTGTTATAAGTTTAGCATAACTTTCAAAAAAAAGTAAGGTGATTTTAAAATCGTATTCAAAAAATGTTGCAAAATATATTTGATGATGATATAATATGAATACGAAGTTCAATATATAAAAAGGTGAAAGGAGGATTAATATGTTTTGTAACGATATGTAGAAATCATAATCTATTAGATGATGAACTTGAAGAGGAATTGATGGACAAGATATATGATTGATTTAGCGGGGAACCTCCCCTGAATCACCATAGAAACATAATAAAAACACAGGAGGAGAAAACAAAATGAAACTTGTAGAAACGTCTTTGAATCTTAGAATTGAATATGGTAAAAGTAAGGAGAATTATTTGATTTCAGAAGATATTGCTAAGAAACAATTATCTCTTTCAGATACGGATATATATACCAATGTTGAATTTATGGATTGTGACAATGAAGCATATTTAAAAATGTTTGAAAATTCAGGATATAATAGCTTTATATCTTTAGATGCAAAAGGCAGAGGCATTCTTTGTGAAATCAAAAATGAATATGCGGTAAAAACCATAGGTGAAATGACAGAGCCACATATGTTGCATTTACGTATAGAAAAAGGAAATGAATATATTGATTTAATTACAGTTCGGCTTTTGGTTGCAGGTGGTGATGATGTGGATTTCAAAGATAGAAATAAGCAGTGGAAAAAAATAGTAAATTATATCGACGCTTTATCAGATAAATCACATATTGTTTTAACCGGTGACTTTAATCACGGCGTAATAAGTAATGATATTACCAAATATTATAATAGGCCTCGACAATTTTTTAATTATCAGATGATTGTAAATGATCTTAAAAATAAGAATATTAGCCTATATTCAATGGAAGGCAACAGTTATCGTGGTTATATGAAAATAGATCATATTGCCACCGGAGAAGGCGTAATCGTTAATAAAGCCATTTATAAGGATGTTTTTTGTAATATGAAGCAAGGTATTGGCATTCCTGACCATAGTTGCATAATTGCTAACATCAAATCTGCGTAATGGTATTGTTTTCTTTAGTAGACAGGCAGAAGTTGGTTAGACAAATGCAGAACACATCAATTTTTTTAAACTTATGGAGAAACATAGGAAATATGCTGATATAAACGAAAAAACAATCTTAGCTGAAAAAATGCTAAAAACGCTAAAAGTATTAGTGATATTTTATGGTAATACTTTTCATTGATTAATGGAGAAGTATGATTTGATTATTTGGGCACATCATGGTATGTTTGCGGCAGGACCTGATTTTGATACAACTTTTGGATTGATGCATACGGCTGAAAAGAGTGCAGAAATTTTATCTATGACATCAAAAAAGCGACAGACGATAACATCAGATGATTTTAGATCTTTAGCTAGGGATTTTAATTTGTCTTTACCTGAAGAATTCTTATATGAAAAAGAGTAACTCTATTTGACAAGAGTTACTCTCAGACTGTTGACAAAGTGACTGTCGACAGTCTTTTTAAAATCTGATAGAATATCTG
>NZ_QRVI01000040.1 GCF_003458715.1 Eubacterium sp. AF22-8LB
AATCAGAAGTGTACATTCTTAAATGATCATTTATGTACATATTTAGATTATCATTTATAAAGGCAAAAAAAAGCGGGTAAATTGATGAGGTTTACCCGTTACTAGTTTTGTCTATACATCGACAAACTGGAATTTGTCTCCAAGTTTAATGTAATTTATCTGCCTCATCTAAACATGATAATTTAAAATATATCGGATAATGGTCTGACACATTATCCTCATTTCTTTCTATCTTAACAATTTTGCATTGATACTTTTTTTTAAGTTCACTACTATCCTTAATTAATACATGGTCAATTGGCGTTTCATACACAAAGCCGTTAGGAAAAACCATTCGTCTTGTCTTTTGCCCGTTACATATATCCGTATATTCCAATATCAGTTTCCTATAATTATTTCTATTATCTTTAAACTTACTATCCTCGCATCTTTTCTTATAATCTCCCGCATTAAAATCTCCTAACATAATATCAGGGAATCCACTTTTCTGTAACCACTTAAGTAATTCATTCGCATTATGTGGATGAATACCAATAATAGACAAGTCCAATTCCTTTATTCCAAATGATACGCACATATTATTATTTAATTCTTCCTTTTTTCGATAAATCAAATTTTCCGAACCTATCTTTTTTGCTAAAATAACCGTCATCTTAATTTGTTTTTCAGAAGAAACATTATAATACATATCATATTTGTCATCAGGGAAAAACCCTAAAAATTTATGAAATAATATGTGCTCCTTAAACCCATCAATATTACACTTGAAAGGAATCTCTTGCAATATAGCAACTGCCTCATTTTTTGAGTCCAAGAACTTTTTCACTTTTTAAACAACAATATTAAACGTCAACATATCAATCTTTTTGACAGGTTGTTCATCATTTATACTATTTCCCATTTCATACAATTGCGTATTCCATGTTAAAAAATTAATTTCTCTCACTTTTTTATCACACCACCAAATTCCGATTGTTACATTGGCGAATGAATCCACATGTATCCCAAAATCAAGACACTAAGCACTATTACAAGCAGTAATGCTATACCAATTGCTTTGTGCTTTCGCTTAAAAGCGATAAAACTTCCCACACCCATTACTATGTATGCGAGAAGCAATAACATCGTAAAACTCATATGACCTCCTTAAATTCAAATTTTCTGTTCCCTATAAAATTAATTTATTGGGATTTACCAAATCGCCAAACAACGATTTATTGATTTATTTTAACACAAAATATAAGTGGTTTATAGAGAGGAAATATATCGTGTTTAATTTTCATACTAAAAATTTGTAACATCATCATATTACCAATTTGTAAACGTATTTCTTAGTTTAACCGTTTTAGTGCCAACTCACTGTATGAGTTTTGTAAAAGAAGTTGTTAGTAAAAGAAAATGTGGTCATTTCACTGAATCACTTTTCTAAAAGAAGCTCTTAGTTTAAGAAAAACGAGCAAACGGACATAAAAAAAGACCAACAATTGAAGTTGTTAGTTTTGGAGAGACAGTGTGCTTAGTTAAAACATTCTTAGACTGGTTTTAGACTATATTACCCAGTTTTAGTTTAACGATTTTGAGCACTTTTTTGAGGCTGGATTTCTAAATGCACTTTATAGTTTCACATAAGGAAGCCAATCAATGCGAAAAGGAGATAAAAGAGCACGCCAAAGTTTCATAAAAGAAACGAAAAAAAAGGGTAAGCCGTTAAGCTTTACCCGTTGCTAGTTTTGTCTATACATCAAAAAATTTCTTTGCGCTATTATAGAAAATATCTTCTAAGCCCTGTTCATCAACGCCACACATTAATACTTTCTGCATCTCAACTGTAGGATGATGGAAAGGACCATCCGTACCAAATAGGATGCGATCATGACCAACCGTATCATACGCTTCTTTAATTTTTGTATGCATAGGCATACCCGACATTTCTAAGTAAATATTTGGATACCGTCGAGCCATTTTTAATGCTGCATCAATATATACACCATGACCATGACCCATATGAATCATTAATACTTTACAGTTGGGATGTCTTTCCGCAAGCAATCCAATTTGCCAAGGAAGTGAGTATGGAGGATGGCCTGAATGTATACAAACAGGAATACCATATTCTTCGGCCTTATCTAATATAGGATCCACGATTTCACTATCCGCACAATAGGCATGACGTAATGGCTGTAGCTTAATGGCTTTAAAACCAAGTTTTACGTATTTATCAATCAAATCTAAACAATCTGGCTCTAAAGGATTTACATAAACACACCCTTCAATACGACCTGGATATTTCTGCATAGCCTTATAAGCTACTTCATTATCCAAAACACAAATCATTGTCGTTTCAATTTCATATGTGTCCATTAATGAAATCAATTCGTCTGCATCCATTCCAACATTGGCCCATCCGCCAATATAGCCTAAATGTGCATGTGCATCGATTTTTTTCATGCGACAACTCCTTGTAAAGATAGCACTTTAGATTTTGCCAAAACATTCGCAACAATCGCATAAATAACAAGTCCCATAATCGTTTGAGCTAAAAGTCTAGGTACAGACGCAAATGCGACTGCTGCCGTAAATAAAGGAATCTTAAATAATGTATATGCGAAACATTGAAACAAGCCACCAAGACTAGCTCCAATGATCCAATCAAGTTTTTCATTATTTCCCTTTTCAAGTACAACCCCCATGATATATCCCATGATGAATTTAAAGATAAATGTTGGAAGTACCCAAATCATGGCTCCTGTTAATAAATCACTTAGAGCAGCACCTAATCCTGCAGCTAAAGCTCCGTCTTTTTTACCTAAAACTAGCACCGCAAGAAATGCCATACAATCTCCCATATGTGTATATCCTCCAGTTGCTGGATTTGGAAGTTTAATCGTGAATGTACACACAAAGATCAATGCAATCATCAATGCCACTCTTGCAATTCTTCTTGTTGTTTCATTTGTCATAATCAATTTCTCCTTTTTAAAACTTATCCCTATATTAGCATTTCGCTGTATTCTTTAAAACGTACAGTTCTAACTTAATTTTAAGGGACAGTAAATTTAAGAGATGTTTAAGGAATCTATGTTTTAATAGATACATGAAAAAATTATTAATGACACTCTTATTAACATTCTGTATAGGATGCACCTATACTTTACTCAACGAAAAAGATACTACTGTTTCTGCCAAAAGTACGAAAAAAACTATTATGATTGATGCTGGTCATGGAGGATATGATGTAGGGGCTGTAAGTAACTATGGCGATTATGAAAAAGATATCAATTTAGATATCGCACTACTTGTTGGAAAACAACTCAAATCCTATAGCTATAATGTTGTATACACTCGTACAAACGATTCTGTATCTTGGTCGGAAGATAATGTAGAAGATCTACAAACGCGTTGTGATTTAGCCAAAAAAAGGAATGCCGATCTCTTTGTATCGATACATTTAAATTCAAGTGAATATGAAGCCAATGGATATGAAATTTATTGTGATTTCAACAACAAAAATGTTGTGAAATTGTCCAACTCCATTCTTAAGCAACTTGATCAATTAGATTATTCAACCAATCGAGGTTTATTAGATACTAATGAAACACCATTGTATGTAGTTGCCAACAACGAAGTCGATGCCATATTAATTGAAGCAGGCTTTATATCGGATGATTCCGATTTGTACTATCTTAAAAACTATACAAACAATGTTGCCACGGCCATTGCCAAAGGCATCAAAAAAAGTCTGAATTAAATCAGACTTTTACTTTGCGAATTGGGCATTATACAATCTTGCGTATACTCCATTCATATTCAATAATTCTTCATGCGTACCTTGTTCAACAATATCTCCATGTTCAAGCACTAATATCTTGTCTGCGTTGATAATTGTAGATAAACGGTGTGCAATCACAAAACAAGTACGATTTTCCATAACTCGATCCATTGCACTTTGAAGACGTCTTTCAAGTCTTGTATCTACACTACTAGTAGCTTCATCTAGAATCCAGACTTCCGGATTCTTTAATAGAGCACGTGCAATCGTCAATAATTGTTTTTCACCTTGACTCACATTACTTCCCTCTTCATTGATCAAAGTATCATAGCCATCCGTTAAAGTACGTATAAAGTGATGGACATTGGCTTGCTTTGCAGCTTCTACAATTTCATTCTTTAACGCCTTCTCATTTCCATATGCAATATTTTGTTCAATACTACCTTCAAACAACCATGTATCTTGTAGTACTAACGCAAAAAGTTTTCTTAAATCATGATACGACAATTTGCGAATATCGATACCATTGATTTTAATACTTCCACCCTTTACGTCATAGAAACGCAACAATAAGTTTGTCAATGTTGTCTTACCTGCTCCTGTAGGACCTACGATTGCGATGGTTTGACCTTGATGTACATCGATATTTACATCTTTCATAAGTAGATTGTCATCATATCCAAATTGTACATGTTCAAATTCAATGGTACGTACTTCATCAATTTGACATTTGGATACAACATCTTCTTCAATTGGTTGATTTAAGAAAGTGAATAAACGTGACATCGCACTAAAAGCCGATTGTACAGCACTTGATAACTGGGATATTTGAGAAATCGGATCATTGATTTGCCAGATATAACGAATAAAGGCTTGTAGTTGCCCTAATGCGATAGTTCCATTTAACACTTGAAGACATCCAACAAGGCTTGCACAGCCAATGCTTAAATAGGTAATTAAAGAACACAATGGATTGATTAAACTTGATACAAATTGTGCTTTAAAACTAGCTCCACGCATTCTTTCATTATCCTGTTGAAATCTCTCTAAAGCATGTTTTTGTTGATTATATGAAAGAATCTCACTATATCCATCATATAGCTCATTGATTGTACCATTTAAATCAGCCAATGTATTTTGTTGATCATCAAATAGTGGCTGTGATTTCTTCACAACATACTTTGATAAAAACGCAATGAGAGGTAATGCCACTAAAATAATGCATGTCATAAGTACATTGATTCTAAACATCATAAATAATACAAAAGTAAATGTACATACAGCTGAAATCACACGTGATAAAGTTTGCTGCAAAGCATTCGATAATGTATCCACATCATTTGTGATACGCGATAACAATTCACCAGTCTTTTCCTTGTCAAAATAAGATACAGGTAAATGATGAATTTTATCTTCAATCGCATTACGCACATCAAACATCGTTTTTTGAATCGCATCCGTCATAAAGATGGCCATTAAAAACTGTGATATAGTCTTCACAATATAGATGGAAAATAAGATACCTAAGATATGTATAACTTTATCTACCTGGACTGGTTGATGTGCTGCAATATCCGATGCTAGCTGTGTTGTGATCATACCTTCTACAGTCGGATTTAATGCAAAGGTTACTTGGGCTGTAATAACCATTAAAATACCAAACAACAGCTTAAAACGATAGGGCTTAATAAACACAAAAAGATGAGATAGACATTCAGTAAACTTCATTTTCTTAGTTTCTTTCATAATCATCCAACTCCTTTTGTGTTAATTGTGAATGAGCAATCTCTTGATACACACTACAATCCTTCAATAATTCTGTATGCGTTCCCATTCCAATAATCTGACCTTCATCCAAAACAATAATCATATCTGAATCCATGATTGTAGATATTCTTTGGGCAACCACAAAGAAAATCGCATTTTTTACTACAGGTTTCAATGCCTTTCTTAATGTTGCATCTGTTTTAAAATCTAATGCACTAAAGCTATCGTCATAAATATAGAGCGACGGCTTTTTTAAGATGACACGCGCAATGGATAACCTTTGTTTCTGTCCACCCGAAATATTCGTTCCATCTTCCGCAATTTCATCTTCATACCCATGTTCTCTTTTCAAAATAAAGTCACTTGCTTGCGCAATCGTTGCGGCATGAACCATTTCTTCTTCACTTGCATCAGGTTTTCCAAAACAAATATTCGATTGAATACTTCCCTTAAACATATGTGCTTTTTGTGCAACATATCCAATTTGTGCATGTAAGCTCTCTAAATCATATTTACGAATATCAACACCATTGATTTCAATTGAACCTCGACTTACGTCATAAAAACGATTCATTAATTTTACTAATGTACTCTTACCCGATCCTGTACTTCCAATCACGGCAATCTTTTGTCCTTTATGACATGTAAAATCAATATCCTTTAATACGGCTTCTTCTCCATTTGGATAAGAGAAGCTTACATCCTTAAAGCTTAGTGTTTGAATTGAATCTAATGAAACACAATCATTTTCATTAACAATACTCGGCTTTGTATCTAACACTTCCATGATACGTTTAGCCGATACATTGGCTCTAGGATACATCATAAATACCATACAGAAAATCAGTACAGACATCATAACGTGGAATAAGTATTCGACAAAAGCCACTACATTTCCTAATGTAATCGCATCCGTATTTAGTAAAGTACAACTTAAATAATATACGATCACCGTTGCAATATTCATCAAAAAGAAAAAAGATGGTTCCGTACAAGACATCAATTTAAATAGTTTTGCACTCTGATCACGATAGAAATCATTTTCATTAGAAAAACGCTTCTTTTCATAATCTTGTTTATTAAAAGAGCGAATAACACGAATACCAGTAATATTTTCACGCAATATTTGATTAATGTGGTCAATCGACTTTTGTTGATTTTCACTCAATGGTTCGCTTACCTTAGCAACAATGATTACACCTATAATAACAACTGGAATCGTAGCTAAAACTACATAAGAAAGTTGTAAAGATATTTTTAATATCAACATGACCGAAACACACATCATAACCGGTGTTAATAATGCAGATTTTAATATGACATTTAAAAATAACATAATTTGATAGGCGTCATTATTTGTACGAGTAATCATACTGGACACACCAAATTTTTCCATTTCAGCTGCCGAAAAAGATTGTGAATGCTTAAATACATCATTACGAATATCACGTGTAATATTAGATGAAATCTTGGAGCAGCAATAGCCAAGTAATACAACTCCACTTACACCGATTACACTAATTAAAGCCATAATTCCAAAACGACCATATAAATAAGCTGTATCATGTGTTTCAATACCATGATCAATCATATCTGAAATGATGGTTGGAATACCTAGTTCTACAAGGGCAAATCCAAATACACTTATAAAATCCAACAAGAACCATTTCTTATATTTCATTAAATATTTCCATATAAGCTTCATATATTCCCCCTACAAAATAAAAGGGGTTCATTTGAACCCCGAATCAATTATTCACCTAATTTAGTTTTAACTGTTTCTAAAACTTCATCAGCAGTGTCTTTGCTTAAGCATTCTTGAGCTAATCCTTGCATTTCTTCATAGCTTAAAGATTTAACAACCTTACGAGCCTTTAAGATTTGAGTAGCACTCATTGAGAATTCGTCAAGACCTAGACCTAACAAGATAGGAACTGCATGTGGTTCACCAGCCATGGCTCCACACATACCAACCCATTTACCGTGTTCGTGAGCACCTTTAATTGTGTTAGCAACTAAACGTAATACACTAGGATTGTATGGTTGATACAAGTAAGAAACGTGTTCAGACATACGGTCAGCAGCCATTGAGTATTGGATCAAATCGTTTGTTCCAATTGAGAAGAAGTCTGCATATTTAGCAAATTGATCAGCAAGAACTGCAGCAGCTGGAATTTCAACCATCATACCAACTTCAATACTGTCACTAACTGCAACACCTTCAGCAACTAATTCAGCCTTAACTTCTTCAAAGATTGCCTTTGCGTCACGGAATTCTTTAACTGTAGCGATCATTGGGAACATAATGCAAAGTCTTCCGTAAACTGATGCACGGCATAATGCACGTAATTGAGTTTTGAAGATATCTGTTTCTTTTAAGCAAAGGCGAATTGCACGATATCCTAAGAATGGGTTCATTTCTTGAGGGAACTCATAGTAAGATAAGTGTTTATCTCCACCGATATCTAATGTACGAACAACAACCTTTTTACCTTGCATACCTTCTAATACTTGTTTGTATGCTTCAAATTGTTCGTCTTCTGTTGGGAAGTGATCTGAATCCATGTATAAGAATTCTGTACGGAATAATCCGACACCTTCACCACCGTTAGTTAATACACCTTCAACATCTTTGAATCCACCAATGTTACCAGCAAGTTCAACTTCGTGTCCGTCTGTAGTTACTGATTTTTCATTTTTCAATACTTTTAATTCTTCTTTTTCTTTTAAGAATGCTTCAGCCTTAGCTTCATATTTAGCAACTGTTTCTGCATCCGGATTGATTTCAACAACACCATCTAATGCATCTAATGCCAAAGTATCACCAGTCTTACATGCATCACATACACCTGGGCATCCTACAACTGCAGGGATTTCCAATGAGTTAGCCATGATAGCTGAGTGAGATGTTTTACCACCGATTTCAGTAGCGAAACCTTTAACGAATTCATTTAATTGAGCTGTATCACTTGGAGTCAAATCGTGAGCAACGATAATTGAATCTTCAGCAATACTTGTTAAATCAGGAATTGTTAATCCTAATAAATTACATTTTAAACGGAAAGTAACGTCTTTGATGTCAGCTGCTCTTTCACGGAAATAATCATTATCCATGCTTTCGAACATTTCAACCATTTGGTTAGCGACTTGTTCAGTTGCATATTCAGCATTCACACCATCGTTTTCGATCATAGCTTTAATTTGACCAGCTAATTCAGGGTCACCAGCCATCATCAAGTGAGCATCAAATACAGCTATTTCTTCGTCACTTAAACGTTTAGCTGCTCTTTCTTTTACTCCTTCGATATCTTTTTTAGTTTGTTCTAGAGCATCTTCGAATTTTTTAACTTCTTCTTCAGCTACTCCTGCTTTTTTTTCAATAACAACTTTTGGTGTTTCTAATTTGTAGACTTTTGCTACTGATACACCAGCACTTGCTGCTATCCCTTTTAACATGATAAATTCCTCCTAAAACAAGCGAAAAACGCTTTCATTTACAAATAAAATTTTAACACTTTTTTTTCAAAGATACAAGAAAAGTAGGCATTTGCTGCCTGCTAGTTTAAACCTTCAAATTGAAGCTTATAATATTTTGCATAAGTACCATTTAATTTCATCAATTCATCGTGTGTTCCACGCTCATGCATACCCGTCGCATCGATTACGACAATCTCATCCGCATTACGAATCGTTGATAAACGGTGAGCAATTGTGATACAAGTACGATTCTTACTTAAATCTTCTAAGCTTTTTTGAATAATACGCTCACTCTCATTGTCCAAAGCACTTGTTGCCTCATCTAAAATCAATATCTTAGGATTTTTCAAGAATACGCGAGCAATCGAAATACGCTGTTTCTGTCCACCTGATAATCGTGTGCCTCTTTCACCACAATATGTATCATAGCCTTCCGGTAAAGACATAATAAAATCATGGATATTGGCCTTTTTAGCTGCCTCTACAATTTCTTCATGAGTTGCGTTTGGTCTACCATACGCGATATTTTGTTCAATTGTGCCTGTAAACAAATATACATCCTGCTGAACTAAACCAATATTAGAACGAAGTGACTTCAAAGTCACATCTTTAATATTTTGACCATCAATACAAATTGAGCCAGTTGTAACATCATAAAAACGAGATAGTAATGAACAAAGCGTAGTCTTACCAGAACCACTAGGTCCTACCAACGCAATCTTTTCACCAGCCTTGATATGTAAATCTACATCATCTATAACCTTCTCATTATCATTATACTGGAATGACACATGATCAAAATCAATGTTACCAGATACGTTATCTAGATCCTTCGCATCTTTAGAATCTTGAATTTCAGGAATTTCATTCATAACTTCCTCAAAACGTCTAAAGCCAGAGAATCCTTTTTGGAACATTTCTGTAAATTCAACCAATACTTCGATTGGTGAAACAAAAACGTTAATATATAAGGCAAAAGTAGCTAATACAATTGGATTCAAATCACCATTGGCGATAAATAAACCTCCAAACACAATAATTGTGACATATAATAATCCTTGAAAGAAATTATTGCCTCCTTGGAACGTTCCCATAACACGATAGTTATCTTTTTTCGATTCCAAGAATTCCATATTTGAATGATTAAATTTATCAATTTCAATATCCTCATTCGCAAAAGACTGTACAACACGAATACCACCTAAGGAATCTTGAAGACTTGCATTGACTGTACCTATCTTCTTTCTGTTTTCCATAAAGGTCCTTCGCATTTTTTTATTTTGTGAATAGCTAAATACCATCATTACAACGGTTACAGCTAATAAAATCAACGCCAACGGCCAATAGATCGTTGCCAAAATAATAAAAGATCCAATGATTTTAAATAGAGAAATAAATAAATTTTCCGGTCCATGATGTGCAAACTCACAAATATCAAACAAGTCTGAAACAACTCTAGACATCATGACACCTGTATTGTGTTTGTCATAATAAGAAAAAGATAATCTTTGATATTGATTGAATAAATCCTGACGCATGTCACTTTCCATGTTGGCTCCCATCACATGGCCTTGACAACTCACGTAATAACGACACAATGCTCGTATTACATACATCACAAACAGACCTATTCCTAAGACAATTATTCCTTTTAAAATTTCATTTGAAGATTTTAAAAAGAAATGTCCTGTACAATAACTTAAAATCAAAGGAAAAGAAAGATCGACAATACACATAATAAACGCGCAAAATAGATCCATAAAGAAAATTCCTTTATACGGTTTATAATATTGTAAAAATCGTTTAAATGTACTCATATATACCCTCCTAATTTCTGTATTATACAAGAAATTCAAAATTATTTCCAAAGCAATGCTAAAATATAAGAAGAATGGAGAAATGATTATGATTAAAATATTGTTTTTTGATATTGATGGCACACTTTTAGAACTTGGCAAAAAGGAAATGCACCAAGAACTAGTTGATGCATTAAACTTAGTTAAGGAAAAAGGCATCAAAATCTTTTTAGCTACAGGAAGGCCACCATTTGTCATCCCTAAATTCCATGAAATTGAATTTGATGGGATTCTAGCTTTCAATGGTTCATATTGTTACACGAATAACGAATTAATATACAAAAATCCAATGGATAAAAAGGATATCAAAATGTTTGTAGATAATGCCAAAAAATTAAACAAAGCAGTCACTTTAGCTGGAATCAATAAGATGGGATGTAATTTTGATGATGAAATCTTAGAAGAATATTTCATGATTGCCAACCAACATGTTCATGTAATTGATGAGTTTAATGAATTTATGAAAGAAGAAATTTATCAAATGATGGTTGCGACTACACAAGATCGAGATGAATTGATTTTAAAAAACACAACCACATTAAAAGTGGCTCGCTGGTGGGATAAAGCATGTGACATTATTCCTTGTAACGGTGGAAAAGATGTCGCCATTCAAAAAGTATTGGATTTCTACAATTTCAACAAAGATGAAGCCATGGCCTTTGGTGATGGAGGAAATGATATTTCCATGTTGAAATATGTTGGTACAGGTGTTGCGATGGGTAATGCCAAAGACAGTGTGAAAGCTATAGCCGACTACATTACCGATTCTGTACATGAAGATGGAATAGTCAGTGCATTAAAACATTTTGAAGTCATATAGAAAAAGACAGCAATTTTCTTGCTGTCTTCAGATTGTTGACAAAAGCCTATACCTTTTCGTAAGGACATAGGCTTTTTATTGTATATAGGCAATTTTCGAAATGAAATTGTCTTTTTTTGTATAATTTGAAGG
>NZ_QRVI01000041.1:0-816 GCF_003458715.1 Eubacterium sp. AF22-8LB
GTCAATGCATACTGCTGGGCACATGCAAGAAGAAAGTTCAGAGACAGTCTTCCAAATGATCTCGAAAATGCAGAAAATACGCTTCCGATTATTGCGATGAATAAGATCAAGAAACTCTTCGCAATAGAAAAAGAAATAGAAGCGTTGTCACCTGATAAAAAGGTCAAAATACGTCAGCTAAAGTCAAAGCCATTAATAGATGACTTCTTTTCATGGTGCAAATCCAATCAAAATGCCACAGCCAGTGCAAAGCTGAGCAGAGCATTTAAATATGTTTTAAATCATGAAGAAGGATTGAGACAATACTTATATGATGGATATATTCCAATGACAAACTCATTAGATGAAAGAGTAATTCGACCATTTACGACAGGAAGAAAGAACTGGTTGTTCTCGGCAAGTGTGTCAGGAGCAGAATCAAGTGCGAATGCATACAGCATAATTGAAACAGCAAAAGCAAATGGACTAGATCCATATAAATATTTGACAACAATATTTACATATCTTCCAAGCCAAGATCTAATCAAAAATCCAGAAATAATAGACGAGTTTCTGCCATGGAGCGAGTTCGTACAAAAAAACTGTAAATAAAAGTATCAGCTAACATTTTTTAGCAATGTTCAACTGATTCTTTTTCATTTATTTAACACATTATTTTATTTGGCGCTTACCCATAATCAAATAATCATAGTAAGAAAAACACAACTAAAAAAGAGATGCACTTCTGCATGTACCAACATACAGATTTACATCTCTTTTTATTTTAAAATTTTAACGAATCTTACAGACCCCAAACTAGGCCCCAATTGTTTACGC
>NZ_QRVI01000041.1:826-11399 GCF_003458715.1 Eubacterium sp. AF22-8LB
CAGACCCCAAACTAGGCCCCAATTGTTTACGCTAAAACCCTAAATGATTTTGGTTACCCGCCTGTTCTACAATTTCATTAATTCTTTCTAAGACAGGTTCAAAACCTGTTTTTTCTGTACTACTAATTCCAAAGATGTTTTTCATTGGCAATTGAAGCTGTTGAGAAATATCTTTCAATGCACGAACACGTTTTGTCTTAGGAACCTTATCGACTTTTGTAGCTACAATCACGATTTGAATTCCGAGACTTTGAATCATTTCAATCATATCTAAATCATCATGTGTAGCACCATGTCTTGCATCTACAAGTTGTACAACACAACAAATCTGTTCTCTTTGGTTAAAATATGTGTCCATCATTTTTCCCATTTTGATCAACATTTGTTTAGACATTTTCGCATAGCCATAACCAGGAACATCCACCAACATCCATGTATCATCAATCTTAAAGAAATTGATCAAACGTGTTTTACCTGGTGTATTTCCTACATAGGCTAATTTTTTCTTGTTTGTTAGTGCATTAATAAAGCTGGATTTCCCAACATTACTACGTCCAACAACAACAACTTCTGGTAAGTCAGATTCTGGCCATTGATCTTTTTCAACAGCACTAATCACAAATTCACTAATCATACTATCTTACCAATGCATTATGTAATACCTGAGAGACATTTGAACAAGGAATAAAAGTAACTGCGTCTTTTACTTCTTGAGGAACATCATCCAAGTCTTTTACATTTTCTTTTGGAATTAAAATTGTATCAATTCCAGAACGATGTGCTGCCAATGATTTCTCTTTCAATCCACCGATAGGAAGAACATTTCCTCTTAGTGTAACCTCACCAGTCATAGCTAAATTTGCCTTTACTGGAATATTTGAGAAGCAAGATACCAATGCCGTTGTCATTGTCACACCAGCACTTGGTCCATCTTTTGGAACGGCACCTTCTGGTACGTGAATATGTACATCATTTTCTTCAAACAATTTAGAATCAATTTTGAATTCTTTCGCATGAGTTCGAACATAGTCTAGCGCAATACTAGCACTTTCCTTCATAACATCACCCAATTGACCAGTAAGAACTAATCTACCTTTACCTGTAAAGCGAGTAGCTTCAATTTGAAGAATATCTCCACCAAAACTTGTATAGGCAAGTCCTGTTACAGTTCCAACTTGATCCTTCTTTTCTTTTTTACCATAATCTACTTTTTCATTACCCAACCATTCATGAACTAATTTCTTAGTTAATTTGATACTACGCTTGTTGTTTTTCAAAATTGCAAGTACTGTCTTACGGCAAATTGTCGCAATTGTACGTTCTAATGAACGAACACCCGCTTCACGAGTATAGTAACGAATTAAGTATAATAACATATCATCATCAATTTTTAATTGAGATGGTTTTAAACCGTTTAGCTTCAATTGTTTAGGAACTAAGTGATCCTTGGCAATATGAACCTTTTCTGCATCTGTATAGCTTGATAATTCAATGATTTCCAAACGATCTCTTAATGCAGGTGGAATGTTTTCCAAATAGTTTGCGGTAGCGATGAACAATACCTTTGATAAATCATATGGCTCTTCAATGTAGTGATCTGAGAACACTGAGTTTTGTTCAGGATCCAATACTTCAAGCATTGCACTTGATGGATCTCCCTTATAATCACTTGCCATCTTATCGATTTCATCAATTAAGAATACAGGGTTTGTAACTCCTGCTTTTTTCATTCCTTGAATAATACGTCCAGGTAAAGCTCCTAGATACGTTCTTCTATGTCCTCTTATTTCAGCTTCATCACGAACACCACCAAGTGACATCTTGACAAATTTACGATCTAGAGCACGTGCAACACTTTTAGCTAAAGATGTTTTACCAACTCCAGGAGGACCCACTAAACAAATGATTGGTGCATTTAATGAATTTGTCATTTGTTTAACAGCCAAGTATTCAAGAATACGTTCTTTGACTTTCTCTAAACCATAATGATCCGCATTTAAAGTAGCTTCTGCTGCATTTAAATCTTCATTATCCTTAGTTTGTTGCCACCAAGGAAGGTCCATCAACCAATCAATATAAGCCTTGATGACACCTGTTTCTCCACTTGCCATCGGAAGCATTTCATAACGAGAAACTTCATCTGATACTTTTTTCTTGATGTAGTCAGGATATGGATTTTCAGCTAGGCGCTTGCGAATCTTAGCTGCATCTTCATCTTGTGCAACTGTATCACCTAATTCTTCACGAATGACATTCATCTTCTCACGAAGATAGTAGTCTTTTTGACCTTGATCAATTCGTTCTTTAACAGTTTCGTTGATTTGTTTTTCAACTTCATTCATCTTTTTCTCTTTAGCCATATCTTGAAGTAACATCATTAAACGGTCATTAATACCTAATGTTTCAAGATATTGTTGTTTTCTTGCAGTATCTAAAGGTAAGCCTTGAACAGCTTTATCACTTAAGAATTCACCGCCCATCCCCTTAGAGATTTCCATAATAATTTCTTTTGTAACAAAACGCTCTTGACCTTGTAAACGATCAAGCTCATCCCCAATCATACGAACCAATGCTTCTTCTTCAACAGCATCTTGTTTTTCACTTTCAAGAATCTCAACTTCTGCCAACTCACTTAAGCTTCCATTGATCCATTTATTTAATTTTACACGTTTAATTCCACGGAATTTCACACGTAAAAAGTTATCAAAACGACGAATATGACGAACTTCACACAAAGTTCCAACAGAATATATGTCTTTTGCCTCAGGATTTTCCTCTTCTAATTCAATTTGAGAAAATAAACAAATCTTTTTGTCATAGTTATCCTGTGCATTTTCAACAGCATGTACAGAAGTGTCTCTACCAACATCAATCACAATTTCTTGATTTGGATATAAAATAACGCCTCTTGTACAAACCAAAGGATAGGTATTTAATTCCATACGAAAACCTCCTTATACTAAATATGGAAAAAGACGCTAGGCGTCTTTTTTCTTTAACATTATACTACTTTACAGAAGTTTTAATGAAGTCTAATGCTTTTTGATTTGCTAAATCTGCTTTAATACTTTCTGGAGAAATCAATTGTTTGATTTTTTCAACTTCCATGTTGTACATTTCAGACATTGTAGCAAATTCTTTTTCTACATCTTCATCACTAGCTTCAATGCTTTCAGCCTTAACGATAGCTTCTAATACTAACTGAGTTTTAACACGAGCAGCAGCTTCTGGACTCATTTGAGCACGAATTGCTTCTTCAGTTTGGTGAGTTGCTTGTAAGAATTGTTTAGCTGTAAATCCAGATTGTTGCATACGACCTTCGAATTCTCTGTACATACGATCAACTTCTGCATCAATCATTACTGAAGGAATTTCAACATTTGCATTGTCACAAACTTTTCCTAATAATTCATTAGTGAAGTTTTCTTCAGCTTCTCTTTCTTTTGAAGCTGTTAAATCAGCTTTTACTTTTTCTTTATAAGCATCTACTGTTTCAACATTTTCGATTTTTAATTTTTTAATTAATTCATCATTTAATTCAGGAAGATCTTTATATTTTACTTCGTGAACTGTGCAGTGGAAAGTTGCAGGTTGACCAGCAAGTTCAGCTGCTTGGTAGTTTTCAGGGAAAGTAACTTCAACGTCTTTTTCTTCACCTTTCTTAACTCCAACTAATTGTTCTTCAAATCCTGGAATGAATGATCCTGAACCAAGTTCTAATGGATAGTTTTCTCCAGATCCACCTTCGAATGCAACACCATCTTTTGTTCCTACGAAGTCGATAACTACTTGATCACCTAATTGAGCAGCAGCATCATCTTCACGAACAACCCAGTCTGCATAACGATCTTGAACACGTTTAACTTCGTTTTCAACATCTTCTTCTGTAACTTCTACATCCGCTTTTTTGATTTCTAATCCTTTGTATTCACCTAAAGATACTTCAGGAAGTACTGTACATGTAAATACTAATACGGCTTTTTCTTCATCAGCTTCTTTAACATCTAACGTAGGACGAGCTACTAATTCAATGTTGTGTTCTTTGATTCCTTCAGCCAATACTTCATTAGCAACTTCTTCGCTAGCCATATCGAATAATGCTTTTGCAGAAAGTTGTTTTTTAACTAAAGCATCAGGGATTTGTCCTTGACGGAATCCTTTCAAATTCATGTGAGATTTAGCATAATTTAACGCTTTTTTCTGTGCTTTTTTCCAAGCTTCACCTTCTACAGTTACTTCTAATTCACCAGTAGAATTTTCTTTCAAAGTCCAAGTACTAGTCATTGTTTTCTCCTCGCTTTTCAATGGATAACTCAATATCCTCAACTTTTTCAAGCCCTTGTTTCTTTATAAAACTAGGCCATTCATCGGATTTCTGCATTGCATAAAATACAAGTCTACATATGCTTTTCGCAAGTTCATAAGGATCTTTATCTTCTTGATCAAATGGTCTTTCACATAAAACAAGCTGCATCAAAAGCGACATACAAAATTGAATCATAGTAGGATCTTCATTTGTAAACCAGCTTTCAAACAGTGAACTTGCCTCACAAATCGACTGATCTTGCTGCATAGGTAAAATTGCACTTGGTATAAATGTAATGTTCAATCCGGATTTTATCAAATCAAATGGATCATCGATTTTCTGCTCCATTAAAGCCTCAATCAATGCACCCTTATATTCATCAGGTAAATCTGAATCTAACAAGACCTGCACTTCATCATGGTACATTCTTAAATTCATGTTTTCTAAAACACCAATCGCATAGATTTTCTGTTCTAAAGTTCCATGAATATAGTCCTGTAACTTGTTAAAGTCCACACCCTTATTCCTTTGTTCCAAATAAGGCTTGCACTCTGATTTATAATATTCCAACAAATCCAATGCATCCTGTGGAACATAAGGCATATCCAGTTCCTGACAAATTAATTCGTACGCCTGGGCATAACTTTTTTCATCTATCTCTTTTTTTATTTCTTCAATTAAAGAATGATAATATGCGTTCACTTATACCTCCATGCGAAACATTAGTATTCTACCATAAACATCGATAATAATCAATTCTACACGCTTTTAAATAACATTATTGGTCTTTTGTCGATCAAGAAAAAACTCTCTAATTAAAGAGAGTTCGAATTTAAACTATTTTCTAATTGATTCAACTTTTTAAATTCATTAAGAATGCATATGACTGAAACCAAAAAAGCAACCATATCTGCGATTGGAGCTGAATATAAAATTCCATTCAACCCAAAGAATTTTGGAAGAATCAAAACTAGTGGAATCAAGAACAACACCTGTCTAGTCATCGATAAAAACATTCCTAAATATGCTTTTTTAATTGACGAAAAGAAGCTTGACGATAACATCTGTACTCCATCAACACATACTAGCATTAGATAGATTCGCATAAACATTGTCGCAAATTCAAAATAGTTTGCATCGCCTGATCCAAAAATCGATAGTACTTTGCTTGTACAGAATTGGAATAAAGCCCAACCAATAAAGGAAACAACTAAATTCGCACTAACCGCAAGCTTAAACGTCTTTTTGACACGCTCATATTTTTGGGCTCCATAATTAAATCCAATAATTGGTTGCATACCTTGCGAAATACCAATGATGATAGCTAATAATATCGCATTGGTTTTCATTACAATACCACATGCAGCTAAAGGAATATCACTACCATACTTTGTAAACTGTCCATAATATGTCAATGAATTATTCAAAACAATTTGTACAAATAAAATCGCAATCTGATTCAATGAAGCACTCATTCCAATGGTTGCCATTTCCTTTGTATCCTTCAAAGAAATTCGTAAACTATTTTTATTAAATTCAATATGCTGAAAGTTCTTGATATACCAAGCAGCAATAATAAATGAAATCACCTGACCGGCTACTGTGGCAATGGCGGCTCCGGCAACTCCCATATGAAACATAAAGATAAATATTGGGTCTAAGATTGTATTGACTATAGCTCCTGCAACCATACATATCATTGAGTATTTTGGTGATCCATCCGCACGAATTAAGTTACTAATAACATTTGTTGTAATCAAAAATGGGACTCCCAATGTCGTAATACGTGTATATTCTAAAGCCAAAGGCATAATTGTACTTGTAGCACCAAACGACTTCAATAATGGCTCAAGAAAAACAAACACTAAAACAACATAAATCATAGAACACAACACAGACATACTAATGCCATTACCCGCAATACTACTTGATCGTTCTGGCTTTTTTTCACCTAGATATAAACTAAATAAACTAGCTGAACCAATCCCAATCAACAAGGCAATGGCCAAGGCAATCGTAGTTAGTGGAAATGCTACATTGGTTGCAGCATTACCTAAAAAACCAACGCCTTGACCAATAAAGATTTGGTCCACAATGTTGTATAGTGACGATACGAGCATTGAAATAATACTTGGTATCGCAAACTTTTTTAATAATGATGACTCTTTTTCATATCCTAAAGGATTTTGCATACTAATATAATTCCCTCTTTCTAAACTGTGCAATTAAATGCTTATTTCCCATTGAATGCTCTCGAATGACATTTAACTCATTTCCTCTTTCATCAAACCAGCCAACAAATTCATAGCCTGGTTTCGATGCTGGCAACAAGTGAATCGTATCCGAAAAATACGTATATGACTTTGGATTTCTTCGACTACTTAATCCCCCATTCAAATCATATGTAATCTTATATTGACTTACTTGCCAATGGGCATATAAAGTACAAGACTCATGAATTGGTTCATCCAAGTTATAACGCCAACGATAATCACAATCCCAGAACCATCCATCAAAGGTATATCCAACTCGAACTGGTGGTTTTAAATTTGCCAATAATCCATGTTCATCCGTACATACATCCATATAATTAGCTCCACCACACGTTTCAAAGTGGATAACTGGACATTCTTTATAAATAGCTGTCAATATAACAGGTTCATGAATGCCTGCTGGTAAACTCGTTATAATTTCACCATTAAATTCCCAACCTACAAACATAACCCCCTTTTTAAACGCTGGATACAACAACAATTCTTCCGATTCAATGCATGTATATCTCGGATTACGACGCGACATAACTCCACCATCCACATCATATTCAATTGGATACCAAATAGGAATCCATTTATCATATAAAGTTACAGAATGAGGAAGCACTCCACCTGGATTTAATCTTTTTGTACACTCTTTATCTATATACCAACCAACAAACTGATAACCTTCTCTTTTTTCACTCATCTAATATCACCTGCCCACTCATTTTATCACAAATAGAAAAACTTCTAGGAAAATTTCTAGAAGTTATTCAAATAATTATATAAACTATTCCCGAAAGTCATTTCCATAAGTTCATTTGCGATTTCTTTATTTTGAATCCGCATAATATGATCTTCTACATCTTGCTTACCCAACAAATTAATATTTCCATACCATACGATTTCCTGATCAATAATCGCAAAATGTTCACAGTTATCTTCTGCAGATTTTAGATAAAAACCAGATTGTCTCATTTCTTCTAACAACTGCATTCTATAATTTGAACTTCCAAACCTAATTTTATCAGGCATCCAAGAAACTATGGTTACTTCAACTCCACTTTCCATCTTTTCTTTAACCAATTTAGTAAATTCTACAACTCTATCGCCAGATAATGAAGGACTAGATACAACTATATTCTTATTAGCTCGCAATAAATCTTGACTATACGTATCGTAATAATTACTTGCATCAAATATAGATTGAGAAGTTTTTGATTCATTTTTTATATCATTCGTATCTGAAATCAATTCATAGCCTGATTTTTTGTAGGCCTTTAATCTTTTTCCATACATTCGATCAAACATTGGAATATGGACATCTACGTAATCATATACTAATATTGTATCTTTTTTATCATATAACCGATGAATTCTTCCTGTAAATTGTTCTATAACCCCACTACTAGCTACCGGCATCGCTAGAAACAAAGTATCTAATCTATCAAGGTCAAAGCCTTCTCCAACGAGTGATCCTGTCGCAACTAATATCATAGTTTTATCTTCAGGTACACTTTTCATTAATTCTACAATATGATTATTTTCTTTTTTTGATTGACTACCTATCAACAAGAAAACTGAATCTGCCACACCTTCTAATTGTTTATATAGTTTCTTACAATGAATGACATATTTTGATAATACAACAGGCGTACGTTTTTTCTTTATACATTCTTTTATATCCTGAATAATCATTTGATCCCGCAAATCATTATCTCGTAATATTGAGTATGCTTCATTTGGATTCTTTTCATCTTTCATCATTCCTCTTGGTGCAACCACATGTGTAAACCGAGGATATAACAAACGAGGAATCCCTTGTTGTTTCGCTTGTTCTTTTGCGGAATATTTATGTCGTATTGGACCAATAAGCATAAAATTCATTTTATCCAATTGATCCGTTCGATCAATTGCTGTAACACCATACACATACTTAGCTTTAATTTCTTTTAAAACAGCACTTTCTGTATTTGAAGCCGCATGATGACATTCATCCACAATGATCATGCCATATTCATTCAACAGTTTATGAAATTCCCCTTTTTTACATATAGAACCAGCCATTGCGATATCAATTATACCAGTCATAGAATCATGAGATCCTTGTAAAGTACCTATCAATGATTTTCTCTTTTTTATCAATCCCTTAGGTGTCGTATATTCAGGTAACTCTTCATTTATACTCAAAAATGTCTGCAGCTTATCTTTCCATTGTTCTAATAAGGATGAACTCTCCAATAAAATTAATGTATTCACTTTCTTTGTCGCAATTAAATCTGCACAAAGAACGGTCTTACCAAAAGCTGTAGCCGCTAACAAAATACCATTATCATGCTCAATCATTTTATTTAGAGCTACATTTTGTTCAGGCTTTAACTCACCCTTAAAAGTAACATCAATACCTCTTCCTTGTTGCCTTTTATCATCAACCATCATTTTAATTCTTGCATCCTTATTGTAAGACATTAAAGTATCATAACATCCTCTAGGAATTTGTATGTATCCACTATCATGATCTTCACCAAGATAAATATATTTATACATGCCAAAAGTAGAAATTCCCATACCTTGATTTTTATAATAAATAGGATTACTAATTCTAGCCAATTTACGAATTTTATTTTGAATCGATACACTTAAATTTGAAGTATCCACATAAATACCATTCGATAAAGTGATATGCATTTTTCCATTCACTTCATTCTTGTCAAATTCACTCATTGAATCCCATGGCTTATCATTTAGATTACCATGCCATTCTTTTATCTTATCTTCAATAAACACCTGTGAAAGCTTAGGCTTAGACCACAATATATTCCATTGATTTGAATAGGCATTCCAATTTTCATCAATAAATGCACTGTTGCCATCTTTCAACGCTTGTCCTTGTAATGGCAATGCGATCAAATTTCCCAGGCCACCTTTTGGCATACTATCTTGTGCTGGTATCATACGATCATAGTATTTAAATGATTTTAAATTCACTTGTTCTGCCCCTTTATCCAACAAAGCATTCCCAAAATTTCTTGCCAAAATAGCTGAAATCGGTTTATCAAAGAAAATCCAAATATGCGCTCCTTTCCCTGATCTAGAGCGCTCTATCAATGGATCAATTCCATTCATTTGACATATTGTTCGCATCGCATTAACTTCTTCTTTCCAACTCTCATCTATATTTGCAAAATCATTTCCTGCATCTTTGTCATGATTATCAAAATCAAAAACCAAAAAGCGACACGTATTATCTTTATGCAATGGATAAACACCAATCACTTCATTTCCTTTTAAATGTGACATAATACTATCAATTGTCAAAGCTTTATACTTTTGGTAATGACAATCTTGGCAACGAAATCCTGCATTCCATTTCTTACCACAACCGTCTGACCAAAAATTAATACATTGTGGATAGTATCCCGCTTTATTTGTTTTCTTGCTTTCTACTCTTTTTGCGTATACGTCTGTACGACCCCAAAAACAAGCAAAAAATCGATTTGCCATATCTTTTGTGATTTCATTTGGAAAAGCAATACGACTGCCTTGATTCGTTTCAAAAGGTTCTGTATTTGTAGAATTCTTTAATTGATCCAATTCTTCCTGATAAGAAATTCCTTCTCGCTCCAAAATGTTCTTCAAGCATTGAATTTCCTTTTGTAAGTCATTTATAATAGTCAAATTATCATTCGTCTGTTTCACAAAACCACCTACTCTTTTCATTACTATTTTAATTGAATTCACAAATAAAAAAAACACCCAAGACTCCGTTAGTTAGACGGAGAGGAGTGTTTTCAGAACACATCTGCAAGTAGTAGTCTTGTAGTAGTTCTACGCATATAATAATCCTTTTTATAAAACATTGTGTTAACACAAACACACAAAACAGATAAAATTTTCTATTGATAATTCAATCAACATGATTATAATGAAGTCTAAATTATAGATAAATCGGAATTTGTTAAGTTGGTAGTAATTTTTTGCAATAATGAAGGTAAAGGAGAGCATTTTATGA